>VFFB01000076.1 GCA_018882585.1 Candidatus Kapaibacterium sp.
CCGTACTACCGCCCACGTTCATCAGGTTGGTATTCGTTATCCTGCAGCCAATCAAAGCCGTTGTGTCGGAAAGGGGCGAGGCGGCATCTCCAAGAAGGATGCCATGCGAGAATGTCGAATCGACCTCGACATTGACCAGTCTGACGTTTGTTGCGCGCCGCGATGCGGTGCCAAGTCGAATGCCAAACTCACTGCTATGCACGATGCGGATGTTACAGATCTCGATACCGCTTCCTGACGGCGTGACAACACCATGTCCGGCTGGCACGGTGATGCCGGACGCATCAAGCGTCACGTTGCCCTCACCCACGAAGCTCACCTGCAGCATGCGCGTCCCTGCCGGGCCGGTCACGCTATGGTCGCCGGAGAACTGAATGTACGGTTCGGTAAGTCGATAGCGTCCCGGCAACAATACCAGCGTGCATGCAACGCTACCTGTCCTAGACGTTGTACGTTCCTTCAGCCGCTCCATGGCGGGCGTGAACGATGCCACCGGATCCTCGCGTGTACCCTGAGCTCCCTGCCTTCCGCTGGGTCCGACATAGACAATCACTCTGTCGGCAGTATCCCCCGCCATCACCGGCATGGGCACGTCACCCGTCGGCTGCGCCCGTACACAGGTCAGCCCAACAAGCATGACAATGAAGATCAGCATCTGTCGCATAGTGTCTACCGTCAATCTACAACCGATGGAACAAAGCATACCCCGGGCTGGCGCCCGGGGCTAGCAATATTACTCCCCTACGTGGCTCATCGTCGATGCGTGCCGTGTTTTGGGATTGCGTGTACCATGGGCGATGCGCGTCCACCCACGGTCTATCGCATACCCCGGGCGCCCTGGTAGGGCAATGCCGTGGGATAAGTTGCTTTATCACGACAACCGCTGTCACATTGCCAGTTTACATTCGCACTCATTCATTACTTCATGTTTATGGGAGGAGTGAGTATGGTACCGCTGCATCATTCCGACACACAGTCACTCTCATCAATGCTGATCGGCATTGGTGAGTGCCTCCTTGCTACAACCGAGGGTCGTCGGGGCCGACCCGACCGCGATGCAATGGCTGCACTACTTCCCGTGCGCCTTGACATGATTGATGCCGTTTGCAAGGCCTTTACACCGTGGCATCTAACAAGGGAAGAAGCGGCGCTGATGTCGGTGATCTGGACATGCTCTGTCCTTGAAGTACATAATTACGATCCGGACCGCATGCGGCCAGGACGCGAGTACCTAATGTATGTGTTCGGGAAGCTCCATGCGTTTGACAACGTCAACCTTCTCGCGCGGTTCGAGGAGCTTGGCATTATTGAATCTCCCGTTCGCGAGTATAACCGCATTGAGTGTGGAAGAAGTGGTCCCGAGGCGACCTACCATAACGACTATCTGCCCACAAGTGACTTCTTTGCTCTTGTAAACGCGATGCGTGACGGTCGCGGCATTGATCCGTCGCTGGTTGGCTGCAAAGGATTCATCGCTGCGTATGCAGCGCATGACACAGGCAACGCCACTGTAACACCTTCACGAGATAGCGATGATGGTGCCGATGGCGATGCCGAGCAGGACGTCTACCCGGGCAAGCAACCGCGCAAGCGCATCCTGGAAGAGGTCGACGTCTCGACCACGCTTGCCACGCACTTCCTAGAGCCAGCTGTTGCCGAAAAGCTTGCCATGATTGCCGCCGGACAGCGCGCGGTTGGAGCCGACGTCCTTGCAGAGTGGGGATTGGCCCCGGCCATTGCATCTCGCGGCGTAAGCGTCTTGCTGCACGGTCCGGCGGGCACGGGCAAGACCTCGGGCGTGCGCGCCCTGGCGGGCGAGCTCGGCAGACGCCTTTACACCATTACCGTCGACCGCATCGAGTCGAAATGGGTCGGCGAAGCCGAAAAGAACCTCGCCAAGATGTTCAAGGAATTCCGCGCGCACTGCGGCCAGCTCGACCAAGCGCCGATCTTGTTGATCGACGAATGCGAATTCCTTTTTGCACGACGTCTGCATGCCGACAATGCCGTCGAGCATAGCCTCAACAACCGCATCGGCATCGTCCTCAAGGAAATGGAGACGCTGCCCGGCATCCTTATATGCACCACCAACCTGCTTTCGAATCTCGATCCGGCGTTCTCGCGTCGGTTCGACCACAAGATCCTCATCGATCGTCCCGGGAAGGACGTCCAGCGCCGTCTTTGGAAGCACTACCTGAAGCCCAGCATTCCCGGCGCTGCCGAGATCGACGTGGAGCAGCTGCTGGCCGCGGGCAACTTCACGGGCGCCATCATTGAACGTGTTGTCATCAATACCTGCCGCACCATCATCGCTTCCCGTCGCACGGCGGCACGCTTGGAGACTGCCGACCTGCTGGCCTCGTGCCAGCACGAGCAGCGAGCAGCCTTTGACACGACAGAACGGGAATTCATTGGCTTTGCCTAACGGCATCGCCGGCGTCGACCTACGTCGTTCCTTGACAACGTCATTGCCCCTTTCAAAGATTATTCAGCCCATACTGCAGCAGTGTTCGTACACGATCGCGCAGGATCTGTGGTTGGATGATGGTAACCTTTGGCATCCAGTGCATCACCCACGACGTGAGCTCGGGGCTCAGTCCGCATTGCATGGTGATACGGATGCCGCCTCCGGGAATGTCGGTGATCTGCTGCGACGGATGCCATTTCCGCTCGCGGAAGTTATCGGCTGTAGCAGGGTCGGTGATCTCGACAACGACTTCGTACGTGCCTTTCGGATCACCTTCCCACAAGCCGAAACGCGTACTCATGAACTCGTCGAATTCAAAGGTCTTCGGATCGCGTACAGCCCGATACACCATGAAGTGGCTCATACCATCCAGCCGATAGGGCTCGTAGCGACTGTGTTTGTGCGACCAGCATACAACGTAGAGACGCCCCTTATACTCGATCACGCGCAACGGTAGTATCGGATCCGTTACAATTCCGCGATAGTGGAAGCGGATGTTCATGGCAGCCTTGATGGCATCGACGACCGAGTCTAGGATCGTGATGTCCACTCCAGCACCGGTGTATTCACCGATCTCGATGTAGGGCATCTGCGACTGCGGGATCGAAACACGAGACAGCGATGTCCGAAAGGCATTATCGAGCAGGTCTACAGCCTTTGTGACCGAGGCATTGTCAAGACTCCGAAGTTGGCGCACTGCCCTATGGATCATGGCGATGGCGACGCTCTCGCTGGTCTTGCCCGTGCTCTTGAGTCCGAATTGCTTCTGGCGGCCCTTCCCTGTTGTAGACTCAACAACCTCTGCATCCGCATGCTGTCGAAGCTCGTCGATATAGCGATTGATGGTTCGCTTGTCAACGTTGATGCCATGGAGCGAGAGTGCCTTCCCGATCTGATCATACGTATGGGAGCCACCCAGCAGTAGCGTTCGTATTGCATTCATTGTTTCGACCTGTCTCATGACGTTGCTCCTTGATACATCCTCAAACACTCGTCCACATACAACGACGGCCGTAAACGTACGAAGGTTCTTCTTCGTGTCCGAAAACCAGTAGTAATCCACGACATCAACAACTTGATCTATCGCGACACTTGCTGTCACGATGCCCCGGTAGCTTTGTAACTGTCTTCATGTTCTTTGCATTCATTGTGATGTTTGAAGGGGGTGGCCGCGCCGTTGCTGTCACCCCACTTCACTACGCCGCCCGCCCGTATCCCTTCCGCGTATCACGTCAGCCACCTACGACCCTCGCACTGTCGGCCCCCTCTTGTTGATCGCACGGACATTGAACACCCCACTTTTTACACGGAGGCTTTTATGAGTGCAACAGCACGGCAGACCCTTACCGCCCGACTCTTCAACGTTGCCGGCCGCCTGAAGCGCGCCGATATGAACAGCGCATACAACGCGCCGGCTGTGTCGGCTCGTCTGGTTGCTGATTGCTCCGGCATCATCAGCAATGCCGACGAGCTGAAAGTAATGGCATACCTCTACTTTGCCTTGCTCGACACCGAGGGTTACTTCGGCAACCGCGACACCACCATTCTGGCCGTCATTAACCGTTGCTTTGGCAAGCGGAATGTCATCCACGGCGTGAACGTCATCAAGCAGATGCTGCTTGACGACGTCATTGTATTCTCCACCGATCGTCAAGGCGAGGCGCACCCCACCATTGGCTTTAACCGCGACTTCCTGGCCGCATCCGTCGCGCTGGCCAATAGCGTGCTCGAGCGTATTGAGGAGCTCGAGCAGACCATGCAGCATGAAGGCCATTCTGCAGAGGGCGGCGACGATGCCACAGCAGCACCTGCCGGTCGTGGCGACGTTATGACCGACGAGGTGGAAGAGGAAGAGATCGTCGATCCGAACGAGGATGAAGACGGCTATGATGCCGTTACGTCAGAGATCACCAGCAGGCGTGCTCTGATGAACGAGGCCGTGGTGCCCGAGGGATTCGTTTACATTCCCGACGAGACCATTGCAGACACGTTTGCGCGTATCGTTGGCATTTGCTCCAACGACGTTTCATCCATTCTGCGCTCCTATGGCATTTCGGCCATTGCCAGCCACTACCGCCCCAAGCGTCACGACCGCGTCGTCATCCTGTTGAGCGGTGCCCCGGGAACGGGAAAGACGGCCGCCGCCTATGCGCTTGCAGACATGTTACAGCGACGTCTGTTCGTCACTGGCGGCGACATGCTCAAGTCACCGCTCGTTGGCATGTTCGAGCGCAACACGCGCCGCATGTTTGACGAGTTCAAGAAGGTAAGCCTTGCCGAACCCAAGGCCCCCATCCTCTTGATCGATGAGTGCGAGGCACTCTTTGCACGCCGCGGACACGACACCGTTAATGCCGCCATTTCCCGTTCCCAGAACATGGTAACGGACATTTTGCTGCAGGAGATCGAGACCTTCGAAGGCATCCTGATCCTTACCACCAATACACCAGGCGTCTTCGATCCTGCGTTTGACCGTCGGATCGACTACAAGCTTCACCTTGACGCCACCTCCGTCAGCACCCAGCGCCACGTCTGGAAGCTGCGCCTGCCGCTGGCCATGCCGGGCGCGTCCGACATTGACGTCGACGCACTAGTACGGGAGTTTACCATGACTCCTGCCGACATTACCCTTGTTGTATTCAATGTTGTTCGAAGCATTGTCAGCCGTAACCCCGCGTCTCACCGGCTTACGCAGGACGACATCGTGCGCGAGTGCCGCGCCTTCCGCGGAACCTTCAACGCACCACGTCGGGCCAGCAAGGCCCCCTTTGGATTCATTTGATAAACCATTTTTATACAGGAGTCTACCATGAAACTCACGAAATCCGAATACATGCTGGGGCGGTCCTGCCCCGTGAAGGTGCAGCACCTGCGCGACGGTATGCCGCGCAGGCAGGACAACGATCCATTTACTGCACAGCTTGCCGAGGTGGGCGCCATCATCCACTGGATGGCGCCCAAGATGTATGCCAATACGCGGATGGGCATTTCCATGGATATGATCCAGCCCGGCCACCACGGCGTGTATTCCGAAGTGTCCGTTGAATCCACACTGTGCCATGCGCGCATGGACATCCTGCAATACCATCCCGGCACGGTAACGCTCTCTGAGTTCAAGTCAAAGGTCGTTCCCACCCACTCCGCCACGGGCGAGATCAAGCCGGTCATGCGCCAGGACGGTAAGATCTATGCCGACTGGAAGGATCTTGTCGACGACATCACCTTCCAGTCGGTGACGTTATTCGGCCATCTTGGCGCGCGGGGCGAGATCATCGAAGCCGGCATGGACTTCCGTGCCGAGCTTGTCATGATCAATCCCGACTTCGAAAGCAGCCTGAACGACCTGCGTCATCAGTTCCGCGTCATCAATCAGCGCGTCGTTTCCTTCAGTGGCGACCTCGACGCCCTGCTGAGCTCCAACCTCCTCATTCCTGTCGACGTCACCCAAGCCGTCATGGCCTCGGTCAAGCGCGTCCAAGCCGAGATCGAATCCCTTCACAAGCAACTCATGCAGGGGGCAATGCCGGTCCTGTCTTCGACCTGCGCCAGCTGCGAGTTTCGCGTTCCGCTGAAGAACGGACAACCGAACGGCTTTCTGCATTGCTGGGGCGAGAAGGCCTATCACGACCCGTTCATCCTTGACCTGACGGAAGTGGGACGTCTGCAGGACAAGCACATCGGCGACGTTGTCCGGCACGTTGTTGCAACGGTAGACGCTCGCATGACGTCCATTCCTGCTCAGCACCTAAAACCCAAGTACAACAACCGTCAGGCGCGGCAGATCGAAGCCGCCACCAAGGGCTCCGTCATCATTGGCGAGGCGCTTGCCCAGGCGCTTTCCTCGCATCCCTATCCCAAGGCCTTCATCGACGTCGAAGCCGTCTCGTCCGGTCTTGCTTACTGGCCCTCTTGCCGCCCCTTCGAGGTCACGACCTTTCAGCTCAGCGTCCACACGGCCGACGCCCAGCAAGCACCGCTGCGCCACACCGAGTGGCTGCACGAATCGGCCCACCATCCCTGCATGGACTTCCTGCGGGCGCTCATGGCTTCTGTTGGCGGGGCCAACACCATCTACATCTACTCGTCGTACGAGCGCACCGCCGTCAACGCAGCCGCCAAAGCGGCGGAGCGCATGGGCCTACTGGACAGCATCACCCGGGATTGGGTGACGCGCTTCCTTGACAACAACGCAGACCACGTTGTCGACCTCCTGGGCCTTATCCGCGACCACTACATGCATCCTGCCATGCGTGGCAGCGCCTCCATCAAGTACGTCCTGCCCACCATCTGGTCAGCCGCGCCGCACATTCGGCGGGCCTTCCCGGAATACGTCAGCTATGACGCCGACAACACCCTACAATCGCCCTATGCTGCGCTCCCTTCGCTGGGCGGCATAGCCGGTCTTGGTGACGTCCGTGACGGCACTGCCGCCGTCACGGCCTACACCACCATGATGTTCGACGGCAGCATTGCCGCCGCCGACCGCGACGCCATCCACAGCGCCCTCTTGGAGTACTGCAAGCTCGACACTGCAGCCATGGTCATGCTGCATGATGGGGTGATGCGCATGCACACACACATGGCCGACGAATGAATTCGTCGGACATCGATGCACACCCACGCACACCCACGGCTGAGGCCGTGGGCTATTATTCCCGATACGCTGGCTCCCCTCACCCACACATCCACGGAGGCCATCATGATGACGTTCATGGTTGTTGCCCTGTTGGCACAGGGCGCGGATTCGGTGCAAGACGAACTGCGGCGCATTGTGCGTACGCAGTACATCAAGCAATTGCCGTCAGGCCAGGTCGATTCGATAACGCCGGAATCGATCCATGCGTTGGACGAGCATTCGGAGTGGTTGCCGCCCGACATGGCGGAGTTCGAGCGAGCCATCTCGGACGGAGAGGAACCGTTTGGATTCGCATTTGAGCGTCGCGGCCAGGGTCATCCCACCATCACAAGCCTTTCGTCGAGCGGCATCCTATACAAGTGTGGCATTGCCATGGGCGACCAGGTTATTGCCATTAACGGCATCCCCATCGCCACAACGAAGGCTCTTAAAAAGACTCTTCTGCGCTACCAGCATCGCCCCTTTACCATAACCATACGTCGTGGTGAAGTAGACTACGACGTCGACGTGGATCCCGACGGACAGCGGGCCACCAACGTCGTTGGCATGCTATACGACACCGTTGCCTACATCAACATTATCCGCTGTGCCGAGGGCATTTCGGAGCGTAGTTATCGTCTAATAAGCCGATTTCAGCGTCAGGGGGCGAAGCGCTACATCATCGACCTGCGTGGCAATCCTGGTGGCTATCTGCACGAGGGCATAGCCTTCTGCGAATTGTTCTCGCGTGTGGGCGACACCATCATCCTGCAGCGCTTTGGCAATGGCGACGTAAGGGTCTTCACGGCTGAGCGTGACGGACCGTTTGTTGGCATGACCATCGACATCATGGTTGACGTCAAGACCGCCTCGTGCAGCGAGCTCATCGCGCTCGTGGGACAGGACCGTGGCTGGGCGCGCGTCGTGGGCAGCGTCACCTACGGCAAGGGCGTCATGCAATCCATCGACAACCTATCGGACGGATCCATGCTCAGCATCACATCGGCCGAGTACAGGTCGCGGCGCAACGTCTCGATCGACAACGAGCTTGGCACGGGCGGCATCGACCCTGACGTCAGAAGGCGATGGATCCGCTACCATCAGCATCTGCGGGAAAATGGCGCATCGCTTGTCATCACACCTAACCAGCTGGCGGACCTGCGGAAGAATCATCCCAACCCATCGCGCAGCGTCATTGACTCGCTCTTGGCGGCGTACGGCCTTGACGCCAGCACATCCAACATCGTCATGCTCAGCGTCTTCACCTGGGCACGTCTTGGCATGGTGTGGGAGGCGATGTAGGCATCACACACGACACATAACGTCGTCATACCGCATATGTTTGCATGAGTGTATTCACGGAATCATGGCAATCAAGGAGAATGCAATGAAGTTCGGCATGCGTAAACCATCGTGGAAGAAGATGTTATCGGCGCGTACCAGTGCCAAGCGCGTGGTACGTCACAAGCTTGGCTTCAAGGCGCCGCGTGGATGGGGCTGGCTTACCAATCCCAAGAAGGCCATGTATAACCGCGTGTACAATCGCACCACGTTCAGCATATGGGACCTGCTGAAGAAGTTGTTGAAGTGAGAACGAGTGAGAATCATTGAATCGACTGGAGATCGCGCATGGCTGTACCTGACTTTCAGACGTTGATGCTTCCCGTGCTGCGTGTTGTGGCAGACGGTGGGCCTATGAAATCTGCTGCGATACGCGCTGATATTGCACGACATCTGAAGCTCAGTGACGCGGACCTACAGGAAATGCTTCCGAGCAAACTCCAAGGGACCTTCCACAACCGTGTGGCATGGGCGTTGTCGTATCTGAAGCGTGCCGAGCTCCTTGCGTCCCCTGCCAGATCGACCTACTCCATCACCGACATTGGTCGGGAGCTGCTGGCCAACCCGCCGGAGAGGATCACGATCGCCTATCTATCCAGGTATCCGGCATTCGAAGGATTTCGGAAGCGATCCAAAGAAATCGACGTTTCGGAGCAGGGCACGTACATCGAAGAGGCAACGCCGCACGAGCTAATCGATCGTGCCTACGGCCGACTGCACCAGGAGCTGGCCAGCGATTTACTATCGATTATCTCATCCATGGACCCATACAAGTTCGAGCAGCTTGTTCTGGACGTTTTATCGGCCATGGGCTATGGCTGGGATACAACGGCAAGCATCACCATCACCCAGAAGTCGGCCGATGGTGGCATCGACGGCTTCATCAATCAGGACCGGCTTGGGGTAGACTCCGTATATGTGCAAGCCAAGCGTTGGCAGGCCAGCGTCGGCCGTGTCGAGATCCAAAAATTCGTCGGTGCACTCGAAGAGCGACGAGCAACGAAGGGCATCTTCATCACGTCTAGTGACTTCAGCGCCAATGCCTTGTCGTACGTGCGCAACATCTCAAAGCAGGTCGTCCTTGTCGACGGCCAGCGTCTTGCCGACCTTATGATCGAATTCAACGTTGGCGTCGCCCCCTCCAAATCCATCATCATCAAGAAGCTGGACACGGACTATTTTGAGGAGTGAAGAGCGAGGTCAGACGCGGGCCCCGACTCGGAACACATTGTTCTGCCGTAGTGGGCGGAAATGCACGTTCAGGAACATGACAACACCGCATTTGCGTGAACTATTCACGGTACAACTTTATTCAGAGGTCAGCATGCCAAATCTCGACGAGTTTCTTCAGCTGGGAACGATTGTCTCGATAATCTCCGTGTTCGTATCGGTTAAACAAACCAGCAAAGCGATGGCGGCGGATGTCTTCACCACATACACGGATCGATACGCTAACATCATGAAAGAGCTGCCATCGGAACTGCGTGGCAAGCTGTTTAACGCCACGAAGGACGAGATTGCTGGATACAAGCAGCCGGTTAACATCGCCCTTGCCCAGTACTTGGACCTTTGTTCTGAGGAGTATTATCTGGCAACACATAGGATGCTACCAAAAAGTATATGGAGTAGCTGGTCCGCGGAAATGCGGCAATGCCTTGCATCCGAGGCAGTGCGTGAGTATTGGCTTGAGAATCGAAAGTCTTACGATAGTAATCCCGGTTTCCAGAATTTTGTTGATGATGAGATTGAATTCGCCTCAGAATAGGCCACAGCTAGTTCATCACTTTGAGCCCGCTAGTCCTTCAGTCATTCCACCAGTCCCCCACTGCCCCATGATCACACTCCACCCATCCATGAACCTCATCAACCGGATACGTCCGGTAGGGGGCGTAGAGGAAGCCGAGGTAGCGGAGCACGTCATGCGTACCTGGTACTGCAGTTACCGCATTGTGCGGAGTCGGCACATGGTGATGGCATTGAACGAAGAGACCCTGTTGCCGGTGGTAGCGCCGCTGACATCGATGACCAAGACGGCGGGGCCGACGTTGCAGCGTCTTGTGCATGCGGGCTTATACAGCTTTGGCATACCGCGAGAGATCATCGACCGTGAGTGTGCTGCCATGAGCACGTGGAGTGTCGAGAAGCGCATCAACCGTTCCATGACGGGCTGGATGAACGACATATGGCGCAGCGTAGTGCACATGATCGACGAGGGCCTTCCTGACGCCGAAATCGCGTGCCGCGTCACTGACTGGATCTACGGCTCGGTACCGAGGGACGTCAGCCCCGACACCTTCACCAGCCCTTATGCGGTGGCGTGGTGGCGACTCCTTGGCGTCCGCCCCAGGACGATATATCCTGACCGCGAGCTTCTGTTTCCAAGGTGGAGGGAGGGGTGGGGAGAATGCGCATAATGGCACTTGACAGATGTTGGGAACGTATCGGCTTCGGTCCACCAGTATCGGCTTCAATACCACCCGACCGACAATTCCCTGAATCGATGATTTGAGTGTGTTAGTACCAACGCTTACGTTGCGTTGGATCATAAGCGCTATTAACCCAGACAGTTATGAAACTCTACATTGGCGTAACTGATGCGACATGGTTCCGCAATCTTGCAGCACAGGACCCCTGTCGCAGAGATCAACTTTTGGAGACCCGGTGGCGGACCATTCGCCGCACTAGAACCTGGATGTCCGTTCGAGTTCAAGCTGAAGTCACCAATCAACAAGATTGTCGGAGTTGGCTATTTTCACTCCTACACCTCACTACCATTGCGTCTGATGTGGGAGACCTTCGGAATCAGAAACGGTCGTGACAGCTTAGAGCAGATAGCGTTAGCCATATCGCGATATCGTAATGCAGCTGTCAATGCCGTGACGAATGTGGGATGCATCCTGCTTGAGAACCCGGTCTTCTTTGACCGCTCATGTTCCTATTTGTGTGATACTACCTGACCATGGCAAAACAATCTGCAGCAACGACAAAATCTCTCGAAACATGGATCTGGGATGCTGCATGCTCTATTCGCGGGGCGAAGGATGCACCTAAATACAAGGACTACATCCTACCGTTGATCTTTGCCAAGCGTCTTTGCGATGTATTCGATGATGAGTTGAATCGCATCGCCAAGGAGGTAGGCTCACGCAAGAAAGCGTTTGAGCTCGTTAAGGGCGATCGCAAGCTGGTCCGATTCTACTTGCCGCTCGTGCCTGACGATCCAGAGCAGCCGGTCTGGTCGGTCATTCGAAAGCTCTCCGACAAAATCGGTGAAAGCGTCACGAGTCACATGCGGGAGATCGCCCGAGAGAATCCACTGTTGCAGGGTATTATTGACCGGATCGACTTCAACGCAACAACGCACGGACAGCGTGATCTTGATGATGATCGTCTTTCGAATCTCATTGAAGCGATCAGCACGAAGCGGCTCGGACTTAACGATGTAGAGGCCGACATCATCGGCAAGAGTTATGAATACCTCATCCGCAAGTTCGCCGAGGGTGGCGGGCAAAGTGCAGGCGAGTTCTACACGCCCCCTGAGGTTGGCACCATCATGTCACGCGTACTCCAGCCCGAGCCAGGCATGGAGATTTACGATCCAACGTGTGGCTCGGGTGGACTCCTTGTAAAGTGCGAGATCGCAATGGAGCAGGCTGCTTCTGGCAAGAAGCCGGCCCCACTCAAACTTTACGGACAGGAGTATGTGC
>VFFB01000077.1 GCA_018882585.1 Candidatus Kapaibacterium sp.
CCGGCCATGTGCATCCCCCTGCAGCGTGCGCAACGCGTGATCCTTGCGGGAGATCCGTTCCAGCTTCCGCCGACGGTACTCGACGTCGAGGCAGGGCGCCAAGGCCTGAGCACGACAATGCTCGAACGTGCCATCGCCGCCCATCCTGATGCCGTTGCGTTGCTGACGGAACAGTATCGCATGAACCACGTCATCATGACGTATTCAAACACGTCCTTCTACGGCGGCCACGTCACGTCACATCCCAGTGTGGACGACAGGACGCTGCCCGATGGAGCGCCGCTGCGCGAAAGTCTGGTCATTGTCGACACCTCGGGCCGCGGCTGGGAGGAAGAGCCCGGCGAGGGCGCCGAATCACTGGCGAATCACGGCGAAGCGGCCTGTGCTGTGACCATGTTCGAGGAACTCACGCAACATGTCGATGCACATGCATGGACCGTTGGTGTCATTTCGCCCTACCGAGGTCAGGTCAGGGCCCTGCAGTCGCTGTTCACGGACGACCATCGGCAACGCGTGGCCTTGCTCGACATTGACACCGTTGATTCCTTCCAGGGGTCGGAATGCGACGTCATTATCATCTCGCTTGTGCGAAGCAATGACGACCACCAGATCGGTTTCCTGGGCGACATCAGACGCATGAACGTGGCCATGACGCGAGCACGGCGCAAACTGATCATCATTGGCGACGGCGCAACCATCGCTGCGCATGGGTTCTATGCGGGCCTGTGGCAGTACGCCGAAGCCAACGCCACAGTGGTCAGCGCCTGGAGTCTCGACGTCGCCTAACCTACCTACGTCATCACACGTTGAATCGGAAGTACATGATGTCGCCATCCTTGACGATGTACTCCTTGCCTTCCACACGGTACTGTCCGGCATCCTTTACGGCCTGCTCGCTGCCATGACGTTCCCAGTCGGCATAGGCCATCACTTCGGCACGGATGAAGCCTTTTTCGAAGTCGGTGTGGATCACACCTGCGGCCTGCGGAGCCGTGCTGCCGCTGCGGACCGTCCAGGCGCGGGTTTCTTTCTTGCCGGCCGTAAAGTAGGTTATCAAACCCAGCAGCCGATATGCCTCGCGTATCACACGGTCCAACCCGGGTTCTTCCATGCCAAGGTCTTGCAGGAAGAGCGCGCGATCGGCTTCGTCAAGCAGGGCGATCTCGGACTCGATCTTGGCGCAGATGGGCACAACAATGGCGCCCTCGGTGGCGGCGCGTGCGCGGACGGCATCAACGTAGGCGTTGCCCTGTTTGACGCCCTGTTCGTCGGTGTTGGCAACGTACATGACGGGCTTATCCGTCAGCAGCTGCATCATCTTGATCCAGGCCGCACTCTTTTCGTCTCGCTCGAAGGTCCGTGCCGGCTTACCGGCATCAAGATGGGCCTTCAGGGCCTCGAGCATGACAGCCTCGTCTTTCGCATCCTTGTCGTTGGCACGCACCTTCTTCTGCACGTTATCGATACGTTTTTCGACGCTCTCGAAATCCTTCAGGATCAACTCGGTCTCGATGATGTCGATGTCGTGCAACGGATCGACGCCGCCATGGACGTGGACCACGTTGTCGTCGCTGAAGCAGCGCACCACGTGGGCAACGGCATCACAGGCGCGAATGTTGCCAAGGAACTGGTTGCCAAGCCCCTCGCCCTTCGAGGCGCCCTTGACCAGTCCGGCGATATCAACAAACTCGACCGTGGCCGGCACTTCCCTGTCCGTCTGATATGAATCGGACAGCTTCTTCAGCCGCGGATCAGGTACGTTCACGATACCAACGTTCGGATCGATCGTGCAGAACGGATAGTTCGCCGCTTCGGCCTCGTTCGAAGTGAGTGCGTTGAAGAGGGTGGATTTTCCGACGTTCGGGAGGCCGACAATACCGCAGGCAATGCCCATGTGAGATTCGATGTGCGTGAAGGAAACCGCAAAGTTACTACGTCGAGGGACGCATTGCCCCTTTCCGACCTAGAACACCATCTGCAGACCGATGGCCCAGTAATGATCGTCCTGCTCCATCATCATGCCGTGCAGACTGCGACCATCATATCGGTACAGGTTCACGCTGTTCGTGACCGCTGTTGGCGTACTCCATTCAATGCCGATCTGCGCCGCATGCTGTGCATAGCGGATGTCATCAATGACAACCAGTTTACCATCGTAGCCGCCAGCCAGGTTGACGTTTGACGTCAGCGGCATGCGCATATTGACGCCCACTTGCGGAATGATGCGTGCAAAGCGACGTGGCTGCACCGCCCAGACGTAGGTGAATCCGGCATAGGGTCGAATGATACCGAATCGCCACCCGGCCAAGGACTCGATGAACTCGCGCGAGTACACAAACGGACGCTGACGTCCGAATACGCCAGAATCGTTCGCCATTCCATCCACAAGGTGCGTGGAGATATGTGCCACACGAATGCGAAGGTCAAGGGGCGATGCGGTATCGACGTAGGTACCGTACAGGCCGAACCAGTAGTCGATCGTCTCGACGGGAAACTTGAAGTTACCCTCGCTACGCAGGCGCGTCAGCGTGAAGAAGTCGACGCCCACGTCGAACCGCGCGTCCGGACGCAGCAGTGACGGCGAAGCTCCGATGTCAAGACGCATCCGATCGGGTGTCACCTGCCACATGGTCAGGATGCGCGCCTCGAGCGGATTGGCGATGGGTATCTCGTACTCGGCCGCCGAGAGTGGCAGCACTGCTGCAAGCACCGCAAGAACGACGCTGCGCAGCGTCATCGATAGATTCCGCGCTTCGATGCGCGAATGAAGTCGATACAGGCACGGACGTCGGGCTCGATACTAACGTGCGCCGCTTCGTAGGCAGCGATGCCGTCCGATGTGTTCAGACCCGACCGCAGCAGCGTGTGGTAGAACGTGTCGATGGCCGCGATGGTCTCGCCCGTGAATCCGCGACGCCGCAGTCCAACCGCATTGACACCTTCGACGGTAAGGGGTTCCTTACCACACAACGTGAAGAGCGGGACGTCTTTGACCACGCGTGAGCAGGCGCCGACCATGCTGTGGGCACCGATGCGACAGAACTGATGCACGCCGGTGAGACCGCCAAGGATGGCCCAGTCGCCAACTTCGACGTGACCGCCGAGTTGAACGCTGTTGGCGATGATGACATGGCTGCCCACGATGCAGTCGTGAGCCACGTGGACGTAGGCCATAAGCAGACAGTCGCTGCCAACTTCGGCCTTGCCGCTGTGCGTGGTGCCCCGGTTCACGGTCACGCATTCGCGCAGCACCGTACGGTCGCCAATGATGGCCAGGGTTGGCTCGCCATTGTACTTCAGATCCTGCGGAGCCGTTGCCACGATGGCGCCCGGGTGTATGCGTACGTCGCGGCCTATGCGGGCACCACTGGCCAGCACCACGTGCGACATCAGCGTGGTACCGTCGCCGATCTCGACGTCGGCCTCGACCACACAGAACGGTCCGATGGTGACACCCTGGCCGATACGTGCCGCGGGGTCAACGACGGCCGTAGGATGAATGATCGTTGGCATACTCATGCGGCCTCCCTGTCTACAACGGCTGCCGACAGTTCGCCTTCGGCAACGAGCTGGTCGTTGACGTATGCTTTTGCGTCGAGCTGTACAATGCCAAACCGGAATCGCACGATCGAGACTTCCATCACGAGCGTGTCGCCGGGAATCACCGTCTTGCGGAACTTCAGATTGTTCATGCCGGTAAAGAACACCAGCTTCTTCGATGCGTCGACGCCTTCGGCCGTGAGCAATACGCAGCCTGTCTGGGCCATTGCTTCGGCGATAAGCACACCCGGGAAGATGGGACGTCCCGGAAAGTGCCCCGTAAAGCACGGCTCGTTGAAGGTGATGTTCTTATACCCCACGATTCGACGCTTCTCGGAATCGAACTCCGTGATGCGGTCGATCATGAGGAATGGATACCTGTGCGGCATCAGATTCAGGATGGCGTTGATATCGAAGACGACGCCTTCGGTGGGACGCTTCTGATACTTCTTGACGGTCTGCTGCTTCTCGTACAGCCGACGCATCTTTCGGGCAAACTCGATGTTGGCCGAGTGTCCGGGCCGCGCGGCCAGTACCTGCGCTCGCATCCGGGGTCCTACCAAGGCCAGGTCTCCCACCATGTCCAGCAGTTTATGTCGGGCCGGCTCGTTCTTGAAGCGCAGGCGGTTGTTGTTCAGAATACCGTTGCTGCCCAGTACGGCATTGCCTTGAATGCCCATCTTGGTCAGCAGGGCCGTCAGGTCGGCATCAGACATTTCCTTGTCGACGATGACAATGGCATTGTCGAGGTTCCCGCCCTGGATCAAGCCCTGGGCATACAGCGCCTCGACCTCGTGCAGGAAGCAGAACGTTCTGGCCGGAGCGAACTCTGTTTCGAATTCCGTTTCGAGATCGAACAGGCCCGTGTGCTGCGAGCCCAGAGCAGGATTGTTGTAGTCTACCATCACCGTCACGCGGTACTTGTCATTTGGCAGCGCCATGATCTCTGTTCCGCGTGCTTCGTCGACGTAGCGTACGGGCGCCTCAAGGATGATCTCTTCGCGTGCTGCCTGCTGCTCGACGGTGCCAACCTTCTTGATCATCTCGACGTAGGGCATCGAGGATCCGTCACCAACAGGCGGTTCGTTGTTGGACAGTTCGATCAAGCAGTTGTCGACGCCCATGCCGACAAGGGCGGCAAGAACGTGTTCGACGGTGTGAACGCGGGCCTCGCCCAGAGCAAGCGTGGTACCACGTGCGATATCGACAACGTGATCGACGATGGCCGGGATCTCCGGATTGCCGGGCAGGTCGGTCCGTACAAATCGGAAGCCGGTACCTTCGGCGGCAGGACGGAAGGTAAGCGAAGAAAGGTTGCCGGTGTGGAGTCCCACGCCCGACATTGTGACAGCATCAGCCAGCGTACGTTGTCTCGTCATGTTGTCATCATCGTTATGAATCAGCTTCAATGGTCTGCATCGCCGTCAAGGTTCTTCGCCATCGTTTCGACCTTGCGTTGCAGCTCCTGAAAATCACGTAACAGGTCCGGAAGGTTCCGCAACGCAGCCTCGATCCGCAGCGTCGTTCGATGTTCCTTGGCAGGTGAACCGAAGTAGTGTCCGGGCGTGGTGATCGCTTTCGAAACACCGGACTGGGCATGAATGATCACATCATCGGCAATGGCGATGTGTCCGATCATGCCAACCTGACCGGCGATACGGTTACGTGCTCCGATGCGGGCCGAGCCGGATATCCCGGCTTGCGCGGCGATGGCCGTGTTGGGTCCGACAGATACGCCATGCGCAATGTGTACAAGGTTGTCGAGCTTTACGCCGTCGGCGATCGACGTCGTCCCCACGGCTGCGCGGTCGATCGTCGTATTTGCTCCGATCTCTACATCGTTGCCAACAACGACGGTGCCAACCTGCGGGATCTTTTCGAACGAACCGTCAGGCCGTTCGATGTAGCCAAATCCGTCCGAGCCAACGACGGCTCCTGCATGGATGATGCAGCGCTGACCGACGCTGGTTCCGGCGGCAAGTGTCACGTTGGCATGAATGGCCGTATCGTCGCCGATGAGGACGTCGTCATAGACAACGACATTGGCGAACAGTTGAACATTCGCGCCGATGCGACAGCGCGCGCCGATGACGCAACCGGGACCGACCGAGGCTGTATCGTCGATCGACGCCGTGGTGTCGATCGAGGCACTCGCGTGTCGCAGGCCTGGCTGCATGCGCATGGTTGGAAAGACGGCGCGCATGACCTTGACGAATGCACGGTAGGGCTCGTCGACAATGATGGCTGTTTTGTCCGCGGGCACCATATCGGCATGTGCCGGAGCAACCAGAATACATCCGGCTGCGGTGGCACTCAGAAACTTCGCATAGCGCTGGTCGGCAAAGAACGTCGCCTGGTCCGGGCTTGCATCTTCGATCCGGCCTATCCCTCGAATCGGCAGCGCAGCGTTGCCGCGCAGGGTGCCTCCAACGAAGTCAGCCAAGGTTGCCGTCGTCCAGCCAATGCCCGAAAGGGTCTCGCTCATGGCTTGCCTCCGGACGTGTCTGCCGGCGGCTTAGGCGACTCGCTTTGCGGAATCACCGGAGCCACCTTTGGCTGGGGCACCAGTTCGGGGATCTGCGTATTGGCCGGCGGCTGCTGATTGGGATCGCTGGGGAATTCGCCTTCGGGTACGGTCTCGGTGTCGGTCGAACGTGACCGCGACTTGCGTCGCCGAGGTTCCGTCGTGCGCTTGTTCCGCGGGTCGCTGTCGATGGCCTCTTTCTGCTTCTTCTCCATGTCATCGGAGTCGATGCCCAGCTCCTTCATCACCTTGACGGTGAGGTCGTACTTCGGGTTGACGTAGACCAGCGGTTGCGTGGCCTTGTCCCACACCATGTCGTAGCCTTCGGCAGCAGACACGCGTTGGATGGCCACGTAGATCTTCTTCCAGATGGAACCGAACAGTTCTTCGGCCATCTTATCGTGTTCACCGTTGGGCTCGAACTTCTCGCGTGCGAACTTGTCGCGATCGGCCCGTTTCTCCTGCAGCTCTTTCTCCTTCTGCTGGCGCTCCTGGTCGGTCCAGATCAGTCGGTTCTTCTTGTACTCAAGCTCCAGTTCGTCGATGTTCTTCTGCTTCGTCGCGATCTCGGCCTTCCACTCGGCAACGGCAGATTCCAGCCGTGCCTCGGCAGCCGTATTCGGTTCGAACTTTGAACGTATGGCCTCGGTCGACACGTAGCCGATCTTCTGGGCAAACATTGCCCCCTGCGCAAGAATCAGGCAGACCACGATGACCGTCCATGTCAGCATGCGTTGCATGGGCATCCTTGAATGGTTGTTGTACCGTGGCGCAAGAGTCATAGGCAGTTGGTTGGAGGCGGTTACTTTCCGTCGCCGCGCTTCAGACGGTCAAGGACCATGAAGGTAAGGTCGAGTTTGTCATCGCTGAAGAGCACACCGGCACCGGCCTTGTCAAGGACGACGCTGCACTTCTCGGCCTTGGCGACGGCAGAGATGGCGGCCGAAACCTTTTCGCGGATCGGAGCAAGGAACTGCTCGCGCAGCTGCTGGATCTCGGTTGACTTCTCCTGTTGGTACTGCTGGAAGCGCATCTGCAGGTTACGCAGCGTTTCTTCTTCGCGCTTCTTGCCATCGGCGCTCATCATGGCCTCGGCCTTACGAAAGCTTTCAAGCTTGGTCTCGAACTCCTGCTGCATCATACGCAGCGTGTCCTGGATCTTCGTGCCCATGGACTCCAACTTGGCGCTGGCGTCCTTGGCTTCGGGAAGTTCCTTGATCACGGTCTCGGAGTTGACGATACCGATCTTCGTGGGTGCCGTTTGGCCAAAAGCCGTTGTTGCCGCAAATGCACACACCGCAATGGCGGCGCAGATCATCGTTCTCATCATGTTCATCAAGCGTGGAAGTGAAGGATATCGTCGTCGTTGTAGGGAAAGGGGTCAGCGCCCGAACTGGAAGTGAAACTGCCAGCCAGAGGGTTTTCCGGTTGGCCCTTCGGAATCGAAGCCGTAGCCAAAGTCGAAACCGAGCAGACCGATAGGCTGCAACAGAAGTCTGACGCCGACACCGGCCGAGCGTTTCAGACCGAACGGGTCTGATGAACGCATGTTCTCCCAAACGTTGCCCGCCTCTGCGAAACTAAGCAAATAGATCGGGAACGGACTTAGGGAGAGGGCGAAGCGCAGTTCGGCAAAGAAGCGCGACATGACGCGGCCACCGATGGGACTTCCCGACTGTGGATCTTTTGGTCCGATGATTCGGTCGCGATAGCCGCGCAACGGCGTGACGTTGAAGCCACCAAGACCGTTGCCGCCCATATAGAAGAGTTCCTGTGGTGGAATGGTGGTGTCGGTGTTGATACCACCAACGTAGCCGAACTCCGACCCCAGGTAGAGCACCAGTCGATTGAATCCCCCTACCTGCAGCAGCGGGTTGAGCATGTCGAAGTTCACGCCGACGCGGGCAAAGTCCGTGGTGCCAATACCGAGCGCTCCGGCAGCCCAGCGCGTCGTGAGTGAGAATCTCGAGCCCTGCGTGGGAAACATGACGTTGTCGAGCGAAGTCCGCGAGATGGTCTGAGCCAGCGTCAGGGCCGTATTCGTTCCGGCGCGACTCCAGAGCGTGACCGTATTTGACTCGATGCGCTCGAAGCCAAGACTCCAGTCGCCACGGAAATAGTCGTCCGGGAAGGTGAAGCGGCGTCCAAGGTTTACCTGTGCGCCCGTCCGACGAACGTCGAAGCCGAAGCGTTGCCGGGTGTCGTAGATGTTGAAGCCGACCGACGTGGGATTGCCGAACAGCCATGGTTCGGTGAAGGACAGCTGAAATGTCTGCAAACGCGAGGCCTGACCGAACTCCCACTGGAATCCGATGATCTGGCCGGCACCGCCGCGCAGCGGTTCGGACATGGAGAAGTTGTTCAGCGTGACACCGACGGATCCCGTCAGGCCGAAGGCACCGGCAAAGCCGACCGAGGCGTTGAAGGTGTCCGTACTGCGTTCTTCGACGTTGTAGACAATGTCAACTCGTGTATTATCCACCGGCTGCACAGCTGGCTTGAGCGTTTCGGGATTGAAGTAGTTGATGACGCCCAGGCCGCGTACGCTGCGGATGATGGCCGAGCGGTTGAAGTAGTCGCCCGGACGCGTAAAGAGCTCGCGTCGGATCACCCGGTCCTTCGTCTTGGTATTGCCCACGATGTCCACCCGGCGGATCGTGAAGCGGTCGCCTTCGACCACCCGGACGATCAGATCGATCGAGTCGGGCGCTACGCGTTCAGCCTCGGGCACAAGCCGCGCTGCAAGGTAGCCGTTGTCGGCGTAGAGGCTCTTAACATCGGTCTGATCAGCGTTGATCTCGAGCAGTTCGGCAACCTTGGGAGCGTCGTAGACGTCGCCGGACGACATGCCAAGACGCTGCACGAGAAACTCCGAGGGATAGACCGTGTTGCCGACGAACTTCACGGACCTGATGAATACCTGGCGTCCTTCGTTGATCGTGATACGAATCGAGACCTTCTCGGTCTCTTCGTCATACATCAGGGTGTCGTCCAGGATCTCGGCGTCGATGTAGCCTTTCGAGGAAAGGAACTTCGCGAGCTTGGCTTTGTCTTCTTCGTACTTGGCAAGGTCGAACTTCGACGATTTCCAGATCTCCCACCAAGCCTTGGTCTTGGTGTCTTCGAAGGCACCCGCCAGCTGACCATCGTCAAAGTCGTTGTTGCCGTCGAACATGATCGAACCGACGTGGTACTCAACGCCTTCATTCACTGTCAGCACAAGGTCGTAGGAGTTGGCGGAGTCGGCGCTGCGCAGTTCGCTCGTGACCTTGGCAAAGAGCATGCCCTCCTTTTCATACAGCTTCTTGACGGCAGTACGTGCAAGGTATTCAACATAGGGCGACAGGATCTCGCCTCGTTGTTTGTCGACGGCGCGAACGATCTCTTCGAGCGATACTTCGTCGTTGCCAACGGCCTCGATGTGCCGCAGTCGCGGAAACTCCGTCACCTTGATCACCAGGAAGACGCCAAGTGCTGTCTCGCGTTCCTTATCGATGCGGACGTCGGCGAACTGACTGCGCCCCCACAGGTTTTTGATGGCCGTGACCAGGGCGTCGGGCCGAGCTTCCTGCCCCGGCCGAAGGCCAGACACGGCGATGATGGTCTCGTCGTCGGCCCCGACGGCACGGCCTTCGACCCGTACGCCGGCAATGATGGGATAGCGCTGCGGTGTCTGCGCGACACCGGAGCTCACGGCCAGGACGAAGGCCAGCAGGATGGCGAACGTCTTAGCGAAGTGCATTCAGGATCTGTCGAAGAGTTGAAAGGTGTGTCTGACGTCCACCGAGTTCTTCCTGTACCTGGGCCGACGTCTTGCCAAATCGACGCTCGCGTCGCGCGTAGTCGCACAAGGCATGATACAGGTCTTGACGCCGGAATTCGGGCCACAATCGGTCGGTAACATAGATCTCGGAATAGGCCGACTCCCACAGCAGGAAGTTGCTCAAGCGGAACTCGCCGCTGGTGCGAATCACCAGGTCGGGGTCGTCCATGTAGGACGTTTGCAGGTACTGCGTAAACGTCGATTCGGTCAGGTCTTCGGGCGACACCTTGCCGCGGCGTACGTCAAGGGCCAGCATCTGCACGGCGCGCAAGATGTCCCACCGTGCGCTGTAGCTCAGCGCCAGCGTCAGCGTCAGCCCCTCGTTTGCTGCCGTCCGTTCCATCGATTCGCGGAGCGTCGACTGCACGCCCTTCGGCAGGGCGTTGGTCTTCCCGATGGTACGGATGCGGACGCCATTGGCATGCAACTCGTCGACCTCGCGGCGCAGGTACGTCTCAAGCAATTTCATCAGGAAGGTCACCTCGGCGTTCGGACGGTTCCAGTTCTCCATCGAGAATGCATAGACCGTCAGATTGCGAATGCCAAGCTGCGACGACGCCTTGACGATGTCGCGCACGCTTTCCATGCCTTCGCGGTGTCCCTCGAAGCGTGGTTTTCCGTGCAGCTGCGCCCACCGACCGTTCCCGTCCATGATCACGGCAAGATGCCGCGGCAGACGTCCGGTCTCGATCAGCGACTGCCGAATCACATGGTCTTCCGTACCACGCGATTCGTCTTCCCAGTTCACACGTCTGTTACTTGATGCCATAACTCGCAAAACTACGCCTTTGAATGGATTTCCGGTAGCGACCCACCGCATGAACGGTACGAGCACCCCGGTAACGGAAATACACGTAAGGTGTTGTGAAGCAACGTACTTTTCGTATGTTTGCCGTTCGTCTGCCACCTGCGTCGTGCATAGCAACGCAGGCAGCGGGCGAAGATTGTAGGCAGATGGTTGAACGATCACTTCGCAGTTCGAGGCACCCTTGAACGTCACAAAAGCTGATATCGTCGACAAGATCGCCAACGAGACCGGCCTGACGAAGCTTGAAACAAAGGCCGTCGTTGATGGTTTTCTGTTGAGCATCATCGATGCACTTGCCGAGGGCAAGCGCATCGAGTTGCGTGGCTTTGGCGTGTTCAGTGTGAAGAGCCGCAAGCCGCGAATGGCCCGCAACCCACGCACGGGCGAACCTGTGCCGTTGGAGGAGCGGTTCATTCCCACGTTCAAGGTTTCGTCGGAGTTCCAGGAGAAGGTCCACGACCGTCTTCGCGAATCCGGTGCACCAACCGGCGATCTGGGATAATCGATGTCCCGACCGTTGGTGATGGCCGTTGTTGGCGTTGTTGTTCTTGCAGCTGCATCCTACGGAATCTCGCGCTGGCAGTTTGCCGGTGCGCAGGCCGATGGAAAGGCGAAGGCCGATTCGGCGGCAGCTGCGAATGCGCCGATGCGGGCCGAGCAGGCACGACGTGATACGCTGGAGCGATTGCTGGCAACAGTGATGGGCCGCGCGGAGCAGATGCCGAACGACAGCATGCTGGTGATTTCGACAGCCAACATTGCTTACAATCTAGAGCGGTATGACGTCGCCGAGCGATTCTACCGTCGGTTCCTTGACAGTGTCGATCCCTCCAACGTGAACGTTCAGATCGATTACGCCTACAGCGTATTCATGAACGGCCGCATGAAGGATGCCGTTGCCGTACTGGACGGCATTCTGAAGCGGACGCCGAAGCATCAGGCAGCCATGTACAATCTTGGCATCCTGTACCTTCGGTCGAACGACACCGAGCGGGGCCTGCAGTGGATGCGGAAGTGTCGCGATGCCGATACTTCGTCGGACGTCGGTAAGCGGGCAGCCGAGCTGGTGACGACGTTGGAACGAACAAGCTGAACATTCACAATTCATCATCACATACTTTCTCGAGGTACCGATGCCCTGCGGAAAGAAGCGGAAACGCCATAAAATGGCAACGCACAAGCGCAAAAAGCGCCTTCGCAAGAATCGCCATAAGAAGAAGATTCGCTAAGACGAACCCCGGCTTGCCCGGGGTTTTGTCTTTGCCCCCTTCCTGATCACTACAGACATCACTGCTCCATGATCGAAGGAATCCTAGCGGCCGTCGGCACACTCCTGAGC
>VFFB01000007.1 GCA_018882585.1 Candidatus Kapaibacterium sp.
GCCTTGGCCTGCTGGCCAGCCTGGACTGGTACATCCCCTCCGGCGCCGGCTCCCACGCCCTGAAGTTCGGCGTGGACCTGGACCGGGCCCGGGACAAGGAGGAGATGCACTACCCCGGCGGCATCTCCCTGAACGCCCTGAGCGATGGCGACGTGGTCTACCCCGACTTCGTGCAGGTGGGCGGCGGCTACAACTTCGACTCCCGCATCGAGCGGTATACCTACATCCTGAACGAAGGCACGAACGTACAGTGTGCTTCCGACAAAGGATGGTTCGCCGGCCTATATGGATCGGTGGTACATACCTACCATACATCGGACTACGCGTGGACAGGGCCCCTGGCTTCGGCAGGATCCGGGACGTCGCAAGGCACTGGTGGTTGGGGCGGAGCACTTATCGGGCGTCGCTTCTCACATGGTCTGTCGGTGACGGCTCGCCTTGGACTCTCTACCATGGCCGGCAGTATCGTCGCTCCCGACAGTGTGGTGCGGACGGTGTTTGACACGGCATCGAAGACATATCTTCCGTATCAACTCGGTACCGAGGTGCGTCGCACGTCGCAGTATCTCGACCTTGGTATCATCGCCGAATGGTTCCCCGAACGCAGCGTGTATCTGCTTGGTGGTCTGCAGGCATCCATCGGCCTTGGTAGTACCGCCCAGGTGCAGCGCCGCGTCCTCCGTCCGGGCCCCAACTATCGTCTTGGCCCGGGTCTCGACGATCGGCAGGACATTGACCCTTCCACCATCCCGGAATTCATGTCACTGCGACTGGGATTGGTAGGGGGCATTGGCGCGACGTATCCGATAAACTTTTCTACATCGGTCTTTGCCGAGACCGCCTACACGTACATGCTGACGTCCGTGCTGGCTCGTGAGGGAGCCTGGACGGCGGAGAACCTGCGTGCCAACCTCGGCCTGCGCTATCGCTGGTGATGTCCATGCAGGACGTCTCACCGCTGCGCTCCTCGTTTACCCGGCTCTATGCCGTCATCGAAAAGGACATTCGTAGTGAAGTGCGGACCCGCTTCGGCATCACCGCACTGCTGCTGTTCGTTGTCACGTCGGTTGTACTGGTGGTGTTCAGCGTAACGGACGAGCCGCTGCCCAAACCACTGATGGCGGCATTGCTGTGGGTGCTGATGTTCTTCACGGCCATGACAGGACTTGGCCGCGGCTTTGTGCGCGAAGAGGAACGGGGCACAACGCTGCTGCTTCGTCTAAGTGCTACAAGTACGACCATTCTGGTTGGAAAACTCCTTGTGAACGTTGTGTTGGCCCTGGTGGCCAATCTGCTGACGGTCGTTCTCTTCCTGTTCTTTCTGCCTCGTCTGTCCGTCGGCAATATGTCATCCCTCCTTGCCGTCGTAAGCGTCGGCAGTGCCGGTTTTGCAGCCACGCTCACCGTGGTATCGGCCATCGTCGCTAAGGCTGGTTCGACACAGGCGCTTCTGCCGGTACTGTCATTCCCCGTGCTGCTCCCCCTGGTGATGCCCGGTACGAATGCCATGCTCATGGCGCTTGCCGGGTTCAGCATTGCCGAGTGTGCAGGCGATCTGACCATTATGGCCGGTTACACGGCTGTTGTATGCATCGTTGCGTGGATGGTATTCGACCTTATCTGGCACGACTGACGGTTGTGCTCGTCGCCATTGTTGCGACGTGCGCTGTTCACGCCCAACCCCTTGCCGAGACATTGCCATCTGTACGCATCGCCGTGG
Source organism: Candidatus Kapaibacterium sp. (assembly GCA_018882585.1). GTDB lineage: Bacteria > Bacteroidota > Ignavibacteria > Kapaibacteriales > Kapaibacteriaceae > ZLKRG46. Next base: position 1,721 of record VFFB01000007.1, read on the forward strand.
TTGGCGACATGCAACGTACGGGCACCATCGAGTTCTGGCGCGAGCGCAACGTCGATGCTTCAGAACGCATCCTTGCACACGTTGCTGCCGAACAACCGGCGGCCTTGTTCCTGCTTGGCGACATGGTGTGGTGGGGCAGCAGCGATGTCGAATGGGACCGATTCGATTCCGTGATGCGTCCGGTATCTGCAGCCAATATCCCCGTCCATCCCATTCTGGGCAATCACGAATACCTTGGCGATACTGCACGAGGCATGCGCAATGTGCGTATGCGATTTCCGGAGATGCGGCACGATGCCGACGTGCATGTGATCGACTCGATCGCCTTCGTGCTGATCAATACCAACGTGAGCGCCATGACGGATTCTGCGGACCGACGTCTGCGTCAATGGTTCGCCTACACGCTGCGACGTCTCGACGCCGATCCTTCCGTGTTGTTCGTGGTGGTGTGCGGACATCATCCGCCCTTCACCAACAGCCGTATCACGCGGCCCAACAAGAAGGTTCAGGATCGCTATCTGTGGCATGTTCAACATGCCGCCAAGACGGCGTTCTGGTTTGCAGGACATGCCCACTCGTACGAGCGATTCGAGGTCGACGGCAAACAATACATCGTTGCAGGGGGCGGTGGTGCACCACGGCAGAACGTGCGCTTGGCCCGAGAGGGCGCCCGGTTCGTTGACCAATACGATGGCCCTGCACGACGACCGCTGCACTACCTGATGCTTGAACGCCATGGCCGCGAGCTGACGTGTACGATGCATCCACTTCGCAGTGCAGTTGCCGATTATGCGCCCGATACAGCGACGGTTTCCGCGGCCAGCCGCGCGGATCGTCAGTCTACTGACGCCATCGCAAACTCGGCAGCCAGCATGCGCGAGACGATCTTTCCGCTGCTCATCACGCCCGGAAGTCCGGCGCCGGGATGCGTGCCGGCTCCGGTGAAGTAAAGCCCCGCAACGTCTTCGCTCTTGTTGTGTGGACGCAGCCATGCGCTTTGGAACAGCGTCGGCTCGACGCCAAAGGCGCTACCAAGGTGACTATTCAGCGTATGCCGGAAATGCAATGGGTCGATGTAGGATTCGGCCACGATGTGCTTTCGTAAACCAGGCATGTATCGCTCTTCAAGGTACTGCATGATGGCATCACGATACTTGGGTGCCGTCACGGTCCAGTCCACGTTGGCGCCAAGGTGTGGCACGGGCGACAGTACGTACCACGAGTCGCAGCCTTCGGGCGCAAGCGACGGGTCGGTGGCCGTAGGCCGATGCAGGTACAACGAGAAATCGTCGGCCAGAACCTTGCGGGTGAAGATGTCTTCGACCAGCTCCTTGTAGCGCGGCCCCATCAGGATCTCGTGATGGGCCAGGTTCTCGTACTTGCGGTTCGTGCCAAAGTAGATCACGAAGAGTGACATCGAATGGTCCATCTTCGTGATGTGCCTGTCGGTGTTCACCTTGCGGTACTTCGACGGGATGAGCGACAGATAGGCCTGCGAGATATCGCCGTTGCACACAACAGCATCGGCCTGCATGGTGGAGCCGTCGGCAAGGGCCACGCCACATGCCGCGCCGGCATCGTTCACCATGATCTGCGACACTTCGGTCGAATACCGTATCGTACCGCCAATGTCCGTGAACAGGCGTACGAGTGCCTTCACCAGTGCCCCCGTGCCCCCCATCGCAAACCAGACGCCCCACTCCTGTTCGAGTTTGTGGATCAGCGCATAGATGCTGGTGGTGCGGAAGGGATTGCCACCAATGAGCAGCGGGTGGAAGGAGAAGACCTGTCGCAGGCGATGGTCCTTGATATGGCGGTTCACAAGCGTGGCTACCGAATCGTTGGCGCGCAGACGGACCAGTTCGGGCAGCACGCGGATCATGTCGCTGAGGTACGTAAACGGCTGGTCGATCAAGTCGAAGCCCGCCTTGAAAATGTCGTGCGTCTTCCCGAAGAACTTCTCGTAGCCCTTGACGTCGGCAGGGTTGAACTTTGAGATCTCGCGGACGACATCGTCATGATTGCCGTTGTAGTGGAAGACCGTGCCATCTTCGAAGCGGACGTTATAGTAAGGGTCCAGCTTCACCATCTTCACGTAGTCTTCGGTTCGCTTTCCGGCAAGTTCGAACAGCTCGTGTATCAGCCACGGGGCAGTGATGATCGTAGGGCCGCCGTCAAACACGAAGCCGTCCTGCTCATACACGTAGGCACGGCCGCCGGGTTTGTCGCGCTTTTCGACGATCTCGACGTCGTATCCCTTCGCCCGTAGTCTGATGGCTGCTGTCAGGCCGCCAAAGCCGCTGCCGATAACGATGACCTTCAACGTAATGCTCCGTGGTGGTTGGAATCGCCGTACAAACATATACCGTCGGCGTCGTGTTCCGCGGCTGAGGTAATTTCGCATGTGACACATGACCAATCAACGCCGCGGCCGACGAACGTGTCGATAGGACGTGACCGTCTCTACGCGCTGGACCTGGCGCGTTTTGCCGCGATGCTCTTCATGATGCAGGGCCATGTGCTGGATGCGCTGGTGCGCACGTCGGAGCTTGATATCACGAAGTTTCCGTGGGATTGGTGGTTCGTGATCCGCGGCATCACAGCACCGGTCTTCCTTATGGTTTCGGGCGCCGTTCATGCCTTCGCGAATAAGCGTGGCGACGACGGGCGAATTCTTGAACACGTCCTGGAAAAGCGCATTCGCTGGGCCATCACCATCATCGGTATTGGCTATCTCATGGTGTTTCCGGCAAACAGAGTGTGGGATCTGCCCTTCGTACCCAAGGAAGGGTGGCGGGTCTTTCACGCGGTCAATATTCTGCAGCTGACCGGCATCACCATGTTGCTCTTCGTTGTGCTGGTACAGCGTACGCGCAGTGTTCGCAGCATGGGGCGGGTTGGACTTGTCACGGCCCTGATCATCATTGGCTTATCGCCTGTGGTCGCATCCACAGACTGGACAGGCATCGTGCCGGGTATTGTTGAAGGCTACTTGACGGTACGCCAGGGCACGCTGTTTCCGATCTTCGTCTTCAGTGCATACCTGTTCGTCGGACTCTATGTTGGGTCGCTGCTGTATGGCATGACGTCGGAACACCGCATGGCCGTTCTGCGATACAGGATATGGATCTACGGCTTGGTCATTGCCGTTGCCGCGTATGGGTTGCACGCCTACCTGCTTGCGCAGGGTATGTCCATGGCTGAACTCGAGTCGGCCAGCAGTCCGCTGCTGGCCATCCGACGCATTGGCATCGTCCTTGTCATCTTTGGTGCATCTGCCTGGATCGTTACCTACACGTGGCGACTGCGGGAGTGGTATGGACTGTTCGGCCGAAAGTCCCTGCACATCTACGTCATCCACCTTGTTCTGCTGTGGGGCACGCCCTGGTTCGACGGATTGGCCCGACATTATGGGCGACAACTCTCGCTGGGCACAGGCCTGGGTGTCGTGGCCGGTATCATGATCACGACGCTTGCCATTGCCTATGCGTTCGACCGATACGAACGGGCCCACCTGTCTACGCAGGTACGTCAACGCGTGCGCCGCGTCGTACTCGCATTGATGTGCTACCTGCTGCTGGTCTAGGCACTTGCGGCATGCCGCTGCAGCGCCTTAGAATCCGCGCTTGAGTTTCGACGTCAGTTTTTCTTCGACGACGGACCTGCCTTGGGCAGAGAGCAGGCCAAGGCCGATGACGCTTTGGCGGAACGTGAAGGCCTTCGCCAGTGGAAAGTCACGTCCGCGCATCAGCCAAGCCAGGAAGATCCCATCGGAAATGCCTGTTTCGAGTTCGGCAAAAGCCGTGGCATCGATATCGTGGAACCAGCCGGCCGCCGTCAGTTCTCGGGTGAGGGATGCACCAAGATCACGCAGGTATGTACGCATGCGTCGCACGCGCTCCAGAAACGCCGGGTTGTCCGTCCGAAGAGCGTGTGCCCAGAACTCAAGCAGCAGTGGTGCCTGTTCGGCGCGTGATTCGTAGAACTCCACGGCGCTTTCGCGGATGGCGTCGACCTTGGACATGGCATCGGCAGCTGCGGCAACCCGGTTGCTGATCGTTTGTTCGAACTCGCCCATCCATGCATCGTAGATGGCCAGGAAGAGTTCTTCTTTCGTTCGGAAGTATTCGTAGATCGTGCCTTTGCCAATGTCTGCCTTGGAGGCGATGTCCTGCATCTTCGTTGCATGGTAGCCGTGGCGGGCGAATACGTCCGCGGCGTGCCGAACGATGTCGGCGCGTTTGGCGATGCGGTCAACGATGGCGGGCATGTTACGGCTGCAGATGACGTTGAACGTGGTTGATAAACTGCATTACTGATGGACCGGAACCGTCGCCCCAGGTATGCAGACGTACGATGCCGTTGCCATCGACGAAGAGGACGTTCGGCACATCAGGTTTCGCCGCGTAATGTTCCATCACCACTCCGTCCCAGTCCATCAGGATCGACGTTGAGAAGGCCTCGCGGAACTTGCCTCGGATGAAGCCTTTCAGGAAGCCCGGTACGGTCGACACATCGGCGAACGACGCGAAGCGCACCTTGGTGCGGAAGGTATCTACCAATGGCTTGATCCAGTTCTGCAGATAGTCCTTGCCCTTGCGGTCCGTCATCATGATGATCGTCGGTTTGCCACGCCAGTGGTCGTCCCACGACCACTCCTTTTCGTACTGGTCCTCGAGCGTGAAGCCAAGGGCCCGCTTCCCGATGGCCGTGTTAGGGTCGGCGGCGAAGCTTGTGTTGACGGCCAGGATGGTGCAGAGGGCAAGACAAAGAACAGCAAGTGTCCGCGTCATGACTTCTTGGCCATCATTGCTTCGTGATCTTTCAGGAAGGCGGCCAATCCGGCGTCGGTGAGCGGATGCTTGATCGACTGCATCAGCACCTTGTACGGTGTTGTAGCGATGTGGGCGCCAGCCTTGGCACATTCCAGCAGGTGGATCGGATGACGGATCGAAGCGGCAATGATCTGTGATTCAAGGCCATGGACGTCCCATATCTCGGCCGTATCGCGGACAGCCTGAACGCCGTCGGTCGAGATATCGTCGAGACGTCCAAGGAAGACGCTCACGTAGGTCGCGCCGGCATTAGCGGCGATCAGCGCCTGATTGGCCGTGAAGAGCAGCGTCACGTTTGTAGGAATGCCGCGATTGGCAAGGTTGCGCACTGCGGCAAGACCGGCCGGAATGAACGGAATCTTGATCGTCGCCTCGGGGAACCACGTCAGGATCTCGTCGGCCTCGCGGAGCATGCCGTCGGTATCCGTGCTTACCACCTCGACACTCGTGTGGCCACCCACGCTGGCGTGGATGTCAAGCAGCAGCGACTTGATGTCGAGCGAGGGATCTTCTTTGGCAAGGAGCGATGGATTCGTGGTCACGCCGCTGATGAAGCCCATGGCGGCGGCATGACGGATCTCGGTCAGGTTGGCACTGTCAACGTAGAGTTGCATGGTTGATGATCCTGATAGTCGGTGAATGGGGGGAAGGCAAAGATAAAACTGTCAATCACGGCCAAGGAGTTTTACGGCAGGGATTTCGCGAAGCACCTGACGGAAAAACAGCATATCGAGTGCAGCGGCAAGCGCTTCTTCGCTGTCGTCGTTCCAGCGGTAGGTGATGCGGCCCTCGCGTGGGAAATGGTCGCCATTGGGAGGCACCATTTCACGTACCGGACGTTCTGCCGTTGCGTCGGCCATGGCATCCACAGCCTGGGCCATTACCTCAAGGTCGGCCTCGATGCGGCATGCCCACAGTGCGGCCGGCAGGGGGGCATCGGTAAGGTCAAACCATTCCTCGCTGATATCGAGGGCGAAGTCCGTTCCGGGCGTGGCCAGGTTGATCAGACAGTCAGCATCAACGGACGGCGACGTGTTGAGCGTCAGCGTTGCGTCGAGTTTCTCGCCAAGGATCAGGGCACCGATCTGCACCAGGAACTCCTCCGGCGTGCTCGAGGCAGCCGTTTGCAGCGTGGACACGTGCGGAGCAAAGGTGATGCCGGCAGCGTTCGTGTACTCGTACAGCATCAGGGCCGGACCCGGAACAAGACGATAGTCTACGCGGCCCACGCCACGGCCATAGCCAAGGGGTGACACCAAGGCGGCGTCGACGCTGTGCGTCAGCAGCAGGGTGCCGCACGTTTCAATGGGGGCACGTACCAACTGCCAGCCACGACGGTCGCATTCGGCTTGTGCATTGGCAACCAGCGGTGCGTAGAGTGCGGCATCGGGAATGGCGATCTTCATGTGGTCTCCGTAGTTGACGTGTTGGCGAACGTGGCGCAGCGTGCAGCTGCATACATCATGATGCCGGCGGCAACGGCAACGTTGAGTGAATGTTTCACGCCGTACATGGGGATCTCGAAGGCTCCGTCGCACAGCGCCAGCACATCGTCTGTCACGCCGGCGATCTCGTTACCAAGGACAAGCGCCATAGGCATATCGCCAAGGTTCATCGTCGATACATCGCGGGAATCATCCGTCAGCTCCACGGCAAAGACCTTATAGCCTTCGTCGCGAAGGGCCGTGACGGCTTCGGCGGCCGAGGCGACGTGCTTCCACGGAACGGTCCGGTCGGCTCCGAGCGCCGTCTTCGATATGGCATCATTGGGCGGCGTGGGTGTGTATCCCGTAAGCACCAGCTGACGGATGGCCATTGCATCGGCAGTACGGAAGATCGAGCCTACGTTGTACAGGCTGCGGATATTCTGCAGGACGACGACGACGGGGATGCGCGGTGCCGTCGCCGCGTCGGCCTCGGTACGTCTGCGGCTGACCAGATCGGCATGCAGGAGTTTTTTCACGTTGCGAATATCGGGATGTTGATTAGGTTTCGACGATGATGAACCGACGTCACCTCCTTCGCACCCTTGCCCTTGCCGGCATCGGCAGCGTTCTGCCTCGCCCTTTATCTGCACGTGCATTTGGCGAAGGGGCATTGCGGTTCATGGTGCTGGGCGACTGGGGAACGGGTGGCACGCTGCAGAAGCAGGTGGCTGCAGGCATGGCTGCCGTTGCCGACAAGGCCCGCCCGACGGCCATGTTGAGCGTTGGCGATAACATCTACAATGCCGGTGTCGAATCGGTCGATGATCCGCAGTGGCAGACGAAGTTCGAGCGTGTGTACGCCGCACCATCGCTTGCCGTGCCGTGGTGGGCCATCCTTGGCAATCACGACTATCGCGGAAATGTGCGGGCACAGATAGACTACCACCAGCGTAATCCGCGGTGGAACATGCCCTCTACGTACTGGAAGACCAGCTTCACGGCCGACGATGCTGTAACGAAGGTTGACGTTCTTGGTCTTGATACCCAACAACTCACGAACAAGGCGTCCGGCTGGAAGGATCAGCTCGCCTGGCTCGAAAAGACCATGGGAACTTCCACAGCCACGTGGCGTTTGGTACTTGGGCATCATCCCATCCGTTCGTACGGACATTACGGAGACACGCCGTTGCTTGTACGGGAACTGCGACCTTTACTTGACCAGGGAATGGCGGACATCTACTTCTGCGGTCACGAACACGACCTTCAGGTGATCCAGCACGCCGATGACAGCTTTCTTTGCGCCATTTCGGGTGCGGGCGGGGGAACCCGTACAACGAAGCAAGGAACATATTCGAAGTTTGCCGCATCACACGGCGGATTCATGTCCGTGGAGGTCTCGGCACGCCGCCTTGACCTTGTCGTACACAATACGTCCGGCAGCGGCGTCTATGCCTGCCAGCGCGAGCGCCGAAGCAAATGACACAACGTTCATCCCTCTACCTAATCCTATCCATCCTCCTGCTATTGTTTGGGGCAGGGCAGTTGCGTGCGCAGGACTATCCCGACAGCCGAGGCAAGGATTTCTGGTTTACGTGGATGCCGAACTTCCATAACAGAGCCGACTCGCTGCCGTTCTTTCCGGAGCAGGCTCGTGAGCATCGGCTGTACGTTTTCATCGGTGCCAATGAACCGGCGACGGGCGAAATCGTTGCCATGACGCAGTCGGGGGTACTTCGGCGGTTCCCGTTCACCATCGCCGATCCCACGAAGCTCCACGTTTGGTCTGATTTCTACGCACCCTACGAACTGCTCGGCTTTCAGCAGGGGTCGGATGTCGACTTCAACAACAACCAATGTGAACAGCCGGTCGAACTGTACATGCACATCACGTCGGACGTCGATGTGTCGGTCTATGCCTTGAATCAGGCCCAATTCACCAGTGATGCCTTCATGGTACTGCCGACGGATGCTCTCGGTACCGACTACGTCGTCATGTCCTATCCGTCCAGCGGCTCGGTGGAACAGAATACCACGACGCCGTCGCAATTCGTTGTCATGGCAACCGAGGATGGAACGAACGTCACCATTGATCCGCGCGTGCCGACGCTGCGCAATGGCATTGCGCAGCAGCAGGTCATGCTCAACCGCGGTCAGTCCTACCTTGTGCAGGCCGACACGCGTGTGCGTCAGCGCGGTGATCTGACGGGAACGATGATCATCGCCGACAAGCCCATTGCCGTCTTTGGAGGGCATCAGCGTACCGTGGTTCCGATCCAGAACTCGAGTCTGAGCTCGCGGGACTGCTTGGTCGAACAGCTCAATCCGGTGACCACGTGGGGCCGAAGGTCCTTCATTGCCCCTTTTCCGCGAAGCAGTGACGAAGAGTTCGCGGGGAATGACGTGTATCGCGTTCTGGCACGGTTCGACTCGACCGTCGTGATGGTGAATGATGCCGAGGTTGCCGTTATCGATGCGGGCGAGTTTTACGAGGCACCGTTGTTGACGGCTGTTGACGTTCGCACATCGCGTCCGGTCCTTGTTGCCCAGTACAAGAAAACATCGTCCACAACATCGTCGGGTTCCACCAGCAACGTTGGCGACCCGCTGATGATGCTGGTGCCTCCGAACGAAGAGTTCATGAATGCCTACACATTCACCAACGTGCAGTCGATGCGACGGGTGCAGAATCAGCTTGGCATTTTCATCGAAGACGAGGTCTACAAGGAGCAGTATATCACCGTTGTGATGCCGGCTCCAACGGGTGCGGGGACATCGTCTGCAGACTACTACAACCTGCAGCTGGATGGTGTGCCGATCACGCCGGCCGTTCAGTCGATAGGACAGTCGCGCTACGTATACTTCACGCAGCGCATGGCGGATGGCGTGCACCGTATTGCCTGCGATACGTCGATCGGACTGTACGTATTTGGGTACGGACAGGCCGTCTCCTACGGCTACATCGGCGGCATGTCCTTCCGTCCGCTCGATGTCTATCCTCCTTCCGTCGACGATACCGTGTTCTGTCAGCAGGGGCGCATTACCGTATCGGACACGCTGCTGGGCGACAAGGGCGTATTCACCATCACTGTGGATGCGCAGGAGAATGTGACGATTGGTCCATACAACGTCATGCCCGGAACGCGGAATGCCGTCGACATTCCCTTGCAGCTGACGGACCCCACGAAGGATGGATTCGTGGCGATAACGGCCAAGGACGTGCTGGACCAGGTCTTGCGACGTCGCGTCGACCTGCCCGGACGCACGGTCGCACCGGTTGGACACGATCCGTCGACAGGGCCGCAGCAACGACAATGGGAGATCGCCATCAAGCAACGGCGATGCGATACCATCAGGTTGGCCAATTACGGACGTTTCGCGCAGACCATCACGACGCTCGCCTTTACATCTGGTACACCGGTGAATATCACGACTCCGTACGTGCTGAAGCCCGGCGACACCGTCGATGTCATCACCTGCAGGAGATACGATACGGCCGGTGTGCGCAGCGACAAACTTGTCTTGGCGCTTGCCTCGGACAACCGGGCCTGTGCCACCGACGGCGTCGATTACACCATCAAGGCAAAGACCGACGAGCAGTTCCCGCGTGTCACCCGCAGCCAGGACTCCTGCGCGCGCGACGTGCAGATCCTTGTGCGCGACGATGATGCGGCTGACTTCGGACTTGAATACGTCCGCGTGGTCGACTCGCTGACGAAGAACTGCAACGTCAACGTCGTTGATAACATGCCGCTCTCGCGGCAGATCACGTTCAGCATCATCGATCCGTACGACGATGCCATGTACTACGTCGAAGCGAGCGACTCCGCCGGTAACCGCCAGGTCATCGCCGATACGATCTACGGATTCACGTTGGAGATGGCAGGCGTGCGGGGTCCGACGCGTGACAGCCTTGCCTTGTCCAAGGGTATTGGCGGACTGGACTGTCACGTGGTACCGGTGCGGAACTATGGCATCGGGACGATCACGCTTGATCGCATCTTCATGGCGCAGAACAGGCGCTTTTCGATGCCGCCCGGACAGTTCCCGATCGTGCTTCGACCGGGCGACAGCGCAGACCTTGTGATCTGCTACGAGCCGACGGAACTTGCCGATGCGGCCGACCGGGATAGTCTGGTGCTTACGCGCAACTGTCTGCCAATTCGATTGGACGTCTATGGCCAAGCCGTGCCGGCAGCGATCGAGGGAGTTTCCCGTTGTGACGTCCCGATCGAGATCACGATCCTGCGGTCGTCAGTAGCGCTACCAATGCCGGCATCGTCGGATGTGACGTTCGCGTTGTCGGTTCCCATCACGGGCGGACAGGTCCGCCTGATCAATGTTGCCGGTATCGAGGTTGCCCGGCACGACATACCGTTCGGTACACCGACCAGGGCCCTAAGGATGGACGTGTCGGACATACCCGACGGAGTGTATTCGGCCGTGATCGCCGCACCGGGAACCACGATAACGGCCCGCGTTGTCGTGCGGCACTGACCTCGTTCACGATCTGACGCTCATCCCGTAAAACACGGATTGGCCGCCGCATCCGTCTCAACGCGTCATCTCGCGTCGTAGTTTTGCGACTTCCGTTTCAATCCCAACACTTCCCGCTCCCCGCATGAAGGCAAGTCCCCGCTCACTCATCATCATCGCCGCCGCAGCCGTGCTGGTCGGTATCGGCTTGGGTGTAGCCGTTCAGCCCGTTGTCTCCGGTGACAACGTGTACGAGCAGGTCCGCAAGTTCAGCGAAGTGCTGAACATGGCCACTCGCAACTACGTCGATGAGGTCGATACGCAGAAGCTCACGGAGGCTGCGATCCGTGGAATGCTCGAAGAACTTGATCCGCACTCCGTGTACATCACGGCCAAGGACATGGTCAAGGTCGAAGAGGATTTCAAAGGCTCATTCGAAGGCATCGGTGTCGAGTTCGACATTGTGAGTGACACGATCACCATTGTATCGCCCATTGTTGGCGGACCAAGTGAAGCCCTCGGTATTGCCGCAGGTGACAAGATCGTTCGCATCAACGATACCTCTGCAGTTGGAATGACGCGCGAGACTGTTCCGAAGAAGCTTCGGGGCCAGAAGGGTACCGTGGTCAAGATTCACATCCGTCGCACCGGCGAAAAAGAATTGCTGGTCTTCGACATCACGCGAGACAAGATTCCGCTCAATAGCGTTGATGCATACTTCATGATCGACGGTACTGACATCGGCTATGTTACGGCGAACAGGTTCAGTGCGACGACGTACGACGAGATCATGCGTGCCACGCGCGAGCTGCGTGGAAAGGGAATGAAGAAGCTCCTGCTGGATCTGCGCAATAACCCGGGCGGCTACCTTGATCAGGCGTTTCGCATCGCCGACGAATTCATCCCCGAGGGACAGAAGCTCGTGTATACCAAGGGTCGACGTCCGGAGTTTGACGAGGACTTCATGAGCACGGAAGGCGGCTCGCTCGAGGATATCCCGCTGGTCGTCATGATCAACGGCGGTTCGGCCTCGGCCAGCGAGATCGTCTCCGGCGCCATCCAGGATCTTGACCGTGGTCTGGTCGTTGGCGAAACATCATTCGGCAAGGGACTCGTTCAGCGCCAGTACCCGCTTGGTGACGGTTCGGCCTATCGTCTGACCATTTCCAAGTACTACACGCCCTCGGGGCGGCTGATCCAGCGCCCCTATAAAGACAAGACCAAGTACTACGAGGGCGAAGGAAGGGTCGAGGGTGACGAGGGAGAGAACATCACACACGAAGCAGATGTGAAGGACACGAATCTGAAGGATCGTCCCAAGTTCAAAACGCTGAGTGGTCGGACGGTCTATGGCGGTGGCGGCATCATGCCTGATTACATCGTAAAGCCCGACACGATCGCCATGCTTGCACGGAAGCTACGTTCGAAGAATCTCTTCTGGACCACGGCCGACGACATCATGCGCGTCCGTGGAAAGGACCTTCGGCAGAAGTATGGACAGGACATGTCGGCCTTCCTGCGGACGTTCACTATCGGTGAAGCCGATGTCAAGCGCCTGCAGGAATTGGCCAAGGACAAAGAGGTTGAGTGGAATGCCGACGAGTATGCAAAGGATCAATCCTATATCCAGAGCATCATCAAGGCCTACATCGGTCGCATGCTCTTCAACAACGCCGGTTTCACTGCTACGCTGCTGTCGATCGATAGTCAGGCAGCCAAGGCGATGACGCTGTTCAGCGAAGCGGCACGTATTTCGAAACGTCGATGAGATCCATGATTTCAATGCATCTGCGCCGGGCGATATATCTGCTGACGGCAGTGCTTGGCATTGCCACGTGTATGCCATCGTCAATGGTCGCCGAGGATATGATCTATCCAGGCGAGGATCTGACGTACTCCGTGACGTATCTGGGCATTCCGCTTGGTACGGTGCGAACAGTCACCGAAGGGTGGACGACGCTGGGCGACCAGAAGGTTGCGAAGGTGAAGATCTATATCGACTCTCACCCGAACATTCCCTTCGTATCGCTGCATTCGATCTACGAGAGCTACATGGATCCATCGATCACCTTTGCCTACCGTTTCGAAGCCAATACGCAGGTCGAGGACAACAAGTGGGAGTTCGATCAATACGTCTTCGACTACCCGTCGAAGAAGCTCACCATCGAGACGTTTCGAGGAAAGCAGAAGATCCGCGGCTCGTCATACCCTCTGTTGAAGAAGTACAACGACGGATCATCCATTCTGTTCGCGGCGCGCAGACTGCTGTACGCAAAGAAGACCTATCGTCTGCCAACGGCCGTCATGGGTGACACCGTGAACACCGTCATCAACTTCCAAGGCACGATCGGTGAGCAGCAGATCGACGCTGTCAACTATCCGATCAGAACGGTCTATTTGAATGCCGATGCCAATTGGACTGGTATCTACGGTCTGTCGGGACGTGCCGAAGGCTGGTTTTCTGACGACGATGCCCGTATTCCGATCGTCGCAAAGATGAATGTCTACGTCGGCAGTGTCCGACTCGAACTGGTCAAGTGGAAGCGCGGCTCATGGCAGCCGCCCAAGGCACAATGAGTAAGTTGCGAATGATCATTGACGGCGGTGGAACATCCACCGCCGTTGCTGTTTTTGACGGTACCGCCGAACGCGCTCGGGTGGCACTGCCACCGTACAGGCCTGTTGGTGGTGCGCTGCAAACCGAGGCATTGTGTCATCATTTGGCGACGTGGTGTGCGGCCACGGCCATTCCGACGGACCATGTGGACAGCCTTGTGGTTGGCATGGCCGGAGTATGGACGGGTGAGGAAAAACGCGCCTACGCCGAGGCGTTCCGACGTGACTGGGAAGACGAAACAGGTAGCCGGTCTCCACGTGTGACGGTTCTGGCCGACATTGAACTTTTGCAGCTTGCCGCGCTGCGAGGCCGCTCTGGCATCGTCCTGATCGCTGGCACGGGCTCGATGGCACTCGGAGTCACAACCTCTGGCGCGATCGAACGATGCGGCGGCTGGGGGCCACGCATCGATGATGCCGGTGGTGGCTTCTGGATCGGACGAGAGGCCGTGCGGGCAGTGGCGCACATGATCGACGGTACGGGGCCGACCACCGACCTTGTGCGACCCGTCGCGGCATGGTTACGCGTCGATGCTCAGGACCATGCTGCCGTTGCCAACCGTCTGCGTAGTACCTCGATCGACGGAGTGGCACGCCTGGCTCCGGCCGTCTTTGCGTATGCCGACGAAGGCGATGCCGTTGCGGAGCGAATTGCCCGGCAGGCCTCCGAGGAACTCGCTAAGCTTGTCGCAACGATTGCCAACCGTCGCACCGACATTGCCCCTATCGTGGTGCGGTATGGTTCGTTGTGGCATGCGGTGCTGCTGGCCGATACCGTCGAGAGCCTGATTCAGGCCAATGTCGCGAACGCTGTCATGGAATCGATCGATGATGTGCTTGCATCAGCGAATGCCGTGCTCTCGGCATCGTAGCACGGCGATCGATCAACAGACGGCGGCATCCATGAGCTGCATGCCATGCAGACGATACGAGATACGTGTCCGAACGCCTACGGGCAGCGTCAGCTTTTTGGCCTGATGTCCATACATCACGTTCGAGATCACGGGACCGCTCGCAGATGCGGCAAACTCCGACAGCACTTCCTCGACCGGCCGATGCGGCGTTGACGTCGTGCGCTGTTCCGACTGTGTGAAGCTACCGAAACCTACCGCAGCGGCATCGCGCAGTGCGCCCGCCAGACGCAGCTGCGTCAGCATTCGATCGATACGGTACGTATCCTCGCCCACATCCTCCAGAACAAGCACTGCCCCCTTCACCATGGGCATGTAGGGCGTGCCAAGCAGGTGCGAGATCATCGTCAGGTTACCAGGAAGCAATGGTCCGACGGCATCGCCGGACCGGAGCCGGTGTATCGGTTGCGATTGGCGGATTGTACCCAGTGGACGCGTGCTTGTAAGTACCCGCCAAAACCACGCTTCACTCTCGGCATCCACCGTGTCGGCGAAATCGACACTCGGCAGCATGCCACTGAACGTCACCAACTTAAGTCGCTTCCACAAGGCCAGCTGTAAGGCCGTAACATCACTGAATCCGACAATGATCTTCGGATGTCGACGGAACAGACTGTAGTCCAACCCATCAAGCATTCTGGGCGTACCATATCCACCCCGGGCGCAGAAGATTGCATCGATCCGGGGATCTCGTATCATGGCATGAAGGTCGTCGAGACGTTCCTGGTCGGTGCCTGCAAGGTAGGCTCCGTGCACCTTGGACGCATTGACGCCCACCTCGACACGGTATCCGATCGATTCCAGATAGGCAATACCACGTTCCAGACGGGCGAAATCGCGCTGTGGCGACGACGGTGAAACGATGCCGATCGTGCCACCCTTAGGAAGGGCCCTTGGTACGTACATATTCGGAAAATGTGTTAGGTTCGTGTGGAAAACTCTTGACAAAGAGTCGATAAACATATCGGTTTTTCCACAAAAACCCGAAATGGCACAATTCTTGAATACGTCAATGGCTCTTCAAGGAATGTTCCGGAACACCATATGATGCTACGTGCTACTCGCTTTCATGCGGCTTTGGTCATGGTTGCCTTGGCAACCATTGGAACCAGTGCGCAATCAACGATAGGGGGCATCGTAAACGACTATGCAGTTGTCCTCGAGATGCGGTCCTGTGATTCCAGCGTCGTGGTGGATCAGCCGGGACCGTTCCGAGCTGGCGACAAGGTGATGATCATCCAGATGAAGGGGGCGACGGCTCGTGCGGTGAATGATTCGGCGACAACCGGATTGTTGATCGATATTGGGAATGCCGGCACGATGGAGTTCCGGAATGTGGAACGCGTGGAAGGTTCGAAGATCACGTTCACGACGAACCTTGTGAACAGCTACGAAACCGAGAATCTCGTTCAGCTTGTACGTGTTCCAACCTATGCAGCCGCCGTTGTCACGTCCACACTGAAAGCAAAACCATGGGACGGAAAGACCGGAGGAGTGCTTAGCATCTGGGTAGACGGTATCCTTGGCATGCGTTCCGACATCGACGGGTCGGCATCGGGATACAGAGGAGGCATGCGCTCCGGATTCGCGAGCGAATGCGATAGAACCGAGGTCTTTACCGTTGGTGCTGATCGCGCAGGCGGTTACAAAGGCGAAACGGTCGTTCTGGACATGAACGTTGGCTCACGTGGTCCGTGGGTCAGCGGTGGTGGCGGAGGTAACGCATTAAACGCCGGCGGTGGCGGCGGTGGCAACGGTGGTGTGGGCGGACGCGGCGGTGACGCCAGTACGTACTGCATCAAGCGGCCAGACGTTGGTGGGTGGGGTGGATACGCCGTGGCCGACCAGTATGGTGACCATCGATTCCTCATGGGCGGCGGCGGTGGCGGCGGCCACGAGAACCGCGGCAACATGGAGGCTACCGATGGCGGTGCCGGCGGTGGTTTTGTATTCATCCACGCCGGGGCGCTCCAGAGTCTTGGAGGCTCCATCCTCTCGCGCGGCGGAACCCCGTCGCGTGCCTCGGGCTGGGATGGTGCAGGCGGTGGTGGCGCCGGTGGAACGATCGTCATCGAAAGTGATACCATCCTGGGTTCCGTGACAGCCGATGTTCAAGGCGGCAAGGGTGGCGACGTGGGATACTCTCCCGAACAGGGTACGGTCTACGTTGCTCACGGCCCGGGCGGCGGCGGAGGCGGAGGAGTGGTGATCTTGAATAGGCCGCATTCCGGCATCACACCGGTACTGCTCGGAGGACAGCCCGGTACGCACATCGAGCCGCTCAACGAGGCCTACATGAAGAGTCGCAACGCAACGGCCGGCATGGCCGGAGCCGTGCGGTACGGGTTCTCCTGGCGTACGCCCAAGCGCTTCGACTTCTATGTGAACGGCAATGGACTGATCTGCGAAGGCGATACGGCCGTGTTCACCGCCGCACCCGGCTTTGTGAGCTACCTGTGGAGCAACGGCGACACCACGCGGTCGGGCCGCTTCACGGCAGCAGGTGAAACGACCATCACGACGATCGACAGCATCGGCTGCGTGCGGGTGAATAATGGTCCGACCGTTGAGTTCAATACGCCCAAGTTCACGACAAATCCGACACTTGACTTTGGCCCGTGCGACATGCTTCGCACCTATCAGCGTAAACACACGATTCGTAACACCGACGACGAAGTTGTGACGATCAGCAATCTGACGGTTCCCGCCGGATTCACCCTTGTTGATCCCACGGTGTTCCCCCTGTCCATCGCTCCGGGCGGATCGTATGACATCACCCTGAGTTTTACCCCGAGCGAAGACAAAGAGTACGTCGGTATGATGCATATCGATGTCGATCGGCCTTGCCGCGGCGAAGCCGACGTTGAGCTCAAGGGGTCCGTCACGCCGATCTTCGTGACCTTCCTCGTACCCGACACGACAGGGAAGATCGGCGATGAAGGGTTTGGCATTCCGATCCGCGTAAAGCTTGAGCCCGATTCGGCGACCATGATGAACATCACCTTCGGCATCGACGTTACTGTCGACAGCCGCATGTTCAAACTTGATAGTGTCTCGAACGGAACACTGATCGGTGACATCATCGACAACATGACGAACCTGCGGACGATAACGCTGCAGTTCGACAGCGTGAGCTTCGCTCCGGGATGGAATGACCTTACCCGGCTCTTCGGCCGTATCATGTCGGCACCGGTGCTGACATCTCCGATCAACATCCCGGTACAGCGCTGGATCCGCCAGATACAGCGTCCGATCACGACGGTAGACCCCGGTACCCTCTCTGCCGATTCCAGCTGTTACAAGGAAGGCCGCCCAATCAAACTGTCGGCCATGCCGGTGCTGAACATCATTGCCAATCCCTCGCGCGAGCCGGTCGTCGAAGTCATAACGTCCATCAACGGAGCTTACTCCGTAGACATTCTCGACGTTGCCGGACGCAAACTGCAGACCATTCCGGTTGAACCTTCCAACCAGATCGTGACGATTCCTCTGCGCGGTCTGCCTTCAGGGTCATACGTTGTTCGTTATTCCACGCCGGTGAACGTGCTATCGGCTCGTGCTATAGTGGAATGACGAAGGGACAGTGTGACGAGTCACGCTACACGTAACACAAATGAAAAGGCGAACCAGCGGTATGACCGGTTCGCCTTGTTACATTCATGTCGAGCCGTTACGCAGGCATGCCTGAGGCGAAAGCCACGGGTTGGCGTCGCTGCATGATGGCATCGATGTGACGCTTCCCGGCATCGGTGTTCCACGATGTTGCCACGTCGGGCATTGCCATGATCTCGGCAAGCAGGGCATCGGCTTCAAGGCCGGAGCGTAGCGCTTCGCTGTAGGCAACATCGGGCGAGAACGTCACCAGCGTGTACAGGGGCACGAACTTGTCGGGATACGTGGCGTGCAGGTATCCTTCGATGCTCTTTCGGAGCAGGAATACGGGGTCGGCGACCTTGTCACGCATCTCGATGAAGTTATCAAGCGCCAGCTGAGCGATGGCATCACCGTTCGGCTTGCGAAGGTCCTGATACAACGCAAGGGCCGATGTCCAGTCTTCGTTGCAATGGTCCAGGCAGGCCATCAGGATGCGACAGTCTTCGAAGCCACAGTTCATGCCCTGACCGTAGAATGGCACGATGGCATGGGCGGCGTCGCCAATGAGGGCCACCTTATTGTTTGCCACCCATGGGTAGCAGCGAACGGTGACGAGCGATGACTCGGGATTGGTATGGTAGTCGTCGATGAGCGTTGGCATCAGGGCGACGGCGTCAGGAAACTGCTCGTTGAAGAATCGCTCAACGTCTTCTCTGGTCTTGAGCTCGTCGAACGACGGCGAACCCTTGTGTGCAAAGAACAGTGTACAGGTGAATGATCCATCAAGATTTGGCAGCGCGATCATCATGTAGGAGTGCCGTGGCCAGATGTGCAGTGCATGCTTTTCCAGCTGAAAACCGCCGTCTGCCGATGGCGGAATATGCAGTTCCTTGTAACTGTGTGGCAGATAGGTCTGCGAGTAGTCGAAGCGGTCGGTCATCGTCATGCGCTGGCGTACGGCCGAGTAAGCTCCGTCGGCACCGAACAGCACGTCCGCTTCGAAGGTCTCGTGCTCGCCGGTCTCGCCGTGCTCGAACGTAGCTGACGCCGTTGCAAGGTCGACGTCGGCACAGCGGCGCGAAAACAGGATCTCGACACCGTGGCGCTCGGCAACCGTGAGCAGTACCTTATTCAATTCACCACGCGAAACGCTGTTGATGGCTTGCGTACCAACGCCGTAGGGTTGATAGGTTTGGTTTCCTGCCACGTCATGCATCACTCGACCATACATGGGAATGGCGACTTGTAGGATGTCTTGGTCGATGCCGGCAAGTTCAAGTGTCTTCAGACCTCGGTCCGACATGGCAAGGTTGATCGAGCGTCCTGCACTGATGGACGCGGTGCGCATGTCGGGACGTCGCTCGATGATGCGGACGCGGTGTCCACGTTTTGCAAGCATGACGCCAAGAACGCTGCCAACAAGGCCAGCTCCAACAATGGTGATGCGCTGAGACATAGTCAGAGACAGTAGTGGTTAGTATGGGGGAATGAAGAGCGGATCAATGCAGCGTACGCTACCACTCGACGATGGCTCAAGGATGACCCATTCCGTCGAGGGGCGATAGGTAACAAATCTACCCAGGTGTGTGCAGCCAACGGTGACGTCGAGATACCGTCCGTCGTTGATGATCGAGATGGGTGTGGGGCGCTGTCTGTCAAGCATGATCTGATACGGAATCACACGCCCATCGTCCAGTGTCAGCTTCGTCGCAACAGCCGATATCTCGAGCGAGATTCCACCGTTACCCGGTGTTGGACGCTCGTGCATCGTCGAGCGCACATACATCGTCACGGAACCGCTGTCAGGTATCTCGATCTCGGTGGTGAATACACCATCCGTGAGGTTTGCAACGCGCAGGCCCACGCGTGCACCACCGCCGATCAGCAGCTCGTTCTGTGCGGGTTGCTCCACGGCTTGGAACGACCCCGCGATGCGTCCGGCAACATTCCCATACGGTGTATGGTGCATCACCACGCCATAGGGATCGCCGATCGTGCATGACGTGAGCAACGCGCACGATAGCACGACGAGGCAACAACATCTAGTCACGTGCATACCGCAGCTCGTCACGTCCGAAGAAACGGTCAAGAAAGCCAGCGCCAATGCCGATGTAGAATCCGTCGAAGGCCGTCACGTTCACGTCTTGTCCCGAGGCATCCAAACCACGCAGACTTCCGGTCGAGCCACTGACATAGCCAAGCTGCACATGCAGCGATGCCTGATCACTGATCGGCACCGCCCCCCTAAGTCCAATATGCGCGAAGGTGGAAGGGGCATAGCTGGCCTCGATGAACGGCTCAACCTGCAGAGGCATGTCGAACGGATGCATGACGTAGCTGACGCGAATCGGAAGGACGGCCAAACCGAAGGCCGTGCCGCCAAGGGCCAGGAACGACACGCCGGCAGTACCAATGGCAAGACGATAGTCAAGAGCGGGCAGGGCGATCGTGACCGGAGCCAGACGGGCGATCAATCCGGTCAACGTCGGCTTGTCTGCACCTGTAAGCGACATATCAAAGATGGATGACTCGACGTCACTTCCAAGAAGGGTGAGTTCGGCAAGGCCTATGAACCACGACGAATGCTCCATGTCACGCCACTCTCGTTCGAGCTCGCTGTCGCGATTCAGAAAGTCCAGCACGCTGGCACCGATGCCAACGTACGGCACGTTGATGAACGAGGCAACGTCCTGTCCGGCGCGCATGCCGAATGCATAACCGGCGTATGCCCGCAAGTTCAAGCCGCCGATGCTTCCTAGGTCGGCCGACGTGGTCAGATGCACATACTGCGACGGGAAGGCCGCAAAGCCTGCCGACACGCGAAGGGCGCCATACGGGATGGATTCTTTCAGATAAAACCGCTTCGACACGGTAAGTACGCCGGCACCAGTAAGCCAGTTGTCATTGTCATCGTCTGCACGGAACAGCTCCAGTCCGGTAATACCCCAAGACCATCCCGGAGCATCGTTGAACCATCGTAGACGCCACTCGCCGATGCCAAAACGGTGAACGCTACCGTCGAATATGTTGTCGAGCGTATCTGCAAGGCGACGTTTGTCGGCGATCGCACGGATGAATCGGTCGACGTCCCAGTACATGCCGAATGGACCAAGATTCACGCTGGCGCCACCCTGGCCTGAGCCGATCATGCCGATACCCTCGAACAACCCCAAGCGAATGAAGTCCGGATACTCCCGTACAACAACACTATCCATCTGTACCATCTGGCGCCGCGTCTCGATCATCCGACTGGACGGATAAATGATGCCATTGTCACGCTCGCCCGGAGCGTTTCGTACGCGCTCCGTCTGTGTCGTATCCACGCGCGTCAGCGTGTACACGTCGCGCTCCACTCGCGTCACCCCGCTACAGCCGGTCATGAGCACGGCGAGCAAGGCTGCAAGCAGCATGGCGTGAAGGCGGTTAGACCTGGTGGCTGACATCATCGGTCCTTACATGTAGGTGATCACGTGGGCTGGCGTCCCCACCGGGCAAGGCCCTTTTGCAGCAGAATCGACACGGATGCGGAGCTTGACACTCTTGCCCGCGATCGTTGACAGACGCTCGGGCGTATCAAGCAGCTGGTAGAATGCCTTCTCGCTGACCTTCTTGCCTACTTCGATCAGGTAGCAATCTGTTGTGCCGGCCAGCTGCTGCACCGTTCCTTCGACAACGATCGTACCGGTGGTATCCACGCTGGTGGTGCCACAGCCAATCAACATTGTTACGAAGAGTACTAGAGTAGCAATGCGAGTGTTCATGCGAACTGTACCGTAAGAGTGATAACATCGTCCAATCGTGCAGTGGCCACATCACCCGCCATGACGCGGGCGACACCTTCAGGAGTGCCCGTAAAAATACAATCGCCTTCCTGCAGGGTGAAGATGCTGTCGAGATAATCAACCAGGATAGCAACAGAGCGTTCCATCAGCCCCGTCGATCCATGCTGCCGCTGCTCGCCATTCACTTCAAGCGAAAGGGTAAAGGGGCCATGGCCGATCTGCGATGCAGGAACGACGTGCGAGACCGGAGCCGACCGGGCCCACGACTTTGCCGTTGCCCAGGGCTCGCCACGCTGTTTAGCGGCTGCTTGCAGGTCGCGCGCCGTCAGATCGAGCCCAACGGCATAACCGGCGATGGTTCGGTCCGGGCCCATCACAACGACGAGCTCCACTTCGTGGTGAACATTCGTAGAGAACGACGGAAGCGTGATCACGCTATCGGTAGCAGCGTACGCCGATGGTGGCTTCAGAAACACGATGGGATCCGTGGGAACGGCAGCACCCATCTCGGCGGCATGTGCTGCATAGTTACGGCCGATGCAGTACATCGTACCAACGGGCATCGTTGTGCCGTCCGTGAACATCCAGTGTGGTCGATCCGTCATCAGTCTTCTCTCCGTTTCGTAGCCTTGGCCGGTGTGGGAGGTTCTGTGGGGGGCGCCGTGCCGGAAGCCGGCGGCGCGTCCGAGATCTCTTCGGAAGGTGGGTTCAACAACTGATCGACCGAAACGGTATCCGTTGAATCCCGATACACGGCAAACGTCGTCTGCCGATACCGGTTCGACGGATCGGCATACACCTTGCCCATCAGACGTCCCCAGATGGGGGCCGCTGCGCGACCGCCCTGACCGTAGTCGCCCGTGAATTGGATACGTCGATCATCGAAGCCAACCCAAACGCCACAGGCAAGCTGCGGCGTGATACCAACGAACCATGCATCGGCAAAGTCGTTCGTTGTGCCTGTCTTTCCGGCTGCGTCATGCTTGTAGAAGCGACGGATGTTCGAGGCTGTGCCGCCGTCGACGACGCCGCGCATCAGCGAGATCATCGTTGACGCAACATGCGGGTCGATTGCATCACTCACGGTCTTGGGAAGGCGCGCCTCGTACAGGATGTTGCCCATGCGGTCTTCGATGCGGGTGATGGCAGCCGATGGAACAGAGACGCCTTGGTTACCAAAGGCGGCGTAGGCCGACGTCATTTCCAGCGGAGAAACTTCGCCTGCACCCAGCGCCAGCGCCGGTACCGGGATAAGACTTGACGTGATGCCAAGGCGTTGACAAAGGTTGACGACCTTCGACGGTGATGTGTGCTCGGTGATCAGGCGCGCAGCCACGCTGTTCGTCGAGAACTTGAGTGCCGTCCGAAGCGAGATCGGTCCACCGTTCTTGGACGTACCCTGCGGAGCCCATACTTCGCCGGTCTCGGGATTGGTGTAGCTGAAGGGACCGCTCTCGATCATCGTTTCGGCGGTCAGACCATTCTCGAGTGCCGAGGCATAGACAAAGGGTTTGAACGACGAGCCGGGCTGTCGCTTGATCTGCGTGACGTGGTTGAGCGAATAGCGGGAACCTGTGGCACGCATGCTGCGCGGAGAGCCACCTACCATGGCAAGGATGGCTCCTGTGTGCGGGTCAAGCACAACAAGGCCCACCTGAATCGTTGTGGCATCCTTGCGGACACTATCAACGAAGTCCTTGTCTTGCCGTAGGCGTTGGACGATGCGTTTGCGTTCTTCGGCCGAGGCATTGATATACTCGGGGCGTCGCGAAGCCGCCTTCGTTATCAGGGACATCAGCAGGTCGTTCCGGCCGCGCCACGACCATGTCCGATCGAACATCTCCTGATACTCGGCAAGGTGTTCCGCTACCGCTTCGTTGGCGTATCGCTGTATCTGCGAATTGATCGTTGTGTGAATGATCAAGCCATCGCGATACAGGTCGTAATCCTTGATGCGGTCACTCGTTTCGCCATCGCGACTGAGCTGACGTCGAACCATTTCGACGAAGTGCGGGGCGATGCCGCGACGTACTTCGCGGGGCGACGGCTTCGTGAGCGGCTCGGCAACGGCACGCGTCCATGCCGCGTCATCCAAGTAGTCTTCGTCGTGCATCATTCCAAGGATCAGGTTGCGTCGCTCGACACCTTGCTCGTCATCCGAAGCATACTTGTACGGATTCTTGAACAGACCCACCAGGTAGGCACATTCTGCTGCCGTCAGATCCATGGGCTGTTTGTTGAAGTAGACCTGTGCTGCCACCCGAATACCGTATGCACCGCGACCATAGTAAACCGTATTAGCATACAGTTCAAGGATCTCGTTCTTGGTATACGTCCGCTCGATCTGAATTGCCGTCCACGCCTCGCGGATCTTGCGCGCCAGCGTCTGCTCCTGCGTGAAGAACAGGTTGCGTGCCAGCTGTTGCGTGATCGTGGATGCTCCCTCGCGGGTACGCATGGCAAAAACGTTCTTGACGGCAGCCTTCAGGATGCGCATCGTGTGAACGCCCCAATGGTCACGGAATGCCCTGTCTTCGGTAGCGACAAGTGCATGGATGAAGTGCTGCGGGATCGAGTCGTACGGAGCGTATGTGCGCCGGGTGATGGCAAAGTGCTCCAGCAGCACGCCGTCGGCACTGAAGACCTGCGTGGCAAGTTCCTGTGGGGGATTCTCGAGCTGTTCCAGCGTTGGCATGTTATCGTCGTTGATCACGACCACGACGTAGAGAAAGACGACGGCCAGCAGCCCAAGAAAGCCGATGATCAGCCAACGCATGTATGGGGGGAGCTGATTGATCATTCCTGCATCACCTTCACAAGTTCGACGCGCCGAGCGCGTTTTCGCCAGAGGTCGGTCGATTCGGTTGGTCGCCGCTCGGGCAGTTCACGTTCACCTGCAGAGCGTCCCTCCAGCAGGGTGCGTTGCACGCCGCGCTGTACCAACTGGTCGATCACGAAGTCGACGCGTTGACGTCCTAGCACCATGTTCTTCGCGTCGGTATCAACGTCGTCCGTATGTCCCGTCAGGATAAGCCGCCGCAGCCGCATACCGCTTGCCAGCACGTTTGCCGCAAGCAGGTCGATGTCTGTTGTCCACTGCTGCGACGTTTCATTGCCGTTCGAGTCGAGGGTCATGTCGTACGGGGCATCAAAAACAGACGTTGGAAAGTTCACGCGCAGAACGAACACGGTTGGCAGGCGGAGAGGCTGATCAAGGTTTACCGTCATTCCCGCGCTCGAGCCTGGCATTGTAGTATCGAAACTGTCGTAAAACAGATCCTTGGCCTGCGATGTCACCGTCAGCGGCGTTTCGACTGGAACAACGAGACTGTACCGCCCGGCAGTGTCGGTTCGGGACGTGGCCACCACGGTCTTGGTCTGGCTATTGGTGGCGCGCACGTCGGCATCAACGACGGGTGTGCTGGTCTGATCGTTCAGGACGGTTCCCATCAGCACGGTCGTGCGCTCCGTTGCGGGCTCGAACGTACGAACCGGTTCGGTTGGGACGTTGGGCTGCAGATCTGTCTCGACCGCATGTTCAGTGCTGTGGTGGACGGCGATATCGGACGTGTACGACACGTACACATCCATGTCGGTTCTATCACGCCGGTTCGACGTGATGTAGACGCTATCACCGATGATCACCGGAAACAGGTCGTCGGCAGCTGAATTGATGGGGCGTCCAAGATTCGTTGGTGCTTCGACGACCACCGAATCGATTCCGTCGGCCGATGCAACCACCCGAAGCGCAGTGCGCATGGCGTCGTACCCGCCAAGTGTGGCATGTCCGGCTGATGCGAAGTACAGCATCGACGTGGTGGCATCGTAGAACGGCGACAGTTCGTCGCAGGCCGTATTCACAGCCGTCAGCGGCCGTGGCGACGTCCACTGCCCCCTTGTCTGCACAACATACCATAGATCTGTGCCACCAACCGAGCCCGGACGTTCGGATGCGTACACCATGAGCGTCGGTGTCACGAGCGTGGGATGTCCGTCCCAATACGGCGCCATCGAAAACGGCAATCGCAGCGGGCCACTGTTAGAGAACGTCACCACATCGGCATCGCCGATAACACTGCCGGGAAGGACCGCTGTTCCGTATGCCGTGCGTGACGACTGTTGCGTGATTCCTGCAAACGTATTGCCACGCAACGTGTCGCCCGAAAACAGATCTTCGACACCGGGTTTCGAGAGCGATCGTACCGGCACCATGGACCACGTTGCCGACAGCATGCCCGGACCCGTGTACGGCATTGATCGGCATTCCGGCGGCGGTGGTGGTAGGGGGCAAGGAGCCGCCGAACGTTGGATCGGTAAGGGTATGCATGACGGTAGCACGCCTGCGGCGAGTACGCATGCGATCCGAAGCATCGTCGAAACGGCAGAAGTCATCTACCCGGTCAGGTCGGAGCGAAATGGAACGTCATGATCGACGGCATCTGCCAGCAGGATCTGATACACGGCATCGCTGACCTCGATTGCGCCGAGCGAGGCCGTAAACGGATTGATGTATTGTGTATCAAGCAGACGGAAGCCGTTTGCACGCAATATGGCGACCAGATGCGCAAAGGCCACCTTCGACGCGTCGGATTCGACCGAAAACATTGATTCGCCGAAGAAGGCCGCGCCGATATGAACGCCATACAGACCGCCAACAAGCTTACCGTTGCGCCAGGTCTCGATGCTATGGGCTATGCCAAGTTCGTGCAGGCCGATGTAGGCATCTACGATCTCAGGGCTGATCCAGGTATCGTCGCGTTGTGCGCAGGCGTGGATCACGTCGCTGAAGGCCGTATCGATGGTGACGGAAAAGACATGACGTTGGATCACCTTCCGGAGCGACTTCGAGATCGTTACGCCATCAAGCGGAATGATCGCGCGCGGATCTGGCCGATGCCACAGCACTTCGTGCGTGTCGGCGTCGGCCATGGGGAAGAAGCCATGGCGATAGCCGATGATCAGCATATCGGGAACAATGACGCTGTCGGAACGGGAGTCGTCCATACCTCAGGTTGCCACGGCCATGTACTGCACGTAGGGGATCGCCTTCCGATCGCAGAACATCTGCTGGTCGGTCCGGAAGGGAAATGGCCACGCCTCTCTGTCGACGATCCTGAAGCCGGCGTGCGCAGACAGCACCTCACGTTGATACGCATCCACGTCGGGACGGTCCGT
Organism: Candidatus Kapaibacterium sp.; assembly: GCA_018882585.1. GTDB lineage: Bacteria > Bacteroidota > Ignavibacteria > Kapaibacteriales > Kapaibacteriaceae > ZLKRG46. The sequence goes on from VFFB01000007.1 coordinate 28,534, forward strand.
GGCCAGATACAGGCATCCGCCCGGGATCAATACGCGGCGCACCTCGTCCAGAAACGCCGACGTGAATGCCCGGCGCTTGGCATGGCGTTTTTTCGGCCAAGGGTCGGGGAAGAGATACGTGGCATACCGGATAGACCCTTCGGCGATCCATGGCAGACCGTTTGCCATTGTATACCACAGGGCAAAGGCATTGGCAATACCTTCGCCCCTTATCACCTCGTTGGTATACGTGGTGAGCATGCGGCGGACCTCGATGCCCAGAATATTGATGTTGGGGAACGTAAGTGCATGATGCAGCAAGAACGTACCACGTCCGCTCCCGATGTCCAGCACCTCGGCCGCGCGTCCATTTCCGAACCACGACGTCCAGTCGGCCTGCTCCACCACAGGCGGATACCACGACGGAGTGATCACCTGGCGGCTGGCCGGCATGTATAGCTGAGGGCTCACATGATGCCGGACGCGCGGCATCGGATACTTTCGCGAATCGATCATCTACAAAACTATATCGAGAGCTGGTTCAGGTCGACTTTGTATATTCGCGGTTCTTATGTCCTGCCGTTTGGTTTGGAGGAATTCTTGAAGAAAAGAGTGCTGAGCAGAGACCTGCTCATAATCCTGCCCTTGTTGGCTGCCGGCTACCTCATGTGGCCGACCTATCGCTATTACCAGCTCGACAAGGAGCGTACCGCCATCATGGGGGACTCCGTTGCGCTGGAGAACTGGGACCGTGCCAATGGCGAGGCCTTTGATGTTGCCCGAAACGGCCGTATCAAGCTGGGCCTTGACCTCCGTGGGGGCATGTACGTAACGCTCGAAGTGGACGTTCTGAAGCTGATCGAAGAATCGGCCGACGAGCAGAGTACCATGGGCGACGACGTGTTCCAACGCGTGGTAGACAAGACACGGAAGGAGACGGACAACACCGATCTTGACGTGCTGGAGGTCTTCCTGAAGAACTTCCGCGCCGAGAATCGCTCGTTGCTGCAGTACTTCACGGTCGCCGACGCCACGGATGTGACCGAAGAGGCCGTCGAGAAGAAGCTGCGTCGTAACGTCGACGAAGCCATCGACCAGGCCTTGGAGGTCATCAAGCAGCGTATCAACAAGTTCCAAGTCTCCGAAGCCCAGATCAACAAGCAGGGTGCGCGTCGTATCGTGCTGGAACTGCCTGACGTGAAGGACGAGAAGGAGATCCGCAACCTGTTGCAGACCACAGCTCGTCTGGAGTTCAACCGCGTGATCATGGGCAAGGATCTTGTTCGTGCCTTCATGGGGGTCGATCAGGTGCTGCGTGGCGGAGCGGTCGTTGCCGATACTGCTGCGGCCGACACGACGGCGATGGATTCGACGGCTGCTGTCAAGGACAGCACCGCCGTTGCTTCTGCCGACAGCGCCAAGGTTGATACGGCGAAGAAAGCCTCGGACTCCTCGGCGAAGAATCCCTACGCCGGCCTGAGCGATGACGAAGTGCGTCGCCGCTACCGCAAGGATCACCCCTTCACGTCGATGCTGGCATCCTTTGTGATCGCCAATGAGCGTCTGCAACCGTTCGACTTTGTGGGCAAGACGCTGAACGATTTCCCGGATGCAGAGTACCGCTTCCTTGTCGACGACAAGAACGTCGACCGTCTGGCCCGCATGCTGGAGCGTCCCGAAGTGCGTCGCGCCATGCCGATCGACATGCAGGTGCTGATCGGTGCCAAGCCCGACGAGTTCTATGCCAAGCAGCAGGTCACGCTCTTCGACGTCTATGGCGTTTCGCGCGAGCCTCTGCTGACGGGTGACGTGATCGAAGAGGCGTATCCGAGTTTCGACCCTGCGTCGACGCTGCCCGTTGTGAACATGAGCATGAATGCTGACGGTGCAGAGCGTTGGGCAGCCATCACGGGTGCCAACATCGGCAAGCGTATCGCCATCGTGCTTGACGGACGTGTCTACTCGGCACCGGTCGTCCAAGGCCGTATCCCGAATGGTAACTCGCAGATCTCCGGCATGTCCGGTGCTGAAGAAGCAAACGTGCTGGCCGTCGTCCTGAAGGCAGGCGCCCTCAAGGCACCGGTCAAGATCATCGAAGAGCGGATCGTGGGTCCGTCCCTTGGTGAAGACTCCATTCGCCGCGGTGTGACGTCGAGTCTTATCTCGTTCGTCCTGATCGTGCTGTTCATGCTGGTGTATTACGCCCTTGGTGGCGGTATCGCCGACATTGCACTGCTCATGAACGTGATGCTGATGATCGCCATTCTTGCCGGCTTCGGCGGAACGCTGACGCTTCCCGGTATCGCCGGTATCATTCTGTCGGTGGCCATGGCCGTCGACGCCAACATCCTTGTGTTCGAGCGTATTCGCGAGGAGCTGGCCATGGGCAAGACCCTGCGGCAGTCCATCGACCAAGGATTTGGTAAGGCCATGAGCGCCATCATCGACTCCAACTTGACCAACGTTCTCTCGGGTATCGTGCTCTACTTCCTGGGTACCGGACCGGTCAAAGGCTTTGCCGTCACGCTGATCATCGGTGTGCTGACAACGATGTTCACGGCTGTGCTTGTTTCCCGCGCCATGTTCGAGCTTATCGCTGCAGGCGGCGCAACCACGTTCAACTTCGGCCAACGCAAGACGGCTTGATCACCTAGAGGAACTGAAGCACCATGGATCTGATCAAAAAAACCAACATCGACTTTGTATCGAAGCGCTCTGTCTTCTTTCGCGCATCGATCATCATCAACGTCGTGGGCCTTGTGTTGGTCGCCATCTTCGGCGTCAAGCTTGGTATCGACTTTACGGGTGGTACCGAAGTCGCTGTCGCGATCAAGGGCGGAAACGTGACCACCGATGATGTCCGCGCTTCAATGGCGGCCATTGGCTACGGCGGCGGCGAGATCAAGAGCTTTGGCCAGGAAGGCCAGTATCTGATCCGCGTGGGCGAGTCCGGTCAGGGTACGACCGTTTCTGCCAAGATCATGACCCAGCTCGGTACGTCGTTTGCCGGTAAAGAGGTAGTGCTGCTGCAGTCGCAGAAGATCGATGCAAAGATCTCCAGCGAGCTTGCATTGCAGTCGACGATCGCTCTGATCGTCGCCTTCGTCATCATGCTGCTGTACGTCGCATTCCGTTTCGAATTCGTCTACGGACTTGGCGCCATCATTGGTCTGCTGCACGACGTGCTGATGGCATTTGTGATCTCGGCATTGTTCGACAAGCTTGGCATTGTGAACCTGGAGTTCAACATCAACTCGGTTGCCGCATATCTGACCATCCTTGGTTACTCCATCAACGATGCCGTTGTGGTGTTCGACCGTATCCGCGAGAATCGCGACAAGCACAAGGGTCTCGCGCTGTCCGACCTGATCAACCACTCGCTGAACGAGACGCTCAGCCGTACGATCATTACGGGTGTGTCGGTGCTGGCGGCATTGCTCGTGCTCGTGTTCTTTGGCGGCGACGTGCTGGAAGGTTTTGCCTTTACGATGTTTGTCGGCATCGTGGTTGGCACGTATTCGTCGATCTACATCTCTTCGTCCTTCGTGATCTGGTATACCGACCGTGTCAAGCACAAGATTGTCGGTACCGTCCACACCGAGAAGGCATAAGGATTGTCGGCGTTTGAACGATCAACGCCGGGACGTTCCACGGCCGTCATCGCCTTTGGTGAACACGCCATTGGTGGACCGGATGCCGTGGAGCTTGGCCAGATCATCCGTACGGTCGTTACCGAAGGGGCAACGACAGTCATACTCGACCTTGGGCGAGTGACCATCATGAACAGTGCAGGCCTTGGCATGCTGGTAAGCGCACGTACCACGACACAGTCGATGGGTGCCTCGCTCTGCCTTGGCAACGTGCCGTCCAAGGTGATGGACCTTCTGACAATGACGCAGCTGTCGACAGTCTTCGAGATCCACTCAACGGTCGACGCGGCCGTTGCCTCGCGATGAGCGTTCGCATCATCGTTGGTGCACAGTGGGGCGACGAAGGCAAGGGCAAGATCGTCGACCTGCTGAGCGAACACGCCGATATCGTTGCCCGATATCAGGGCGGCGCCAATGCCGGACACACCATCGTCCACGGCAATAAAAAGTACATTCTGCACCTGATTCCGTCGGGCATTCTGCATTCGTCGGTCCACTGCGTCATCGGCAACGGCGTGGTGATCGATCCCGTGGCGCTGATGGACGAGATCCGCATGCTGGAGTCACTGGGCGTGAACATCGACGGACGCCTGCACATCTCGCATAAGGCCCACCTGATCATGCCGTATCACAAGATGCTCGATCAGGCTCGCGAGAAGCTGGCCGGCAGCATCGGAACCACGGGCCGCGGTATCGGACCGTCATACATCGACAAGGCGCAACGCGTCGGCATCCGCATCGTCGATCTGCTCGACCGCGACGTGTTGGCCGCCAAACTGCGCACAAACTTCGAAGAGAAAAGCGCCATCCTTGAGGCACTCTACGACGCCGAGCCGATCGATATCGACCGCCTGATCGAAGAGTATATGGCGTTCGACACACAGATTGATCCATTCATCACGGATACAACGTCATTCCTGCATCAGGCCATCAAGGACGGTAAGAGCATTCTGGCCGAAGGCGCACAAGGTGCGCTCCTTGACCTGGACCACGGCACGTATCCGTTCGTCACCAGCTCGAATCCTACGTCCGGTGGCGCCTGCACAGGTCTTGGCATTCCGCCAACCAGCATCCGCGATATCACCGGCGTCGTCAAGGCATACAGCACGCGGGTGGGCAACGGTCCGTTTCCGACCGAGCTGAACGACAACATCGGCGAGCTGCTCCGCAGCGAGGGCCATGAGTTCGGCGCCACGACTGGTCGGTCGCGTCGGTGCGGCTGGCTTGACATTCCCGCCCTGCGCTACTCCTGCATGATCAATGGTATCACCGAGATCGCCCTGACCAAGCTTGACGTGCTTGGAGTATTGGACGAGATCAAGATCTGTACCGGATACCGTATTGATGGGAAGCCCACACGGTACTTCCCGGCCGACGTTGGTTCGCTGGAGCGCGTGACGTGCGACTACATTACCATGCCCGGCTGGAAGTGCGCCCTTGACGGCGTCCGTTCGTTCGAGGCCCTGCCTGCAGCCGCCCAAGAATACGTTTCCACCATCGAGCGGCTGTTGGAAACACCTGTCACGTGGGTCTCGACCAGTCCGGACCGCGACGATACATTCCGCCGCTGATCCCTGGCCCCTGAACCGCGGAGTTGCAACTCCCAAGTCTTTTCGTATGTTCAGGCGACATGGTCGCCTTGCGTATCATCTTGGTCGTCCTGACCATGCTGACGTGGACGGGTACCGCCTCAAGTCAGTACTGGAAAAAGGTCAATCTCCCTGCCCCCTACAGTAACGGGTACTGGCTGGACATCTTCTTCCTGCCATCGAATCCGAACTATGGCTGGGCCGTGGATCAGATGGGCGGTTACATCATCCGCACTACGGACGGCGGTACCACCTGGCAGGGCACCAATGTTGGCGCAGGTAGACACCTCGAATACGTCCAGTTTCTCGACACCCAGAACGGCTACGTCACAGGTCCGGGAGGGGCATGGAAGTCCACCGATGGTGGAGTAACGTGGACGAACATGCTGCCAGCCGGCGCCACGGTGTGGGGCGGATGGTTCCGCGATGTGAATAACGGATGGATGACGGGTGGCAGTTGCGGGAACAACATGTTCTACCGCACGCAGAACGGTGGGCAGACGTGGACGTCGTTCACGAATACGACACGCACGCAGTCCAAGATGTCGGACCCGCTTTGGACATCCGACATGCCCGCAAACCATGTCTACGCCGTGGGCAATCAGACGTTATGGCGCAGTACCGACGACGGCGCAACGTGGAACGTGTTTGCTACGATCGGCAATACCAATCCCTGGATGGAAGAGCTTGCCAAGTTCGGCAACTCCTGGCTCGTGCCAATGTCACCCGACGGATGTCCGCCGGGCACCAACAACGCCGGCATGCGCTTCAGCGATGACAATGGTTCGACCTGGAGAGAGTTCCTTACCGGAAAGCAGATGTTCGGATCATTCCTGCTGTCGGCGCAGGCAGGCTGGGCCTCGGGGTATAACAAAGGCGTCTACTACACCGGCGACGGCGGCAGAACCTGGCAGGAACGCACCTGCGGCATCGACGATGGGGATGCACTCGATGACATCTTCTTCATCGATGCCGACAAGGGATGGGTGGTCGGTGACAACATCTACCGTCTTGCACCGCCCGTTGCCGAGTTCACGCGGGAGCGTATGGCCTTCGGTACGTCGTGTCCCGACGTCGACAAGTACGATACTGTCTGGATCACAAATAAAAACTTCTTCGCTGCCGGCCTGAGCGCGGCGATCGGTGGTACCGATGCCGATCTGTTCTCCATCGTTGGGACGGTTCCTGCCACGGTAAGCTCATGTCAGCGCGTTGGTATCATCGTCAAGTATCGCCCCACCAGGAACGGTGCACATACGGCGAACCTGACAGTCACGATGACAACGACGGACACAACGCACATCATTCCGTTGTCGGGCGACCGCCGCGACCGTGCTGCAACGCCGGCGGATACGGTCGTCACGATGCGTGTGCGCGTTGGCACCGTCAGTACGGCTACACTTCGTTGGCGGTCGGTCTCGGTTCCTCTCGAAGACATCACCAACGTTACGCGTATCTCCGGCGACACGTCCATCGCCTTGTTCGGATCGTCGTATCCCGTGACCATTTTTGCCGACGGAGCACTGCTCTACGTCACGGCCAATCCAAAGGATACCGGCTGGACCGAAGCACGATTCCGTGTCCGCCTTGGCCCATGCGTCCGCGACACCATCATCACGGTTCGCGTCTATGGCCTTTCACCGATCATCAGAAGCATCAAGACGCTTGAGACCAACTCGACGTGCTCGGTCCGCGATACGTTCTACATCCCTGTAGGCAACACAGGCAATTACGAGCTGACAGTCAACGGCATGCGCATGCTGGGTACCTATGCCGGTGCGTTCCGCATCCTTGGCTGGACCAGCGGTCGGAACACGCCGCCGCGCGTGATACCACCGCTGCAGGCCGATACAGTGATCGTCGTGGGAACTCCCATCACCGGTGACGATCGAGCAACGCTCGAGATCGATCACGACGACAACACCAAGACGCGTGGTAACGTCGACCCGTGGAACGTGGAACTGCGCATGCGCTCGTCCCGGGCTAATGTCACCTCCCGAACATCCACCATCGACGTTGGCACGGTCTGCGTGGGCGAGTCCATCCAGAAGACCATAGACCTGCTGAACGACGGTGTCGCCGGCGCTACCGTCGAGCTCCTACGCGCGCCATCGTATGTGGTTGGTGTGCCCCCTCAGCCGTTCAATCTTGCAGTTGGCACATCACGCCCCATCAACGTCACCATCACACCCGCAAAGCGCGGAGCGTTTGCCGATACGATACAGTTCCTTGTGATGCCCTGCAATGACACGGTTCGCATCGTTGTGCGTGGCGCGGCATCTGTCATGACCCTGCGGATCGATCCACGGGCCATCATCGACAGCGTGCGCCGCGGCAGCAGTATCACGCGGCAGGCGACCATCAACGTTGATTCCATCGATCGGGCACAGGTCACGCAGGTCTATCTCGAGCCCACACATCCGAATCTGAAGCTTACCACGCCGCCCCTTCCCGCCACTGTGACACAGAACGTACCGATGCCGGTATCGTTGACGTGGACGGGCGTGGGCACCGAAATGTATCGCGGCGTTCTGATCGCCACGGCCACCGGCGTTTGTGATGATGCCGACACGATACCTGTCGAGTTTACGACCTATCTTACCGACGTCATCTTATCGAAGCGGTTGATGCAGTATGGGGCATTGTGTGAACCGACGGCGTCGCGTGACACCATCCTTGTATCGACCGTTGCTACGACACCGCAGACATTGCAGGTGCCGACGATTGCGCCGGCCGACGGACGCTTTGTCGTGATCGAGCCGACGGCACCGGTGGAGTTTACGAATGCGACGCCTGCACGGATCATCGTCGAGTACCGACCGCAGTCCCCAGGCCGTTCGCAAGCCGTCATGACCGTACCGATGCAACCTGACGATCGACAGGTAACGGTTGACCTTGACGGACGGTTTGACATTGCGGTAACGACGGTATCGGATACGCTGATCGACTTTGGCGTCGTGGATGCCTGTCAGCCAAAGATGGAGCGAATGATCACCGTCCGTAATGACGGAACCGTCGTCGACACGGTCGATCTGCAACTTGTTGATGATGTCACGGGACTTTCGTTCGCAACGCAGATGCTTATCGTCGGTCCGGGACAGCAGGTCCAGGTCCGTGCCGAGTGTGAACCAAGTCTGCTGCCGTCGGGCGTCACGGTATCGGAGCGCATCATCCTCAACAGCCGTGTCTGCCCAGTTACCTACACCGTGCGGTCGACAGCTCAAGGAGTGGGCGGACAGCTTGCCGTTACGCCGCGGCAGGTAGTCATGACAGCGACGATGATCGGCACCTCAAAGCGTGCAACAATCACGGTTACCAATTCCGGCTCGGCACAGCGCCGGATAACGGCAGTCACGGTAAGCCCTGTTGGACCGTGGTCGGCAGAGGGCATTTCCATTCCGCAGACGCTGCAAGCTGGTGACACTGTGACGTTCGACGTCGTCTATGCACCGTCGGCCGTCGGCAAGCACCTGGCCACGGTCACACTCATCGACAGCGGCACATGCGAGGTGCGGCATACGGTTGACCTTGTTGGCGAAGCCACGGACAAGGTTGTGACTCCCGAGCTCATCACCGTCAGGATCGACGACTACAGGCAGATGCCGGGTGATCGCATCACGGTGCCGGTGCATTGGACGCGCGACGCCTCGGCGGCGCAGATCGACAGGGTCGAGATCACTATCAAGTACAATCCGCTGCTGTTCGAAGTCGACAGTATCGTTGCCGGAACGTGGCCGGGTGTTACGGGGCAGTTTGCTCCCGGCGTTGTGAAACTCACGGCGCAGGGTCAGGGGCCCGTGCTTGGTCGCCAGGGCGTTGTGGCCGCAATGCGTGGCCTTGCCAAGTCGGCTCTGCCGGATTCAACGCCGTTCACCTTTGCGACGGTTGCGCTCTGGGCTGTCGAACCAACGACGGTCAACGCCGACGACGGCTCGCTGGTGGTTGACGCCTGCGGTCCGCGATTCATGATCAAGGTCGGTCCGATCAGGTCCATCCGCGCGTTACCGCCGCATCCGTTCCGCGACGTGATGCGCTTCAACGTCGAGACGTCGGCCGACGCCGTGATCGACGTCGAAGTGCTTGATGCCGTGGGCAACATTGTACATGCTTCAAGCGGACTTCGGATCATGCCTCCCGATGCCACGGTCGCCGTCCCCGTGCATGAACTTGCCTCGGGCTATTACATCGTGCGTTTCCGCACGGAACAGGGCATCATCGCCACCCATCAGGGTCTGATCGTCAGGTAGAGACGTTACCGATCAGCTTCGGCAAGGAGCTCCGTTAGCGCATCCTGGACGGCCTCGCGGACGGCGAGTTTTGTATCGGCAGACACAAGACGCTCGATGCTGCGGATCTGCGAATAGCGTTCATCCGGCTTGATGGCATTCAACGACAGCGTCAGCACTGCCCCCTTCTCTGTTCGCTGCACCGTACCCGTGACAAGATGGGTTACGTCGAACCGGGATAGTTGCTGCAGCTCGATGGCCGACACCTGGTTATAGTTCTCGGTCAGATGCAGGCCAAGCATGGCATACATGGTATCGCGCGTTTCGATGTCGACGACGGTGTATCGGTCGGCATCGGCAAGACCGTGGGCGATCATCTGTGCGATGTCGTACGACACGGCAACCTTCTGCTTGAAGATCTCCCATGGCTGGAGCGCGGGATCGTTGGTAAACGTGATTCCGCCTACGGCCGTAAGGTGCGTCGGACGCACGTAAAACGCACTATCGACCGAATCTTGCAGGTACATGAGGGAATCCTGCATGGCAACAGCAAAGGCACGCTGCGTTGCCTCGAGCATGGCCGGATCGGCAAGGACGGACTCGTCGGCATGATGCAGTCGCAGTGTCGCATAGCCAACGCCTCGACGCTGTTCGCTCGGTAATGCAGCGTCGATCAGGATCACCTCGGATCGCACCAGATGGTGCAGACGTCGAACATTCAAGAAGGCCACAATCCTGGCGCCGACCACGGACGCAGCACCCAGGACCGTGCGATCCTCAGGGCGGTTGCTTGCAGCGAGTAAGATCGAATCGCGTGCGGCTGTTGCGATGAACGATGCCTTTCCGGACAGACCAACGGCAAGAGCAAGGGCTGCCTCGGCCTTGCCGACGCTGATGGCCTTGTCGGACGTATCAACGCTGCACTGGGCAAGCATGATCTTCGGAAGCGTCTGTGCAGTGCCGTAGCCTGCGTCAACGACAAGAACGGCTGCAGCGCACAGGGCGATGTAACGCAATGGTAATCCTGTCATAACATCCACCTAACAGTGCACGGATAGTTTCGAATTGCCTTGTCAGAGAACCAAGGCACAACCGTTGTTCTTGTTCTCACTGCAGAGGTTACCGTGTGCACAGTTCGATCTACAGCAAGTTTACTGACGATGCTGCTGCTGACGGCGGCATCAACAATGGCCCAGGGAATCCTGACGGGCAAAGTTACGGACGGAGAAACTGGCGAGCCGCTACGGGGTGCAACAGCCTCACTGTTGGGCACAACGAAGGGCGCCTATACCGACACCAAGGGGGTGTATCGCATCGAGAGCATTCCGGTGGGTACATATGCCGTGAGGTTCACCTACGTTGGTTACGATGCAAAGACCATCGAAGGCGTCGTGATCACGTCCGAAGGAACGGTAACGGTCAACACCGTGCTCGAGCTGACGAAGTCAGCCATGAAGGACGTCGTTGTCCAGGCTGAGCGGCGCGATGACAATGCCGCTGCGCTGCTGGCGCAGCGAAAGAACGCTGCGCAGGTAAGCGATGGCATCGGCCGCGAGGAGATATCGAAGCTGCCGGACGCTGATGCAGGTCAGGCCCTGAAGCGCGTGTCCGGTGTCACCCTCGTCGATGGCAAGTACGTCTACGTTCGCGGCGTCAGCGATCGCTACAGCAACACAACCCTCAACGGTGCAGCACTCACATCCACCGAGCCGGACAAGAAGTCATTTGCCTTCGACATGTTTCCGAGCGAGTTGCTGGAGAATGCCAACGTCGTGAAGTCCTTCACGCCCGACCTGCCCGGAAATTTCGCCGGTGGTCTTGTACAGCTCAATACGATCGACTTTCCCTCGGGTCGGAGCTTCAAGGTTTCCGGATCGCAGGGTTTCAACGACTATGTGACATTCAAGAACAACGGCTTCCTGCAGGTTGCCGGCGGCCCGGGAGACTGGCTTGGAATGGACAACGGTGGCCGCGCGATGCCGACAGACCTGCCGTCGGATCGACTTGGCATGAACCAGCTGCTACGTGACGTACGTGCCGGCAATTCCGATGCCATTGCTCGGCTCGACAACATCGGGCGTTCGTTCAACAACGGCAACTGGCGGACGAGTCGGACGACGGCGACGCCGAATGGCAACATGTCGATGACGTTCACGGACATCATCAACGTGAGCGAGGACGACCAGATCGGCATCGTTGCCTCGGCCAATTACGGCACCTCCTTCCAAAGCAATAGCATGGTTCGTGGTGGTGTGCTTGCCAATCCCAACGACTACCTGTTCCGGTTCGGTGGCTTTCAGAGCAGCCGCAGCGTAAGCTGGGGTGGCCTGGCCAACGTGGCCTATCGTCTGGGGCAGTCCACGACAATCTCGTTCAAAAACGCCTTCAACAGGTCGGCCGACTTCGACAATGTCTACCTCTCCGGCGAAAACTTCGCGCAAGGCGTCGAGCAGCGACTGTTCAGCTTTCAGTATGTCGAAAAGCAGCTCTACACGGGCACGCTTGCCGGTGAACACAACATTGGCGCATGGAACAACATGCTTGTGGATTGGCGCGCCGGATACTCGACGTCATCGCGCTACGAGCCGGACTTCCGACGTCTGCAGTTCTTGCGCAATGCCTCAGACAGCGGTCAGCCGCTGTTTGCTGCCTTCGACATGACGCAGCAGGGTGCTGGCTCGAGGGCAGGCCGGTTCTTTTCGGACCTTCAAGACGAGGCGATGAGTGCCGCGCTGAACGTGACGATCCCCGTTACGTCGGCCATCAAGCTCAAGGTAGGCGGTCTTGCCGAAGACCGTTCGCGCGCCTTTCGTGCACGTTCGCTTACGATCGTCCAGGGTGTCGAGAATGACGTCTCCGATCAGTTCACCATTCCCGACAGCGACACGATACCGGACCTGAGTCCGATGTTCGCCGACTCGAACTACAGCGTCGGCAAGGGGCGTCTAAGCTATGCCGAGGATTCAAAGCTCAGCGACACCTACGATGCCGTCGAGCAGTTGGTTGCCGCCTACGTCATGTCCGACATGCCCTTTACAATCGGTGGTGTGGACATGCGCATCATCACGGGAGCCCGCATTGAGCATAGTCTGCAGCGCCTGAACAGCTTCTCTGTTACGGATGATCCGGTCGTCGTGAATCAGGATCTGTTGGACGTACTGCCGACGCTCAATCTGGTCGTCAAGCCTTCCGAGCAGACAAACATTCGTCTGTCGGCCTCGCAAACGCTTGCTCGTCCGTCGCTGCGGGAGTTCGCGCCCTTCCAGTTCTTCGATTTTCAGCAGCAGGCCACGATCGCCGGCAATCCCAACCTGCGCCGCACGCTCATCCAGAACTTCGACGTGCGTTACGAGTACTTCCCGGCCGCGGGCGAAGTACTCTCGGCCAGCGTGTTCTACAAACGCTTCGGCAATGCCATCGAAGAGACGCTCTTTCCGCAGCAGTCCGAGGTCGTACGGTCGTTTGCCAATGCGTCAGGTGCCGCCCACAACTATGGTGTCGAGATCGAGATCCGCAAGTCTCTCGGCGTGATCGCCAAGCCCCTTTCAAACTTCATTGTCTCCTTCAATGGAGCATTGATAAACTCTGAGATCACCGTTCAGCAGGCTGGTGTTGCCGACGTACGCTCCATGTGGGGCCAGTCGCGGTACACCGTCAACATGTCGTTGTTCTATGCGAATCCCGAAACGCAAACGGCTTTGACGTTGGGCTACAACACCTACGGACGTCGGATCATCCAGGTAAACCAGGTGGGTACGTTCCAAGGCAACCCGCATGTGTATGAGCTGCCGCGTAATGTCGTCGACCTGTCTGTGATTCAGCCTATTGGCAAGAGCCTTGAGCTCAAGCTGGTGGTCCGCGACCTTCTGAATCAGCCGTTGCGCTGGGAGCAGGAGGGAGCCTTGATTCAATCGAACATCCGAGGTATGGGCGTATCGCTCGGTTTCGGATACAGAATGCAACCGCAAGATCAATAACTCCCACCACCATCAATCTGGAATGGTAACGTACATGCGTCGATTCCTTCTTCTATGCGTCATCTCAGCTGTGACGACGTGGTTCGTTCACGCGCAAAACCCAAGTTCGGTGCGGTTGATCTCGCCAAATGGCGGCGAGACGTTCCGCCCAGGCACATCACAGGATCTCCGGTGGGACACGACAGGCACATTCCGTGCACGTTGGCGGTTTCTGTTCGGTCCGTCGCCAGTAGGTCCGTGGACGGAGGTCGTTGGCGCCAACAACGTCGTTGATTCAGCGGCGCGACGCGGCATATTCGCCGGTGGCTTTCGAGTGCCGTCCACGCAAACGTCTACCGGATATGTTCGTATGGAGCTCATCAGTGACCCAACGGTCAGTGATGTCTCGGACGGCCCATTCATCGTAGAAGTTCCGCAAACGATCGTGCCGGACTCAATACTGAAAGGCGAGATCACCGGCCGGGTGCGACTGCATGCAAACAAGATCTATGGTCTGCAAGGCTATGTCTACGTCAATGACGGAGGCGTCCTTGATGTTGAACCGGGTACGATCGTCGTTGGTGATATCCCTGGATCGAACTCTGCCATCGTCGTCAACCGCGGTGGTCGCATTGTTGCGGACGGTACCAAGGAGCGCCCGATCGTGTTCACAAGTCGTGCCGCGCCCGGACAGCGTGCACGCGGCGACTGGGGAGGTATCCTGATCTGCGGTAAGGCCCGTACGAATCACCCTGCAGGACAAGCTGCTCTTGAAGGTGGCGTTGCCGATGCAACCGCAGGAGGCAAGGGCTGGTTTGGCGGAACTGACGACGAGGACTCAAGCGGTGTGCTCCGGTTCGTGCGCATCGAGTTTGCCGGTATCGCAACGCAGCCGAACTCGGAGCTCAACTCGCTTACGATGGGCGGAGTTGGACGTCGCACCGTGCTCGAGTATATCCAGGTGTCCTACGGTAACGACGACGGCTTTGAGTGGTTCGGAGGTACGGTAAATGCGCGCTACCTGGTCTCGTACGGCATTCTTGACGACGATTTCGACTGCGACAACGGCTTCAGCGGCAAGGTACAGTTTGGTCTGGCCAAGCGCTTCCGCACAGTTGCCGACGTATCGACCTCACAGGCCTTCGAAATCGACAACGACGCTACGGCAACGTACAATAACCCCAAAACATCCTGTGTGTTCTCGAACTTCACAGCCATCGGTCCGCTGCAGGACACGTCGTGGACGCCGGGCTCAGGTGCCAATCAGTACAGTTCGCGCTACGGTGCAGGCGCGCAGATACGTCGGAATGCTCGTGCTAGCATCGTGAACAGCGTCTTCGTCGGTTGGCCTCGCGGACTCGAGATAGCACAAGCACCTACCATGCTGGCGGCAAACGCCGACTCCTTGTTTGTTCGTAACAACGCATGGTACGGTGTGAAGGGAGCTGCGCTTACCTTGGCCGGTGGCACGCCTCCGGCGGGCATGGATGCGAGCTGGCTTTCAAAGGCCAACTTCAATAATGTCATCGAACGTGGTAATCCGAACGTGGCATTTCTGCGAAGCCCGTGGCCGACTGATGCATCGTTTAATGCTTCGCCGCTGCCCATTGCCGAATATCTGACGTCGGCCGGATTCCAGGGATCCTTCAATACGGGCAGCAGCACCAATGACCTGAGCGATCCGTTCTTTATGAAGGTTGCGTACCGAGGTGCATTCCCGGCCGACGGTAGTCGTTGGGACGCAGGGTGGGCCGAATACGATCCGGTGAACAAGGACTATCGCGCAACGCCGCTGGTGAAGATCACGTCGCCGGGTAGCAACTCCGGTGAATCCTACCTGCAGGGTGCTAAGGTCACCATCACCTGGGACACCTCGAATG
>VFFB01000078.1 GCA_018882585.1 Candidatus Kapaibacterium sp.
ATCCTTCGACAACAATCGGTGCGTGCCAATCACGATGTCGACCTTGCCTGTGGCAAGTTCTGCCAGCAGGTCTTTCTGTTCGGCCTTGCTGCGAAAGCGCGACAGGACGTCCACCTTGACGGGATAGCGCGACAGCCTGTCGCGGAACGTCACAAAGTGCTGCTGTGCCAGGATCGTTGTGGGCACCAGGACGGCCACCTGACGTCCTGCCTGGGCTGCCTTGAAGGCCGCACGTATGGCCACCTCCGTCTTGCCGAAGCCCACATCTCCGCATACCAGACGGTCCATCGGTGACGGCGACTCCATGTCGATCTTCACCTCGGCCGTGGCCCGAGCCTGGTCAGGCGTATCCTCGTACTGGAATGCCGCTTCGAACTCTTTCTGCCAGACAGTGTCGGCAGGGTAGGCATAGCCGGCCTGCGACTTCCGCTGTGCGTACAGCTTGATAAGGTCGCGGGCAATATCCTTGATGCGCTTCTTGGCCTTTGCCTTGCGCCGTTCCCACTCGGCGCTGCCAAGCTTGCTGAGCGATGGTACGGCGCCTTCCTCGGCGGCATACTTGCTGAGTTTATGGACGTAGTTCAGATGGACGTACAGGACGTCGTCGCCGGAGTACACCAAGCGCACGCACTCCTGCTGGCTGCCGCCAATGGTGATGGTCTGCAGACCATCGAAGCGTCCGACGCCTTTGTCCTCGTGGACGACGTAGTCGCCCTTGTGCAGCTGTCGCAGTTCGCGTATCGAGAAGCCGCCTTCGGTGCGCTTGGTGCGTGACTGGGCGCGCTGTCGACCGAACACCTGGTGCTCTGTCCAGCAGGCGATGCCAGCGTCGTCCCACGTGAATCCTTCGGTCACGGCAGCGCTCATCCACCGCAGATGATCCATCGTCTCGTGCAGTGTCAAGGCATGTTCCACCTCGTCATGCTCGATCTGTTCGATCATGTTCTCGCACAGGTCGCGAATGCGTTTCGCGTTGGCATGTCCGTCGGCGCCCAGGTAGACCTGGATGTTACGGCCATGCATGGTCGTGGCATGACGCAGGATCTGCTCGATACTGCCCGCAACGTTCGGCTGTGGAAGCGTCTTCACTTCGGCGTCGACCTGGCCGAGCGGATTCACGACGAGGCGACGCCATGCCGACAGACTCTCGATCGACAGATCGACGTCGCGGGCGTGCATCTCGGCGCTTACTGCATCGGGGTCGATCACTACGATGACTGCTTCGTCGGGGATGTGGTCGGTAAGTGATGCTTCCAGCGTCGGATCGTCGTCGTGATACACACGGCCCAGGAACGAGGCCGTGTCGATCTCGCGGATCGACCGCTGCGACAGCGGTTCGAACTCACGGATCGACTCGATGGTATCACCCCAGAACTCGAAGCGCAGGGGATTGTCCCATCCACCCGGGAAGATGTCGATGATGCCACCGCGTACGGCGATGTCGCCCGGTTGCGCAACAAAGTCCTGCCGCTCGAAGCCCTGTGTGAGCAGCGTCGTGACAAGTTCCTCGAAGCGCACATCGGTGCCCTTGCGCAGTTGCATCGTGGCAGAACCCAGGTCATCGCGCGAGGGAATGCGCAATGCAAAGGCCGGTGCCGAGATCACCATGACGTGCGCCGTGCCCTGCTTCAGACGCGTGAGCGCATCCACTTGGTCGTGCTGCAGGGCCGTGGTCCCGCCAACGGTACTCACGCGCACTTCGGCGCGAACGGCCGCCACAGCGTCTGCACCGATGAACGCACGCAGGTCATGCGCGATATCGTCGCAGGCCTTGTCATCCGGCACCACCACGGCAAATGGCAATGCCCCCTTCCTCCACAACGCGGCGATGAATGCAGCACGTGCGGAACCGCTCAGCGTACGAAGCTGAAACAGTCCACGTGATTTGGTGAGTGCTGCGGCTGCCTGCTGTGCGACCGGAATCTTCGCGATGGCGTTGAGCAGGTTGGCGTAATCAGAGCGGATGGCATGCATGGAACTGCAAAGCTACGAGCCTTGGTTTGTATGCCGTGCACGATCATTTCGCATCTTGACGCCATGTTGTACCGCATCCAGTATCTGCTTGGTGCCATGCTTGGCATCTTCAGTCTTGTCTACATCCTCTTCGGCATCGTTGGGTGGCTCAGCAGCGATGCGTCGTTCCAGGACGTGCTGACATGTTTTGTGCTGGCAAGCATCCATGTAGTGGCGGCCGGAGGCTTGTTTATCGCAAGCATCAGGTCGTACCGACGTGAATGTGCACGCCTTGAAACGGTTGTGCGCGTGCTGCAGGAACGTCATGCAGGTAGGGTGACCGTGGCAGATGTTGCGGCCCTTGCCGATGTTTCGCATGACGATGCCCGGGAATATCTTGTGCGCAATGCGAACACTCGTGACGTTGTGATCACCGAAGGACGTAACGGCAACGACGCATTCTTGTTTGGTCAGCAGTACCGCAACAATTGATCTCAGCTACAAGGCATGACCATCGCAGTTCTGACGTGAGCCCTTGATGACACAGCAACAGACCACCCGACGCAACTACGTACCGGCCATCCTGGCGGGGGTCTTCATTGTTGTCTTCTACGTCCTGATCTTTCAGGGCGGCTTTTGTGAGCGCTACGAGCGCAAGATGCTGCGTCGCCAATTGATGCAGCAGCAGCTGCAGGACATGCGTCGTTAGGCCGGCGTCCGGAAGGCGATCGCCGCCCATTCACTTTCATACAACGTCTCCTCTGCCACGCATCCTAGAGCAAGGAAGGGGGCAGCGACCTCGTCGACGTCGTACTTCAGAATGCCCGACACGCAAATGACGCCGCCGGGGCGGACGGCCTTGACGAAGGCCGGTGCGTAGGGGATCACCAGGTGGCGATACAGGTTGGCGGCAAGGCCGTCACACAGGTCGAGCGAGGCCTCCTGAAGCTCGATCTGTTCGAGCGTGATGCGATCTGCCACGCCATTCCGCCGGATGTTCTCTTCGGAGTTCAGGATCGACCACTCGCTGTTGTCGAAGGCATAGACGTGGCGGGCCCCAAGGCGTGCCGCCAGAATTGCCAAGACGCCCGTGCCGGTGCCAACGTCGATCCACGTGGAGTCTTCCTC
This sequence comes from Candidatus Kapaibacterium sp., assembly GCA_018882585.1. Lineage (GTDB taxonomy): Bacteria > Bacteroidota > Ignavibacteria > Kapaibacteriales > Kapaibacteriaceae > ZLKRG46. Next base: position 3,082 of record VFFB01000078.1, read on the forward strand.
GACGCGTGTTTCCATCAAGCGACACATCATGCGGGTTGTGGCATGGTGTCCGGTACCGAACGACATCTTCGGCGTGATCACCAGCAGCAGGGGAGTGTCGGCATAGTCAGCCGCACGCCATTCAGGCGCGATCACGATCCGCTCGTTCACGATGACGGGTTCGATCGACGCTTCCCACTCGGCATTCCAGTTCTGATCTTCCTCTGTGCCCACCAACGTGATCGTCGCGTTCACGCCGTGCGCCGTCAACTCGTTGATGATCGACTCGCGGTAATCATCATGCCAGTCGTTCTGTTCGAAACACACCGTCAGGGAATCCATCCCTTCCTCGATGCCCACCATAGGATACGTGCTGAGCACGCCGCTGGCAAGGTCGAACTGTTCTTCGGGAAGGGAGATCGTGACAAGTACGTACCGAGTTTTCATGATGTTGGCGTGTTGATTGCTTGTAGTTTCGCTGTGTAAATCTACGGGAATTGCATGACAGCGATGGTACGCGACGAGATCGTGGCTCGGGCGAAGGAGATTCGGCTGATCGTGATGGACGTTGATGGGACGCTCACCGACGGTGCCATGTACTATTCGCCGCAAGGCGAAGCACTGAAGCGGTTTAGCACCCGCGACGGCATGGGCGTGACATTGGCACACCGCGCAGGACTACGTACGGCAATCATCACCAGTGAAGTGTCCGACATCGTTGTTGAACGTGCCCAAAAGCTCAAGATCGTCGAGGTCATGCTTGGTTCGCACGACAAGACCGCGGCACTACAAACGCTCACGTCGCGTCTTTCCGTGCCGCTGCACGCGGTTGCGTATATTGGCGACGATGTCAATGACCTGCATGTGATGCAGCGATGCGGACTCTCGGCATGTCCATCCGATGCCGTCGCCGCCATCCGAAACGTTGCCATGGTTACGTGTTCGGCGGCAGGCGGAAACGGTGCGGTTCGAGAGTTCATCGAGCTGATTCTCACGTCACAAGGTCATCCCATCACAATACCCGAACAGTGGTAGCATCCCTCGGAGGAACTCATGGAATCGAATCAGCAACAAGGCAGCTATGCACGCGGCTTTCTTCTTGGAGCCGTTGTTGGGGGCGCCGTTGGTGCCTTGGTGGCACTGTTGTTTGCCCCGAAGTCGGGCCGCGAATTGCGTCAGGATATTGCCGATAAGGGGCAGGACCTGTACGATAAGGCTACGGGCATGCTCAAGCAGGGCGAGCATCGTGTCGAAGACGTCGTCAACGAGGGCCGTGTTGCCGCCGAGCGCATCGTCTCGAGCGCCCGCGAACAGGCCGATGCCCTGATGTCGAATGCCGAGCAGGTGCTGCGCGAAGCGCGTAACCGCGCCCAGTCCGTCAAGGAGTCGGTCCAGGCCGGAGCGCACAAGGTGTCTGACGCGGCCAAGGCCGGCGCCGACGCATTCCGTTCCGAGATATCCTAACAATCAACACCGCAACCATCATCGCACATGGATAGCACCATCGTTGTCGTAGCCACCGTAGTAGCGCTCATTGCCTTCACCGTCCTGTGCGGCGTTGCCGTATCGTTCCTGCTGCATGCCAAACGTCAGGTCGACCGCATGACGATGTCGGCCGAGCGTGCCGCCACGGATCTGCATGAGTTGCGTACGCGGCTTACGCCCGTGCTGGTGCGCAGCGAGGAGTTGCTCGAGCAGGTGCATGGTACCGTTCTGCGTGCCGACGCGCAGATCGCCAAACTGTCGAAGGGAGCCGATGCCATCGCGTCGATCGCCCAGGACGTCAAGGACTTCGAGGTGGGCATCATGAATCGTCTACGTCCGTCCGTCGAGGAAGTCGTTGGTCTGATCGCCGGCGCCACCAAGGGTGCAACGACGTTCATCAAGACGTTGATGAATCGCTAAGGCCGTTCAGGGTGCTGTTGTACAGCGCCCTGAACGTGTCTCTCCACCTTACTTTTTCCGTAGCGCCTTTTCGACGTCAACCGAATACGACGTCACAAGCTTGCGCATCTCTGCGTAGTCGGCGTCTGACGATGGGGCCAGGCCCTCGACGCTGGCGATATCCATCAGGCTTGCCTTGCCCCTTGCCGTTGCTGCATACTTCAGCAATGCGTCAATGATGCGTCGTTCGAACTCGGCCGGGAACATGTCACGAAACACTACCGGATCATTAGGAATGGGCTCGGTGAGTTCAAGGATCTTGATCTTCTCGAACACGTCCGGGAACTGCGCTTTGACGCGCGCCCGGGCGTCCAAGAGCTCGCCGGTCTTCTTGTCAGCGGGGGAGTAGTACGTGGCACCTGCGTCGACCTGACGCTGATAGATCATCGTTACAACGTTGTCGTGCTTGTTGGCAAAGACCTCTTCGCCGGTAACGATGCCACGCTGCTGGAGCAATGCCTTGGGGTAGATGTAGCCTGACGTGGACGACGGATCGACATAGGCGATGCGACGGCCGCGGAGGTCTTCGAGCGAGTTGATGTCTTCGCCGGCATGAGCGAGCAGCTGTCCACGGTACGACATCTCGCCGTCACGGCGCACCACTTTCAGCGCCGCATGGGCATTGTACTTCGTGTTGGCAAGCAAATACGAAAACGTATTCATGATGGCGATATCGGCCTTGCCGGCACCAAATGCCTCGACCACGGCAACAAAGTTCGTTGGTACCGATGACCGGAAATGCAGACCTGTTGTCGCATGCAGGTAAGCCATCAGCGAGTCGCCGCTTTTTGAGATGCGCTGGGCATCGACGGAAGGCGTAAGCATCACGACGATAGGCTGATGCTTGCTGCCAAGGGACCGGTCTTCAAGCAGTGGCCTGACGGTAAGCCAGGCAAGGGCCAGGACAAGGACGGCCAGGTAGTACGGTGCATAACGCATGCGGGTCGGATCGTTTTGTGAGCGGTCGGTTCTTCGTAGTTTTGCGCCTCGTCGACGTATAGCAGCGGCGTCGATCTGTCGTACCGCGCAATACGGACGACGCCCAATTTACCACGCGAATACATTCACTTCGAGGAACGCATGAACATCCACGAGTATCAGGCGAAGGAACTGTTGCGAGCACACGGCGTGCCGGTATTGATCGGCAAGCCCGTGTTTTCGGCGGCCGAAGCCGGTGCTGTTGCCTTCACGGATTTCGTCCAGCGCGGCGTCAACACCATCGTCCTGAAAGCCCAGATCCACGCCGGTGGACGAGGCAAGGGGACAGTACATGACCCCGTAACGAATGCGGCCATCGACGTAGATGGCAAGCCGTTGCGTGGTGTCACCGTGATTCACGGTGGTAACATTGCCGATCGTGCCTACAACGTCGCCAATGGTCTGCTTGGCAACAAGCTTGTGACGGTGCAGACCGGTCCCGACGGCAAGATCGTGCGTCGTGCCTTCATCGAAGAAGGCTGCGCCATTGCCCACGAATACTACTGCTCGATCCTGCTTGACCGCCAGACCTCGCGAAACCTCATCATGGTATCGACCGAGGGCGGCGTCGAGATCGAACACGTTGCCGAGACCACGCCCGAGAAGATCCTGAAGGAATGGATCGACCCCACGGAAGGCTTCCAAGGCTATCAGGCACGTCGTCTGGCCTTTGGTCTTGGCCTGAGCGGCACGGCCTACAAGAGCTTCGTCAGCTTCATCCAGAAGTTGTACGCAGCCTACGTGTCCATGGATTGCAGTATGTTGGAGGTCAACCCGCTGGTCGTGACCGACGAAGGTTCGTTCGTTGCGCTTGACGCCAAGGTGAACTTCGATGACAATGCCATGTTCCGTCATCCGGATTTCGAGGCACTGCGTGACATCGACGAAGAAGAGCCGCTCGAGGTCGAAGCCGGCAAGTACAGTCTGAACTACATCAAGCTTGACGGTAACGTGGGCTGCATGGTCAACGGTGCCGGTCTTGCCATGGGCACGATGGACATCATCCAGCTGGCCGGCGGCAGGCCTGCGAACTTCCTTGACGTTGGTGGTGGCGCCAATGTGGAGCGGATCGCCAACGCCTTCCGCATCATGATGAGCGACCCGAACGTCGAGGCCGTGCTGATCAACATTTTTGGCGGTATCGTTCGCTGCGATCGTGTAGCCAACGGCATCCTGCAGGCACTCCAGCAGGTCAAGGTCGGCGTGCCGGTCATCGTGCGTCTCGACGGTACGAATGCCGAAGAAGCCCGCAAGATCCTGATCGACTCTGGTCTGAACTTCCTTGTGGCAGCGACCTTGCAGGACGCGGCTGACAAGGTCACGGAGGCATTGTCGGCGTCGCAGACGGCCTGAAACGGCTGTTACGACCTTCTGTCTTGACATATAATCTGCATTATGTAAACTAAAGAATGTCGCGACCGTAGGGCTGCACCCCCATCGATCGTGAGTTCATAAACGGCTCAACCATGAAACATCTCCAACGTCCCGAATTCGCTACCATGGCGTTGATCGTCGTGCTTGCAGCATCGCGACTGCTTCCGCATTGGCCCAACGTGACGCCGGTGATGGCCATGGCGCTTATGGGCGGTGCTCTGCTTCCGTCCACGCGTAAGGCCATGCTGGTACCGCTTGCGGCCATGCTGCTGAGCGACCTTGCCCTGGGTGCACTGCTGGGCTGGGAGTACGCTCTGCACAGCACTCAGGCCGTTGTCTACGGTACGTTTCTGCTTACCACGTTGATGGGCCGCTGGCTACGCCGGACTTCGATGCCGATGCAGGTCCTTGGCGGTGGTTCGGTGGCTGCCGTACTGTTCTTCCTTGTCACGAACGGTGCAGTCTGGGCCACGTCGACGATGTATCCGCACACGTTTGCGGGGCTGCTGCTGTGCTACGAAGCCGGTTTGGCCTTCTACCGTGACAGTGGCAACTTCTTCCTGAACGGTCTCGTGTCAACGTGGCTGTTCGCCGGCATCATCGCCGTCGGCACACGCCTTGCAACGCGGCAACGCGTGGCAGCACAGGCACTCTAAGGCGCATACCTTACAACAGCTTACAAATAGAAACGCCGCATTCCTGCCAAGGGATGCGGCGTTGTCGTATCTCGTAGAGATTGCCCCTAGTTTACAGCCCCGTTATCCCTGCCACGGTGGTGTACTTCAGCACGTGCTTCTTTTCGGGGTGCTGGCGGGCATAGATAACGTTGCAGGCAATCGCTGCCTCGTGGAAGCCGCAAAGGATGAGCTTCAGCTTGTTTGGATACTCCGAGATGTCGCCCACGGCGTAGATGCCCGGGACTGACGTCTCGTACGTGCTGTTGTCAACGTTAATGGCATTCTTGTCGATCGACAGATTCCAATCAGCGATGGGCCCCAGCTTTGGCGACAGCCCGAACAGCGGAATGTAATGGTCGACGGCCAAGTCCTTGGTCTGCCCGTCGTTGAACGTCACCGTGACGCCCTCAAGTCCGTTCGCTCCGGTAAGACCCGTTACGTTGGCATCCTTGAGCATGCCGATGCGACCCTCGGCCGCAAGGCGCTCGGCTTTTTCGACGGAATCCGGGGCTGCGCGGAAGGACTGGCTTCGGTGAACCAGGGTCACCTCGGACGCAATGTCGGCCAAGACGATCGTCCAATCCAGGGCCGAGTCTCCCCCGCCGCCAATGACAACGCGCTTGCCACGATACATCTCGGGATCGCGGATGACGTACTCGACGCCATTGTCTTCGTACGTGGCCAGTTCGGCGATGGCCGGTTTACGAGGCTCGAAACAGCCAAGTCCGCCAGCGATAATGACGTTACTGCCTTCAATGACAGTTCCTCGATGCGTTGTTAATCTAAATCGCCCATCTTCAAGTTTTTCAAGCTGTTCTGCCCGCTCGCCCAACGTGAATGTTGGCTTAAAGGGCTCGATCTGCTTCATCAGGTTATCGACCAGGTCGCCAGCCAGGACGCTTGGAAACCCCGGGATGTCATAGATGGGCTTCTTGGGATAGATCTCGGCGCATTGTCCGCCGGGCACTCCCAGATAGTCAACCAAGTGACAGCGGAACTTGAGCAGGCCGGCTTCGAAAACGGTGAACAGACCGCAGGGTCCGGCTCCGATGATGATGAGGTCGGTAGTGTGCGTGGTCATGGTCAGCTGATGGGAATTTTGAACGTCGTATTCTCGGTGCAAGGTCGTTGCGGGGCGCAAATCTACGGCTTTCGGGCAGATTCGACCAGGTCGCGCCAGGTAAGTCCCTGGCGTACTTCGTACAGCCAGCAGCATCCGCCAACAACCAGCGTCAGCATGTAGTTCACGATCCACGTCAGCATCGCAAAGGCTGTGGCCTCGTCCTGCCCTGCCCCATACAACACCATCAGTGCCAGTTGAGCAAAGGACTGGTACACTCCAATGGCGCCGGGTGTGGGGGCAATGGTTGCGCCGATGCTGACGATGAGCAGGACGATGGTAGCATCGGCCATGCCGAAGGACACTGCGTGATCGTGTGGGATGGCGTGGTAACACAGCATAAGGGGCAATGCCCACATCAGCCATATCAGGACGGTATCGGTGAGCAGACCGGCGTACAGACGAGGTTGGGCCACGGCATGGAGGCCGGAGCGGACCGTGTCGAGGATTCTGTGCAGGGCGTCGGCGGCCGAAGCACGCAGCGGACGTACAAGACGCTCGATGGTCCATGCACCGACACGTGTGTAGGCCACGACGCCGATGGCCGCGGCTACTGCTGTCATCGGCAGCACGATGACCGTCAGGACACGTTCAAACGTCAGTGTAGGTATCGCCGTCGAGATACGATCATTGGCGATCAGCGAGACTACGGCGATGCCCGTTACCAGCGACAGCACGTCGAGGATGCGCTCGACGACGATGCTGGCGATGCTGGTGCCGAGCGGTATGGAGCAACGTCGCGACAGAACCCATGGACGGATCAGTTCGCCGGAGCGCGGTACGATGGAGTTGGCGGCGTAGCCGATCAGGACGGCCGAGGTAGCGGACGTCAGCGGTACGTCCGGAGCCGACGGACGCAGCAGGATATTCCAGCGATGGGCACGGACAACATGCGACAGCAGGATGATCGGGACGCACAGGGTTACAAGGAGTGCGTCCGATGCCATCATGATCCGGAGCATGTTGCCAAGATCGACGGCATGCAGCGTCCACCACAGCCCCAGCACCAGAACGATCGTGGCAATGCCGATGCGGACGATGCTGCGGGCCGTCACGACGTTCCTTTACTGCGGCGGCGTACACTTACGCCGCGCTCCGAGAACAAGGCGTGCAGGGCCTGTCCGGTGTAGGACGCGGTCACGGCAGCAACCTGTTTCGGCGTGCCCGTGGCCACGATCTGGCCTCCATGATCGCCGCCCTCGGGGCCAAGGTCGATGATATGGTCTGCGGCGGCCATGACGTGCACGTTGTGTTCGATCACGACCAGCGAGTGGCCACGATCAACAAGTTTATCGAAGGCGGCCAAGAGCGCTGCCACATCGTGGACGTGCAGGCCTGTTGTCGGCTCGTCAAAGATGAACAGCTTGGGTCCTGACGAATCTGTATCAAGATGTGCGGCAAGCTTGATGCGTTGCGCTTCGCCACCGCTCATGTGCGTCGAGGGCTGGCCAAGGCGGACGTAACCAAGCCCCACCTGCTGCAGGATGCTTAGCTTGCTTACGATGCGCGGATAGGCCTCAAAGTGGATGATGGCCTCGTCGACGGACATGGCAAGGACGTCGACAATACTTTTTCCGCGATACTGGATGGACTGCGCTTCGCGCCGGTAGCGCGTTCCGCCGCAGGCCTCGCATGGCAGTTCGATGTCGGGCAGGAACTGCATCTCGATGGTCACGGTGCCACCGCCCTCGCAGACGTCGCAGCGTCCGCCGGTCACGTTGAACGAGAAATGTCCGGGCTTCCAGCCCATCTGCTTGGCGGCCTGCGTCGAGGCGAACACGTCGCGGATCAGATCGAAGGTCTTCGTATACGTGGCCGGCGTCGATCGCGTCGATCGGCCGATCGGCGACTGGTCGACCATCTCGACGTCGGTCACATGGTCCAGGCCTTCAATGCGCTCGCAGGGGCCTACCTCGCCGGTATAGCCGCCGAAGTATCGCTTGGCGCCGGCATAGAGCACGTCGTGGATGAGTGAGCTCTTGCCGCTGCCGGAAACACCGGTGACCACCGTCATCATGCCAAGGGGGAACGTAACCGTATCCCCTTTCAGGTTGTGATGTTTGGGATGCACGAGCGTGATGCCGTGACCATTGCCACGGCGGTACGAGGTCTTGATCTTGACCTCGCGACGACGGCACAGATAGTCCGACGTCAGGGTCGACGCGTCGGCAAGTTCGTCGAACGGACCGCTGAACACGACGTTACCACCGAACTCGCCTGCGGCGGGTCCGATGTCGATCACATGGTCTGCCGTACGGATGACGTCAAGGTCGTGCTCGACCACAACAACGGTGTTGCCAAGTGACCGCAGCTTATGCAGGATGCGCAACAGTCGATCCGTATCGCGCGGATGCAGTCCGATGCTCGGCTCGTCAAGCACGTAGAGTGTTCCCACAAGCGAGCTGCCTAACGACGTTGCTAGGTTGATGCGCTGCGACTCGCCGCCGGAGAGCGTGTGCGATAATCGGTCGAGCGTAAGGTATTCCAGACCGATCTCGCACAGCAGGTTCAGACGCCGTCTGATCTCAAGCAGTATCTGACCGGCGATCTCCTCCTGGTGCGTCGTCAGCGCCAGCTGATCGAAGTGTTCACGTGCCTCATGCAATGTCAGCTGCACGACCTGCGGCAATGCCATGCCGCCAACGAAGACCTGTCGCGCAGCGGTGCGCAGGCGCGAGCCGTTGCAGGCATGACAGCGTGTGTAGCCACGATAGCGGCTGAGCATGAC
>VFFB01000079.1 GCA_018882585.1 Candidatus Kapaibacterium sp.
GCACAAGGCCGTTCGACAGAAGGCCCGTGGCACTGCTCTTTACAACGCCCCCTGTATTGAGGCTACCGATCGTGGCCGTGCCTGCAGCCGTGAAGTTGCCATTGGCCTCGGTTTTGAAGTTAGCATTCTCGACCCATGCCGTGCCGTTCCAGCGCAGCGTGCTGTTCAGGATCGTACCGTCGGCGATGGATTTGATAAGGGTTTCCGTAACGTTCGTCAGGCGGCCGTCTTCGTCAACCGTGATGGTGGCCGTCTTTGTGGCCGTTCCATACGTTCCGGCCGTCACGCCTGTGCTTGCGAGCTTGTCGGCATTGATGGCGCTGTTTGCCACATCTGCCGTAGCAATGGTACCATCTGTGATCTTGTCGGTTGTAACAGCATTGCTGGCAAGTTTCGCGTTGGTAACGGCACCGTCTTGGAGCTTGCTGGTCGTAATAGCATTATCAGCAATGTCTGCGACAACGATTGTTCCATCGGCGATCTTGGCCGATGTCACGGCACCGTCCTGGATGTCGGCTGTGTTCACAAGACCAGATGATAGAAGGCCATCCGCAGCACTCTTTACCACGCCGGTTGAAAGCAGACGAACACGTGTCGGACCGTCAAGGACGATCATGTTCTCGGCGCTGATATAGGCTTCTGCGTCAACGGTGCTAAAGCCAAATCCGGTGATCCTTCCCGTATTGAAGTCTGTACCTTCCATGCTCACGACACCGCCGTTGGCAAGGAGACCATACCGCATGTCGGCATCTTCCAAACGATACGACATCTCGGTAGGTGACACTACTGCCATGCCTCGGTTGGCTACGTCGGTCGATTGAAGCACGAGGCCAGTGCCATCGATTTGCATAAGACTACCGTTACCCGATCCATCACGAACGTCAACTTCAGTCGATCCGGACACGAGCGTCGTGCCCTTGACGTAGTTGAGACCGTTGACGTTGCCAATGTTGATGCGGTTAGCGTCGATCGAAACGCTGTCCAGCTGTCCGTCAGCATAGACCATTGCGTCCGAACCTGCACCGCGATTGATGGCAAGCGTACCTGTTGTTCCAAGGTTCACAAAACGGTCATCCGAGATGGCATTCGTGGTTCCCGGCGTCGTGGCACCGAGACGTACCTTAAAGTCTGTTCCACTTTCGTTGTACGACACACCTTGGTCGGCACCAATAAGGTTACCGATCGAGCGCGTCTTGACTGCTCCACCATCCGAAACCAGGATCTGGTTTGCAGTAGATGTGCTGGGAATGTTCGGAAGGGTAATGGAGGGGGCATTGAGGTTCACGGCACTGCCTGCCGTCGAACTACCAAGAGTAGTTGCGGCTGCTCCAGTGGTATTGATCAGGGTCGTGCCCGTGATCGATGCACCATCGGCCGATACCGTCAGACCTCCGCTGAGTGTGCGCAGACCGTTGGCGGCGTTGACAGCTCCGATGGTGGTGATGTCACCCGTTACGCCATCCGTGCGAACCAGCGTGTTCTCAACCCATGCCGTACCGTTCCAGCGAAGTGTGGAGTTGACAGCCGTTCCCTTGGCGACGGCGGCGATCTCGACGCTACCGGCTGCCGTCAATCGACCATCTTCGTCAACCGTGAAGGTTGGGATGTTGGTGACGTTACCGTAGCTGCCGGCGGTTACCGTGGTCGACTGCAGTTCGCTTGTGCCAACGGCGTTGGCAGCGATCTTGTCGGCCGTAACGGCATCGTTGGCAATGTCAGTTGTCTGCACTGCACCCGGAGCGATCTTGTCCGTGGTGACGGCGTTGGGTCCGATCTTGGCATTGGTCACGTTGGCATCGACGATCTTGTCGGTCGTGACCGAGTTAGCTGCAAGGTCTTCAGCAATGATGTTGCCGTTGGCAATCTTGTCCGACGTAATGGCATCACCAGCGATCTTGGCGCCGTTGATGGCATTGTCGGCGATCTTCTCGCGTGTTACGTTCAGGTTGGTGATCTTCGACGTCGTAACTGCTCCATCAGCGAGCTTGGCGTTGGTAACGTTTAGGTCGATGATCTTGCTGGTCGAGATCTGGTTGTCGGCGATGTCGCCGTTCAGGATTGTTCCGTCGGCGATCTTGTCCGTAGTCACGGCATCGGCTGCGATCTTCGAGCCAGTCACGGCATTTGTCTGAATCTTCTGCGTCGTGATGGCGTTGTCTACGATCTTGGCCGTTGTGACGGCTCCGTCGTTCAGCTTGGGCGTCGTCACGGCATTGTCCGCGATCTTCGCCGTCGTGATGGCATTGTCGACAACGTCTGTGGTCACGATCTTGCTCGAGGAGAGCAGGCCGGAGGGTGAGGACTTGACGACGCCATCGGTTGCAAGGTTCGAGGCCGTGATGGGGCCCGTGACCGTCACACCCTGCGGACCATTGACGCGTACGGTCCTGGTCGTTGTGTTGAGTTCAATGTTCGTTCCTGCTACGTCCTGACCAAGCTTTGCCGTCGTGGGCGTCATCGTCATCGCTACGGTATTGGCACCGCTTGTGACGGACGAGCGGATCTCGGCAGCCGAGACAGAGGACTGTGCAGTGTTGGTTCCATCGTTGACGCTGACCAGCATGTTCGTCTGGTCGATCAGGAAGTTCGATCCTACGCCGGTTGCATCGGTGACGTCGATCTGCGTTACGCCAGAGGCCGACGACGTAAGCCGCTTGTTTTCGACCCACTTTCCAACACCTGCATCCCAGCGCAGCGTCGAATTGTTCATCGTACCATCGGCGATCGACTTGATGAGCGTCTCGGTCACGGCGAGCAGACGACCGTCTTCATCAACTGTGATGGTGGCCGTCTTGGTCTCCGTACCGTACGTCCCGGCAACAACACCGGTGCTTGCAAGCTTGTCGGCGTTGATGGCGTTGTTGGCAATGTCTGCGGTTGATATCGTTCCGTCAAGGATCTTGTCGGTAGTGACGGCATTGCCGGCTAGCTTATCATTCGTCACACCGGCATTCTGGAGTTTCGACGTCGTCACATTCAGGTCTACGATCTTCGAGGTCGTGACCGAATTATCGGCCAGGTCCTCGGTAATAACGGTACCGTTGGCAATCTTATCAGAGGTCACCGCATTGGGGGCGATCTTGGCTCCGGTGACGGAGTTGTCTGCAAGCTTGGCGCCCGTGACGTTTCCGTCGGCAATCTTCGTAGTGATGACGGAGTTCGTGGCAAGCTTGTCCGATGTAACATTCAGGTCGACGATCTTCGACGTCGTGACCGAATTATCGGCCAGGTCTTCCGTCAGGATCGTACCGTTTGAGATCTTGTCAGATGTCACTGCGTCAGCAGCGAGCTTGACGTTCGTCACTGATCCGTTGTCCAGCTTTGCTGATGTGACGGCAAGGTTGGCAAGCTTCTCAGTGGTGACGTTGAGATTTGCGATCCGATCCGTCGTGACGGCAGCAAGACCGAGCTTCGGCGTCGTTACCGCGCCATCTGCCAGATCGGTAGTTCCGATTGTTTGGTCAAGGATCTTATCCGTCGTAACGGCATTGGCACCCAGCTTGGCATTGGTGACAGATCCGTCGGCAAGCTTGGCCGTTTGAACGGCATTGTCGGCAAGCTTCGTCGTCGTCACGTTGCCGTCTACGATCTTCGACGTGGTAACGCTATTGTCGGCAAGATCAGCCGTTACGATAGCACCGTCAAGGACCTTGTCCGAGGTTATGGCATTGGCACCGATCTTGGGGTTGGTAACAGCGCCATCGGCAAGCTTCGTCGTTACAACAGCTCCGTCGACGATCTTTGACGTAGCTACAGCTTGGTCAGCGATCTTCTGCGACGTTACAGCGGCGTCAAGAATCTTCGTTGTCGCTACGCTACCGTCGGCAAGCTTCGTCGTCGTTACAGCACTCGTGGCGATCTTCGGTTCGGTGACTGCTCCGTTGCCGATCTTGGCTTCGGTGACTGCACCACTTGCGATCTTCTGTTCCGTAACGGCACCCGTGCCGATCTTCGTTTCTGTTACGGCGCCTACACCGATCTTCGTTTCGGTAACGGCACCGCTGGCAAGCTTGGGTTCCGTAACGGCACCATTGGCGATCTTCGGTTCGGTGACTGCACCGTCGGCCAGGTCGGCCGTCTGGATCAAACCTGCCGAGAGCAACCCTGCTGCATCGCTGCGCACAACACCAGCTCCGAGCGAACGAACCGTGACCGGTCCGTCAAGCGTGATCATCTGACGGGCACTGATGTATGCCTCAGCATTGGTCGTGCTGAATCCGAATCCGGTGATATCACCTGTTCCATAATCCTCGCCCTCAATCGACACGACGCCACTCGTTGACTTCATGCCATAGCGCATGTTAGCGTCTTCGAGCGTCAGCGCCAGTTCTGTCGGCAGCATGATCGACAGGGCGCGCTCGCCGCCAGGACCGTTCGACTGTGATACGATTCCGGATGCGTCCGTCTGTGTGATGCTTCCAACACCGCCTGCGTCGGTTGCATTGACCTCGGTGGGACCGTTCAGAAGCGTCGTTCCCGCTACAATATTCAGTCCGCCAACATTGCCGATGTTGGTGTTGCCCGTCGCGGTATTCAGGTTGATCTCGGCTCCACTCATTGTAACACGATCGCTTGCAGCGTCAAGCGTGAGCATCGGGTCGGAGGCATTCGTGCGGTTGATCGTCAGGTTACCGGTCGTGCCTAGATTGACAAAACGGTTGCCGGTGATCGCATTGGCAGCACCTGGGGTTGTCGCACCAAGACGTGCCTTGAAATCCGTTCCCGTCTCGTTATATGACACACCCTGATCGGCTCCGATCAGGTTGCCAACCGAACGACGCTTCACAACACCGGCATCCGAAACCAGAATCTCGTTTGCAGTGGTCGTTGTGGGAATATTCGGTACGGTAATCGTTGCGGCGTTGAGATTCACCGCGCTGGCAGCAGCGCCAACGTTGGTGGTTCCAGCGGTGACGTTGACGATGTTCGTTGCGTTACCGAGATTCGTGGCTGCCGTGCCAACCGTATTTATGTTTGTCAATCCTGTTGCCGTCGTCTGCCCGTTCAATGATGTCGTTCCGGTAACGTTGAGTCCGGCGTTTGCAGCGACGTTTCCACCGAACGTGACCTGACCTGTAAGTTGATTGACGGCTCCGTTCAGCGTTGTTGTTCCGTTGATCCGGCCATCACCTGTTACGGTGGTATTGCCGGTAATGTTCGTTGTACCGTTAATCGTGGCACCACCATTTGTAACGGTCAGGCCACCATTCGTTGTACGAAGGCCGGTTGCGGCATTCACCGAACCGTCCGTCGTGATGTCGCCGGATGTTCCGTCCGTGCGGACGCGGGTGTTCTCAACCCAACCGGTTCCGTTCCAGCGCAGCGTGGAGTTCACGACGGTGCCCTTAGCAACCGAGGCGATCTCGACCTGGCCGGCGGCCGTAAGGCGGCCGTCCTGATCGACCGTGAAGGTCGGAATGTTCGTGATGTTTCCGTAGGAACCGGGCGTTACCGTCGTGGCCTGCAACTCGCTCGGGCCAACAGCATCGGGGGCGATCTTGTCGGCCGTCACAGCGTCTGCGGCGATCTTGGCATTGGTAACGCCAAGATTGGCAAGCTTTTCCGTTGTGACGTTAAGGTCGGCGATCTTCGGCGAGGTTACCGACGCGTCGGCCAGCTTGGCCGTCGAGACGTTGGCATCGGCGATCTTGGCCGTGGTCACGGCAGCATTGGCAATGTCGGCCGTCTGGATCGTGCCGTCAAGGATCTTGTCGGTTGTGACAGCGTCGGCGGCCAGCTTGCCATTCGTGATGGCAAGGTTAGCTACGTCCTGGGTTTGGACATTACCGTCGGCGATCTTGTCTGTGGTTACCGCATCAGCAGCCAGCTTGGCATTGGTAACGGCAAGGTTCGCAATGTCTTGGGTATTGACAGATCCGTCGGCGATCTTGTCTGTAGTGACAGCATCTGCGGCCAGCTTGGCGTTAGTAACGGCAAGGTTTGCAATGTCTTGCGTATTTACTGCACCGTCGGCGATCTTATCGGTCGTGACAGCATCAGCTGCGAGCTTGGCATTCGTGACGGCAAGATTCGCAATGTCCTGCGTGTTGACAGAGCCGTCGGCGATCTTATCGGTTGTTACCGCATTTGCAGCCAGCTTCGGATTCGTGATGGCGCCATCAGCTATGTCAACTGTTTGAATCGTACCGTCAAGGATCTTGTCCGTCGTAACAGAATTGGCACCCAGCTTCGGATTCGTGATCGAACCGTCGGCAACATCGGCCGTTACGATTGTTCCGTCTTGGATCTTATCAGAGGTGACGGCATTGGCAGCAATCTTGGGGTTGGTCACCGATAGATCGGCGAGCTTTGCAGTCGTAATGGCCAGGTCGGCTACGTCGGCCGTTTGGATCGTTCCGTCAAGGATCTTGTCGGTTGTGACGGCATTGGCAGCCAGCTTCGGATTCGTGATCGAACCGTCTGCAACATCAGCGGTTACGATGGTTCCGTCCTGGATCTTATCCGAGGTAATGGCATTGGCGGCGATCTTGGGGTTGGTGACCGCTTGATCTGCAAGCTTGGCCGTGGTCACGGCAAGGTCGGCAAGGTCGACCGTGTTAACAGAGCCGTCCTTGATCTTGTCTGTTGTGACGGCATCCGTAGCAAGTTTCGGGTTGGTAATGGCGCCATCGGCAACGTCGGCCGTTATGATCGTACCGTCAAGGATCTTGTCGGTGGTTACCGCATTGGCGGCGAGTTTCGGATTCGTGATCGAACCGTCGGCAATGTCGGCCGTGATGATCGTGCCATCAACGATCTTGTCGGTTGTTACCGAATTGGCGGCCAGCTTGGCATTCGTCACCGACAGGTTGGCAAGATCTTGAGTCTGGATCGTTCCGTCAAGGATCTTGTCGGTCGTGACGGCATCGGCGGCCAGCTTGGCATTCGTTACCGAAAGGTTAGCAAGGTCTACCGTCTGGATCGTTCCGTCGGCGATCTTGTCCGTCGTGACGGCATCAGGAGCCAGCTTGGCATTCGTCACCGACAGGTTGGCAAGGTCCTGCGTCAGGATCGTTCCGTCAAGGATCTTATCCGTGGTGACGGCATTCGTACGGATCGTCGGGTCGGGGTAGGTGCCCGTGAGGTCGCCGCCGGCCGGGCCCGTCGGCGTGGGCGCTACGGTACCGATCGCCGTGACCCGACCGTCGGTGTCGATGGTCAGCACGGGTACCTGCGTAGCTGCACCCACCGTGCGCGGAGCCACAAAGCCCGGGATGTCCTGCAGTTCGTTCGGACCAACAACGCCGGTGCGGATCTGCAGATCCATGGCGTTCAGGTCGCCCGAGACCGACAGGTCAGAGGCTGCGACAGCACCCGGAGGTGCGATCTTGGATCCGGAGATCCGCAGACCCGGAATGGTGTTTTGATTGATGGCGACGATGATGTTCGTACCGGCCGTGACCGTATTGATCTCCGGACTCGGATAGAATCCAATGAGGTCGCCGCTGGCCGGACCTCCCGGTGCGGTACCAGTGATGGTCACATTGCGAGCCTGCGTGATGCGGCCCTGAGCATCGACGGTGAACTGTCCAACCTGCTGTTGCGTACCATACTGGCCAGCAGTTACGCCCGTACGCGTCATCTTCTGCGATGTCACTGCACTGTCGGCAATCTTTGCCGTCGTGATGTTGCCGTCGCGGATCTTATCGGCTGTCACAACGGTATCGGCAAGCTTGCCGTTACTGATTGCACCTTCCGCGATTTTTTCTCCCGTGACTGCGCCCTGGCGGATGGTCGGATCGGGGTAGATGCCTGTGAGGTCACCGCCGGCCGGACCCGAAGGCGGCAGCGTGACCGGGATGACGCCCGGAGCGATCTTAATGAATGTCACCGAGCCGTCGGCAAGTTTCGAGGTCGAAATGGCATTGTCGGCAATCTTGGCGCCCGTGATGATACTGTCCTGCAGCATTGCAGCCGTGATCACCGAATCGCGAATGCCAAGGTCGACAGAGTCTCTGGAAAGGCGTGTCACGCGGAGCGTGCTGTCGCTCGAGCCGATGGCCGTAACGTTGTCACCGGTCGAGAGTGGGCCGCGCACGTTGATCGTATCGTCCGTCACGGTGACGGTAACACCATTGCCCCCCTTAATAACAAGATCACCCTGGCGGGTGTTCAGGCTGCGTACAAAACCCGTTGCAGCGGGCGAAATGCTGTCGGCAATGGCTGCACGCTCGGCATTTATTGCATAGGGAACCGTCTGCAGTCGCGTCCGCGGCAGGAATGGCGGATTGCCCTCGATGGCAAGCTCAAGGTAGAGTTGCTGGCTAAAGTTGACCGTCGCAAGGGTCTGTACCGCGCCGATGGAAACATTGAACAGGCCGCGGTTGGTGCGGACGTCCTGCGTTTCCTCGAAAGCGAGGTTGCCAACGGTGGGCGCATCATAAAGGCGCAACACAACACGGTACGTGCTGTCCACGACGGGTGCCCCCGAGGGCTGCGTCAACAACCCTTGGTACGAGATCCGTCGCTCAATGCCCTGTGCCATTGCCGGGTTACCCCCCGCAAGCAAGCACATAATCGCCACAAGGGCGACTAGTCCGGTGCTAAAGATGCGTCCCATGATCACTTCCTGCTGCTTCGTTACTGTAGCGTTTTTCATATTCACGTCTTGGTTCGTTGCGCGCGTCCGTTCGGAGCTCATCAACGGAGGATGTTCATTTGATTGATCTTACGAATTGTCCGACCGTCGATGCCAGTGGCCACCACCTCGTAGAAGTAGGTGCCCGATGCAAGCGGCTCGCCCCGATCGTCCATGCCGTCAAAATCGATGCCCTGCCCACCTGTCAGCGCAACTTCGGTTTGAATGGTCCGAACAACATTGCCAACAAGGTCCATCACTCGCACGGTGACAGCCCCGTCAATGTCGACGCTTACCTTGATGGTCGTGGACTGTCCGAACGGATTGGGGTAGTTCATCACGCTGATCTCGTCCGTGTCTGCAAGATCGTCATCGACACTCACGCCGAAATCGATCGGTAGCCAGAAGCCCTGATACGCGTCACTGCCTAATGTCGTTGTCAGCTGGCCAACAATGACCTGTCCCACACTTCCGGACAACACGACGTTCGATGCACCGGCAGGCGCGGCGATCTCGCCACCACTGCTGATGACCGACCACGGATGCTGCGTTTGCGCACGCGCCACCACAGTGGCAGCGCACACGATCAGCAAGAGTCCCAAGCCTTTTAGAATCACAGTCCCTCCATTGAAGGCAGTTGCACACACATACGCGGAGCGACCAGTCCCACTTCTGGAACGGTTTTCCACACATGTAGCCAGCAACTTCGCTTTTGCTGTGTCATGAATGTGTCAGGAATTGTGTTTTACGGTCATGACTTGGATGAGTTTTTGTTCATTGACGCCGTAACAGATTGGGGAACCGACACTGTCAGTACGGTCTGTTAACGCGAGACTGCGCGGTCAATAATCATGCCATGATCAATGGCGTCACTACGCCGTGGGACACGATGGGTGCCGTCACACGCCGTGGTGGAATGATTGCGCGTGGAAAGGGGGATATTATACGTAGTGGTTATGATGTCATGGCATCGAATTCCTGAGCAATGCCACCGCATCGCGACGTAGCTTTGTTTAAGCGTTCGTCGCAACACGTTACTAGGCTTCGATACATCACGTCCGATGCCATGGTTGAATGTTGTCTGAATTGTTGAGCAGCGTGTACGAACGAGCTGGTTGATCATTTCGGTAATGGGTTCCCATGCACGGTTCAGCCCAGTTCAGAATGATGCGGTAAGGGTCAAGGCCGTACCCTTGAAATGTCATTGCGTAGGGATACTGAGGAATTGATCGCTGTATCGCTGTAGCATTGCGAGTGTACCTACAAAGGATGAGGTGCATTGCTTACGATCGAAGAGAGCGGCACGAGATACGACGGTTCTGGTAACTGATTAGGTCTGACTGTACAGCATGTGAGTTGACGGATTTCGCTGGTATGCCGAAGGTCAGACGTCGGTTCGATGAGCTTACCGAATTGGTGGCTGAAATTGCTTATGTCCTCACGTCTCCAAAGTCGATACTTCTATAACGTCTCGCGACGAAGGTATTCGATACAGATCAAGCTGTATCGACGGCCGGGCTATCAGCGCGGCTCGTTGATATGTCATGTCTATCACCAGGGTAAACACTTGAAGCTCTCGCTCGGACACCACCACATCTGGCCAGAGCATTGGGACGAGACGCGGCAGCGGATGATCATCGGCGCCCCAAAATGGCGGCAGATCAATAACGACATCGACGAGCGATTGAACCGTATTGTCGAATACTATACGGCCCGATCAGAGATGGGCGCTGCCCCCACATTAGAAGGACTGCGGGCCCACATGTACGCACTGGGCAACCGTCGGCCGGATCGGAAATCCCAAACGTCGTTCGTTGCCTGGTTCACACGTTTCATTCGCGACCACAATAACAACAGCCGAGCTCTTGCCGTCGGAACGACGCGGACCTATAAGGTCGTACTTACGTCATGGCGCGCATACGAGGCTCATGTGCGACAACACGTCAACTTGCATGATCTGGCGCAGGACGAACGGGGCGATACGAATTCTGCCACGAAGATCCTGCAAGAGTACCGACGTTTTCTGATCGTGGGTGGTCCCTCACGTCAGACATGCTCCGACAACACCGTACGCAAATACCTGAAGATCATCAATACGTTTCTGCGGTGGTGCGAACAACAAACAGGGAAGCAATACATAAAGAAGATTACCATTCCGGGTGAGATCACGTCGAAGCATAGTGTTGCTCTTACGCAAGAGGATGTCGCATTGCTCGAGAATATGACGATCGCCGAGGGGTCGACACTTGCGCACGTTCGCGATGCCGTCCTCATGGCCATCTACACCGGCCTTCGTCACTCCGAGTGGAAGAAGGTTCGGCCCGACCTATGGCGCGAGCCATCCCAGCTGATTACAAGTCAGAAGACCGGTAAGATCTGCCTGGTGATCCACCGCGAGCCCCTGCGCGAGATCCTTCGCAAGTATGAAGCTACAGGTTTTCGTAAGTCGATACATAGTCTTCAGAAGATGAACATGTACATCAAGGAGCTAGCAAAGCGTGCCGGCCTTACACGACCCGTCAGCCGCGTAAAGACGATCGATGGAATTGATCATCATGAGACGGTACCATTGTATGAGGCAATCACCACACATACGTTCCGACGCACAAAGGTCACGCTGGAATTGAATCAAGGACGTGCATTACGTGACATCGTCATGGAAACAGGCCAGGATGAACTGGTCGCGCGCAAACATTACGATCGCCCAGATCTCGACGAGCACGTTCGCAAGCTCGGTATCGAACGATACCAAGAGCATGCAACGGCCGTATGAGTTACACCTCATACGTAACCCAGTATACTTATTTCGGCCGCTGGTCTTACTGCCTTTCCTGTGCAGCACCACTGCATGTACAGGTTACTACCTACGTCCAAATACACAGCTGATAAACATCGGTAGTTGAACTGTGGCGTCAGGTGTAGATTCCGGCCTATACTGACCCCCTCATTCCGGAGCATACTGACCCCCTCATTCCGGAGCATACTGACCCCCTCATTCCGGAGCATACTGACCCCCTACGGGTGATAGAGTATGACATTCCGGCAGATACTGACCCCTTTAAGGTGGTGAGTAGGTGTCTATGGTCGCTTTTTTGCGGATTCGCTCACATGGAGTCCGCATGGCAGGCAAAACCATTCCACACCACATGTACAAACAAGTACTACACCAGTATCGGCAGGCTGCCCCAATTAAACAGGCAGCTCGCC
>VFFB01000183.1 GCA_018882585.1 Candidatus Kapaibacterium sp.
GTGTCGAAGTAATCGTGTAACGCGTGCTCGCATTCCTGGTGTAAGAGTAACAATTCGAGTTGCGGAAGCAGACATCGACAACGAGGTTTGAAACACCGTCCCAAATCACCGGCGTCGCAAGATCGTGCCGCGTCCAACCCGTCGACACAACGTTCAACGTCGTCGGACCGAACACGACCGGTACATTCGTGACGTAGAACGGATTCGTTGAGGGATACAACGGATTTCGCGTCGTGTTCGCAAGGCCGATCGTGAAATTCGGCAGAGCTGCCATGCTGTTTGTTGCAACGACGTCAAATCCGAGCGCAACAATCTGGCCAGGAGGCATTCCTGCTGCCAACAATTCCTGCGCCGTGTAGAGCATCTGGTGTTTCGCTCCGTCGTAAAAGTTTCCGTATGGTGCCGGATACCCCGTCGTTCCGTTGAACGCCGTACCAGTGCCTATCGTGTATGGCACTTGCGAAGTTGCTGCAAGCGACGATACAAGGAACGTCGCAAGCACGAAGAAATGTCGTAGGAAACGATGCATATCCTACCCTTTGAAGTGTTTGGTGTGTGATTTGATTATGCGGTTGCCATTGTCAATCAGGACATACGTTTCAACGACACAACAGTACCGCACGAGTGGTACGCTAGACGTCCTACGATATCCTGAACATTTTTCAACCTCTAAAACAACGAAAAATTTCCATCAAATCAAACCGGAAGAAACCCACACTTGTTGAGCATCTTGAAGCACATGACGTAACACGGACGACGATCGGCTATCCGGGTTCGTCGTAACTTGCCAAGGCTAGTGAGTTTCGAATACAATGGTTTGACCTGTTTCATGACGCAGCTACTGCACGAGATCAACGAGTCCTTGGACGTTATTTCCAGGCACACGTCTGCCAGGCCCGATGTTGCTATCATTCTGGGTACGGGATTAGGGGGCTTGGCCGAGGCCATGGATGTTTCCACGGCGATCGACTACGCCGAGATTCCACACTTCCCCGTTTCAACGGTCGAATCGCATTCGGGCCGCCTATTGTTGGGTAGCCTTGCAGACCGATCTGTTGTCGTGATGCAGGGTCGCTTTCATCTCTACGAGGGGTACACGCCGCAGCAGATCACCTTCCCCGTACGTGTGCTTCATGCCTTGGGCGCCCGAACGCTCGTTGTCTCGAATGCCTGCGGAGGCCTCCACCCGCTCTATCGTCGCAGTGACATCATGGTGATCGATGACCATATCAATCTCTTGGGCGACAACCCTCTGATCGGTCCGAACGAGCCTTCGCTGGGACCACGGTTTCCAGATATGTCCGAGCCATACAGCCGACGCCTGCAGCAACTGGCCTTGGATGCCGCCATCAGCCTTGGCTTCCAATTACATCGCGGAGTGTACGTCGCCGTGGCCGGACCGAATCTCGAAACCCGCGCAGAGTACCGATTCTTACGGACGATTGGCGCCGACGTCGTGGGGATGAGTACCGTTCCCGAGAACATCGTTGCTCGGCACATGGGCATGGATGTTCTGGGTCTTTCCATCATCACCGATGAATGTCACCCGGACAACCTGGCCCCGGTACGACTCGAGGATGTGCTCGAGGCTGCCGCCATCGCCGAGCCGCGATTGACGAAGATCATCCAAGCCGTCCTACCTTCGCTCTGACCACGTATGCTACGAACCTGCCTTCTTGCCGTCGTCATCGTCGCGCTCGCCGGGTGCTCGCCGGAGGAGCCGGTGATCAATTCGTTCGATGACTCCTGGCGAATGCTGGTGGCCGACTCCAATTCTGCACTCACGTTGCTGGACATGCCGTCAGGCGATGTCGTCACGACAGATCTGCTGTCCGCAGGTAGCGATCCGGCCTTACTGTGTGCCGGTCTGTCGCGGTTTCGCGACGACGTCTTCGTCCTGCATACCGGCTCCTCCTCGATCACGGTGCTTACTGCAGACTCACTCCAGCGAAAGGCTCGTATCGAGACGGGAGCTGCCGGCCCTGCCAGTTCCATGGCCTTCGCCAATGCGACAACGGCTTTCGCCACGCATCCCGGGAGCGATGTTCTTTCAGTGATCGACCTTACGACGTATACCGTAGCCGATACACTGCCCCTTCCCGGACGTCCGGTGGCAGTGGCCGTGGTCGGCAACATTGGCTGCGTTGCCCTTCAGGCTTCGTCCGAGATCGTGTTCTTTGACACGCGATCGTTCGCCCTGTCGAAGCCAATTCAAGTCGCAACGGCACCCACGTACATCCAAGGTGATGCCGTGAATGATGCCTTTGTGATCGTATCACTCGGCGCAGGCAAGGTCGACGCGCAGGCCCCGACCGTCCCCGTGATCTCCTTCGCAAGCATTGCGTCCCGGTCGGTTGTCGCCAGCGTCGATCTGACGCCACGCGCTGGCCAAGGGGCCGACAGAGTACCGCTGGGCCTTGCGATCACGGACGAAGGATCAGCCTATGTTGTCATGCGAGACGTCGTCCTGCGCGTGCCCCTTCGCTCGCGTTCGCGCGCGACCACGGTAACGGAAGGCACCTTTGCCGGCATCGCCACCATACCCACCCGCGCAGAGATCGCGCTGAGTTCGACCTCGGATTCGGGCATCGAGATCTACGACGTTTTTATGGAAACGAAACGACTGCAGGTTGCGCTGCCCTCGGCAGGCCGAATCATGCTTCCGCTTACGC
>VFFB01000184.1 GCA_018882585.1 Candidatus Kapaibacterium sp.
TGCTACAGGACATGGCCGCCGATCACATCGTCGAGCAGTTGATCGACCTTGCCCCTGAGGTAACGGATGCGATCTCGCTCACAGCCTCTGATATTGACCAACTTGTTGCAGGAATATGACCATGCGCCCAACCATGTTTGTTGTCGCCTTGCTTGCCGTCATCGGCACCACGTATGCACAGCCTGGACTCTTCGACGACGACCGCGATCGCGATCGTGATCGTAAGCCTCGCGGAGAGCGCGGGGGCGATCCTGCGGCCATGCGCCAGCGTATCGAAGACTTGCGCAAGCTGAAGCTGATGGACGTCCTGTCGCTGCAGGGCGAACAGGTCGAAACGTTCTTCGGCACGTATAATCCGCTTCAGAAGGGCATGCTTGATGCCAAGGACGCCATGGATGCTGCGTCGAAAGCCCTTTGGGATGCAACCGAACGCAAGGCACCAGCGGCCGAGCTCGAGAAACTCACGAGTGATCTGCTCGCGCGCATGACGACCTTCGAGCGTGCCGTCAATGCACGTCACGACGGTGTACGCAAAGTTCTGACCACAGAGCAATTCGCTCGCTATCTGGCCTTTGAAGCACGCTTCCGCGACGAGCTGGAGCGTAGCATCCTGCGTCGCATGCGCGAGCGGATGCAGCGCTGATCATTGCACCTGCCGGACGGCTTCAGGTCAGACAAGCACTCCGGCAATACATGCGGCCAAGAGGTTGGCCATCGACCCAACGCACATCGCCTTGAATCCAAGCCGGGCCACATCGGCACGGCGATCCGGTGCCATCATGCCAAAGCCGCCGATCTGGATGCCGATGCTGGCAACATTGGCAAAACCGCACAGGGCAATGCTGGCAAGCGTCACCGACCGTTCGGACAATGCCCCCTTGGCAATCAAGGCCGAGAGGTCGCTGTAGGCTATGAATTCCGTGAGCGAGAGCTTGGTACCGAGCAGTGCGGCTACCGTCTGCGCCTCGTGACCCGGAATGCCGATCAGGTAGGCAACCGGAAGAAAGATCCAGCCGAACAACTCGCGCAATGAGGCCGGAAGCCACGGTATGCCGACCGACGTCAGCGTCTGATCTGCAGCACCGAGTCCGGCATCGACAAGGGCCACAACACTCACAAAGGCCATCAGGACGATCAGGACGTTCACGGCAAGTTTGAAGCCATCGAGTGCTCCGTATGCGATGGCATCAATGATGTTTCCCGATGGAATCACCGGGTCCGTGGTCGTCACATCAAGCCCTGCCTTTTCGCCCTGCGGCTCGACCATCTTGGCCAGCAACAAACCTCCGGGTGCCGCCAGGAGTGAGGCAACGATCAGATACGTTGCAGGTATGCCCATGGCGATGTAGACGCCCATGGTCGACCCGGCGATGGTGGCAAATCCGCCCACCATGATGGCAAAGATCTCCGACACGCTGGCCATGGGCAGATAGTGCCGCACCAGCAGTGGCGCCTCGGTCTGACCAAGAAAGACGTTCGCAGCAGCTGAGAGTGATTCGACGGCGCCCGTGTGCATCGTTCGCTGTAACACACGTGCCATGGCTCGCACGATACGCTGCATGATGCCCAAGTGATAGAGGACGGCGATGACCGCCGAGAAGAAGACGATGATGGGCAGGATGGTCAGCGCAAACTGAAACCCCAGCGATTCGGTGAGTTTCGGATCGCCAAGCTCACCAAACAGGAAGCGCGAGCCAGACCTGGCAAAGCCGAGAAATGACGTCACGGCATCACCCACGGCCTTGAACATGGCCACGCCCGGCGGGAAAGTCAACAACAGCACTCCCAGCAGCAGCTGCAGCGTTAGCCCCCACAACACCACGCGCCGATTGATGGCACGACGGTCGCGCGACCACAGCAGCGCGACGCCAAGGATGACGATGATACCGATGGCGCTGAGCAGTCGTGGCATGATGTCTCCCTGTGGTGTTACACGGCAAATCGGATGTTCTGCTCACCGAACGTCGCGATCAGGAAGGACGTGGTGTCGTCACTCACCTTGATAGGCGTCATCGCATCGTAGATGGCCATGCCGTCCGGACGTTGCACACAGAACGTCAGCCTGTCCTGTGCGTCCGAACTGCCACAGCGCTGCTTGACAGCGATGAGCTGCTCCGACGACACCTGATCAGGCTGTATGCGTACCACATAACCTTTGGAGAGCTTCTTGCGGGCTTGGTCGAGCGTCATCAGCTCATCAACGATGATCTTGACATTGTCGCCATTGATCTCGCATTTGCCAACGGCTACAAGCACGGCATCGGGCGCCAACGCTGACTGGAACTGTCGGTACTTATCGCTCCACATCACGCATTCACACGACCCTACGTACTGCTCGATCTTCACAAAGGCAATGGTGTTCTCGCGCTTGTCCAGCCGCGTTCGAATGTCACCCACGATACCGCACAGCCGCACCGTCTGCCCATGCAGTGCCGGATCAAGCTTGTGCAACAGCAGCGTCGAGAACGACGAAACATCAATGGCATGCTCCTGTAGCGGATGACCGCTGATGTAAAAGTTCAGGTACTCACGCTCCTTCTTCAACCGGTCGCGCACGGGCCACGGTTCGGAAGGGGGCAGGGCAGGCTCTGTTGGCTTTACGGCTTCGGCATCACCAAAGAGTGACTCCATGGTGGCATTGGCACCCGACTGCACCGCACGCG
>VFFB01000080.1 GCA_018882585.1 Candidatus Kapaibacterium sp.
GACTTCATGTGGCTGGGTCCGACGATATCGCTTGCCCTTGCCGTCGTCGGCGAGCTTGTTGCGCCCCTCCTCATCATTGTTGGCTTCAAGACGCGTCTCGCCGCACTACTGTCGGCCTTCACCATGGGCGTTGCCGCCTTCTACATCCACGCCGGCGACCCCTTTGGCGACAAAGAGCCCGCCCTGATGTTCTTTGCATGCTTCCTTACGATCGCCCTGCTCGGCGCCGGCAAATGGTCGGTCGATGCACGGAAGGGCGGCGCCTCACCCCCGCTCACACATTCAGCATGATCCCCACCGGACAGTGGTCGCTGCCCATGACGTCGGGTTCGATCCAGGCGTTTTTGAGGGCCGGACGGAGGTCGGATGTGATCCAGTGGTAGTCGATGCGCCAACCAACGTTTCGGTCACGCGCACGCGTAAAGTAGTCCCAGTAGGTGTAGGCACCTTCTTCGTCGGGATGAAACTCGCGGAATGTATCGATCCAGCCGCGTTGTTCAAGTTCGTCAAGCTTAACGCGCTCCTCGGGCAAAAAGCCCGTGGTTCCAGAGTTCTCTTTCGGCCGCGCCAGGTCGATCTCGCGGTGGGCAGTGTTGTAGTCACCGCAGACGACGATGCCCTTGCCGGTCTTGCGCTGTTCTTCGCATCGGGCAAACAAGGCATCGTAGAAGGCCATCTTAAATGGCACCCGACGATTCTCGGTCGAGCCGTTCGGGAAGTAGACGCCGTACAGGATGAACGATCCGTAGTCGACTTCGATGATGCGGCCCTCGCCATCGAATTCGTCGATGCCGATCTTGGTATTGACACTCTCGGGCTTGATACGTGTTAATACGCCTACACCCGAATAGCCCTTCTTGATCGAGCAGGAATGCCAGAAGGTATGATACCCCTCGGCTTCCAACACGTCGGCGGGGATCTGCGCCTCGTCGGCCTTCGTCTCCTGCAGGCATACCACGTCGGGCTTTGTTGCGCGCAGCCATTCCACAAAGTCCTTCTTCAGCACTGCGCGAATGCCGTTCACGTTCCAGCTGATGATCTTCACGCGTGGGCTTTCAGTTCTGTCATCGTAAACAGCGACAGTAACTCCATGCCGTCGGCACGCAGCTTCTCACGTCCGCCCTGCTCGCGGTCGATCACGCACACGCAGTGCGTGATGGTCGCGCCAAGTGCACGCAGGTCGGCAGCGCTCAGTAGGATCTGGCCTCCGCTGGTTACCACGTCCTCGACAACAAGGACCTGCTTGCCCTCGACGCTCGGTCCTTCGGCCAGCTTGCACGTGCCGTATTCCTTGGCCGACTTGCGCACGAAGACGCACGGGATGCCGGTACGTATGCTCAAGGCTGCAGCAATGCTGATGCCGCCCATCTCCAGTCCGGCCAGCATCTGCGTGCCCTCGGGGATGAACTCCGCCATCTTGTCGGCAATGGCAACCAGCAGCGTAGGGTCGGACTCGAACTGATACTTGTCGAAGTACTCATTGCTCACGATGCCGCTTCGCAACGTGAACTCGCCCGTCAGGTGCGCAACATCGTAGATGCGCTGTGCTAATTCATCTCTTGTCATGCGGCAAATCTACGCATCAGGGGGCGTGCACACGGCTCATCACAAGTGCCATCGACGCCAGCAGCGTGTACAGCACGTAGAGTGCTGCCGTGCCGCCAAGCACGGTATTGAGCTCGGCTCCGCTGCGACGCCACACCAGCACCGTCATGATGATGCCCACCGGCATCGCTGCCAGCGGCAGGTACATCCATGCCCCCATCACGGAGCCAAGGATGAGGGAAGGGGCAAGGATGGCAACGGCGGTGAGCACGGTGTACAGAAGGCGCGCGCCGGTGGCGCCGATGCGCACGGCAATGGTGCGCTTGCCCACGCGCGCGTCGGTAGGGATGTCGCGCAGATTGTTCACGCCAAGGATGTTGGCTGCCAAGCAGCCGGGAGCGATGCTGACGACGAAGGCGTCGGCACTCCATGTGCCGGTGTGAACGTAGTACGTGCCAACGACGGCAATGACGCCAAAAAAGACAAAGGCAAAGACGTCGCCAAGACCCTTATACGCCAACGGAAAGGGTCCGCCCGTGTACAGCCATGCCGCCACCAAACACGCCACGCCAATGACCAAGACGGGCCACCCTGCGCGGAATACCAGCGGCTGTCCCAGCAGGAAGGCCGCGCCGACCACCATCCACGACGCGCGCTTCATGGATGCCGGCGTGATCAGACCTGCGGTCACGGCCCGAAGCGGTCCCACACGATGCTCGTCGGCGCCGCGCTTGAAGTCTTCCAGCTCGTTGATAAAGTTCGATGCGATCTGGATGAGCACGGCGCAGGCCAAGGCGATGAGGGCGCTTGGCAGATGCAGTTCGTGGTGATGGAAGGCAAGTGCCGACCCAAGGACTACCGGTGCAGCGCCGGCCACGAGCGTCTTTGGTCGAATGGCGGCAAGCCAGACGTTCATGGACGTTGCACCGTGCCGACGTACAGGAAGGCAATACCGCCGGTAAGCTCGCGGTACGACACGTCGGAATACCGTCCCGTCTGCCGCATACGGTCAAGGAAGTCCTGGCGACACGGAAACGCCGCGGCCGTCGTAGGCAGGTACTCATAGGCCTTGCGATTGCCCGTAAGCAGTCCGCCGATGAACGGAATGATAAACTTGCTGTAGAACGTGTACGACAGACCCACAAGGCCACGGGGTTGACCAAACTCGAGAACAACGACGCGGCCGCCGGGCACAACAACACGCGCCATCTCGCCAAGTGCCCGCACGGGGTCGTCCACGTTGCGAATGCCGAACGAGATACTCGCCACGTCGAACGTCGCATCGGCATACGGCAGGTCCATGGCGTCGGCCACTTCGAACTCGACGTCGAGGCCGCGGGCGCGAGCCTTCGCAGGCGCAAACGACAGCATGTCGGCGTTGAAGTCCGTGCCCACAACCCTGCCCGTAGGGCCGACGGTCTTCTTGAAGGCCAAGGCTAGATCGCCCGTGCCCGTGGCACAGTCCAGCACGCGCATACCCGGCCGCGCACCGCTGGCCTTGACCGTGGCACGACGCCAGATGTGGTGGATGCCTAATGACAGTACCGTGTTGGTAACGTCATACTTGGGCGCAATGTCCGAGAACATCGCATGGACGTGTTCGCTCATGACATGCAAGTTACGGAGAGGCGTGCATGCGACAGAGTGGTATCACTCCGTTCGTTGTGAACGTTCAGCCAGCAACATCACAACATCCCGACGCGCATCGACAACGGCGACAATGACAATGGTCGCGTCAACCACGTAATACACAACAACGTGATTCCAGACCAACACCCGGCGCAAGCTCTGCATGGATTGGTTGATCGCGTACTGCGTCATTGCACCAATCAGCGGAAACTGTCGGAGTGCCTCCATCGTCTGGCGCACCTCCCCAAGGAATCGATCCGCTAACTCCATCGATCCCGCATCGATGAGATAGGAGTGAACGTTGGCTAAATCCTGCTGTGCAGTCAGCGTGATCTTTAGCGCGTGTAGCATGGTTACGACTTCGACATTGCCTTACGAGAAGCCTTGCCACGAATGTTTGCAATCGCTTCGTCCAACGTCACTGTCTTCCCCTCAATGTATTCTCTCTGCCCCTGCGCGATGATTTCAAGCATTGCCATACGCTCCTGCATCGCTTCGTACTCACGCACGTCCTGTAGCACGGCCTTCGCTTCGCCGTTCACAGTGATGATGTAGGGCTGCTGCGTCTCGCACACGTTCTTGATCACTTCTGCAGCGTTGGCCTTGATGTAGCTGATAGGCTTGATCTGGGTGGAGTACTTCATTAAGACCTCATTTGGTACGGTATTCGGACGGAATATACGACAATTACATGTGGCATTGATGTATCGTAGGGGCGCGGCATGCCGCGCCCCTATTCCATAATCCGCTCGACGGTGTTCCAAGCGCCGAGCATGACGGCAGGAGTGCCCTGGCCGGGGAAGGCGGTGTCGCCAATCATGTACAGACCGGCAAAGGGTGTCTGGTTGGGAGGCAGCAGCAGCATCGGACGTCGCACGTTATGCGGGATGCCGCCCACAAAGCCGTGATGCCTGTGTGTGTAATGCACCCACGTCTGCGGCATGCCGGCGCCAACGTAGATGCGGGGCAGCAGACCGATCTCGGGCAGTTGCCGCTCAAGGACGCCAAGGATGGCGTTGATAACGCGCTCGCGCTGCGTGGCATAGGCTTCGGCAGAGGTGGTCTGCCAGTCGGTCCAGCGCGCATGCGTCGAGACGGTGACGGTGCTGACGCCCGCCGGTGCCTTGGCGTCGTCATCTGGTCTGCTCACCGTCACAAACACGGTGTCGCTCGCGCAATGCGGTAATGGCGTGTCAACGTGGATCTGATAGTAGGCCGTGGGCAGGTTGGGACGTCCCTCGACGCCAAGGTAGAGCGTTACGGCACTCCAGATGTCGGCATTGCTGCGCGCATGCCGCTGCATCCACGAGCGGACAGGTCCGTCCGTAAGGTCCGGCATATTCCAGATGGGGATCGAGCTGACGACGGCGCGCGCCGTGTACGTCTCGCCGTTCTGCGTGGCTACCTGCCATGCCCCCTTCCTGCGTTGGATGGAGGTGACCTTGCGACGGAAATGGACGCGACCGCCTCGGGCCGTGATGGAGCGCATCATCAGGAGTGCCGGACGATACATGCCACCAACAGGATACCATGTCGAGGATGGATAGGTCAGCCCCAATGCGCCGGGAAGGTAAGGGGCGTTGGATGCATGCTGCTGCGTCGAGATCAAGAGCTGCTCGTTGACGAAGCGCAGGAATCGCGGATCAGTGTCGACACCAAAGCGACGCATGATATGCGCAACCGGGCGGATGAGTCCCGGCACAAGCGGCAAGGCACGGACGTTGGACGGATGCAGCATGCGCACCACGTCGCGCAACGTGGCCGGCGGCAGATACGGACGGTCGCGGATAAGATCGTACGAGGCCGCTTCGATGCGATAGAGGTATGACCAGAAGCCACGCTGATCACCCGATGGGAACATCCTGCACATCGTGTCGATCCACGTGTCGGGATCGGCATGACGCACAATGTCCTGTCCGTCCATCCGGATGATCATGCCGGGGTCCTGCTGCACAAGTTCGGGCGTGATGCCAAGGCGCGCAAAGACGCGGCCCGCAGGCTGATGCGGCTCGACGCCGCTGAACGTCGTCGCCCCCACATCGAAGGTCATTGCCCCCTCGCGGAAGAATGATGCACAGCCGCCCAGCGTGGCATGAGCTTCAAGGACGGTGACGTCACGTCCCTCGGCCGCCAATAATGCTGCTGCTGCAAGGCCGGCATAGCCGGCACCAAGAACGATGATGTCGGTGCTTGTACTCACGGCGTCAAGAACGTCCGAAGATTGCCGTTCGTTCCGTAGCAACGGAACCGGTAATTTGCGTCATGCAGCATATCATTCTTGCCTTGGTGACCATTGGTGTGGTCTGGGTTGCGTGGACGAATTTCAAGAAACTTGGCCGATTGCGTGCGGCAGATATGATGCTGGACGAGGCTGAGCGTCAGCGCCTGCAGCATTCCTACATGATGCGCATCATCCTGTGTCTGCTCGCCCTGGCCATCCTTCCCTTTTTGTTCACGATCCTGACGAAGTCGTCATGAGCGAGCAGCGACCTCCCCAGCAGCAACCCTCGAAGAATACAGAACGCGAATTCCTTGGCGGACCCCACTCACGTCTGCGCGAGTTCTGGTTCGTGCTCCGCGTAATGATGGCCTTCATTCGCGGCTTTCAAAAACTGCACTTCGTTGGCCCGTGCATCTCGGTCTTCGGATCGGCCCGTTTCAAGGAAGATCACCCCGCTTACGAAGAGGCCCGCAAGATGGGCTATGCCTTGGGCGAGATGGGATTCACGGTAATGACGGGCGGCGGACCGGGCATCATGGAGGCTGCCAACCGCGGCGCCAAGGAGGCCGGTGCCACAAGCATCGGATGCAATATCCGCCTGCCCTTCGAACAACATGCCAATCCGTGGCTTGATGTGATGGTCGAGTTCGAGCATTTCTTCGTACGGAAAGTGATGCTCGTAAAGTATTCATTGGGCTTCGTTGTGATGCCAGGGGGCATCGGTACACTCGATGAGCTGTTCGAGGCCATCACCCTGATGCAGACCAAGAAGATCACGAACTTCCCCGTCGTGGTGTTCGATACGACGTACTACAAAGACATCATGGAGCTGTTCGACGTGATGATCGAACGCGGTACGATCAGCGAGATCGACAGAGAACTAGTGCTGTTTACGGATTCGATCG
The DNA here is from genome assembly GCA_018882585.1 of Candidatus Kapaibacterium sp. GTDB lineage: Bacteria > Bacteroidota > Ignavibacteria > Kapaibacteriales > Kapaibacteriaceae > ZLKRG46. The sequence continues at coordinate 6,301 of VFFB01000080.1, forward strand.
ACGAGGCCACGGCACACCTGCGCAAGAACGTGGTGAAGCGCTTTGGCCTGAAACAACAACTCTTTATCCCAAAGACATGAACCTGCTTGTGTATTGCGGCTCGAAGTCGGGCACGGATGGACGATATACCGAGGCGGCCCTGCAGCTTGCCGAGGCCCTGGTGGCACGCGACATCGGACTGGTCTTCGGTGGCGGCGCCGTGGGGCTTATGGGCGACGTTGCCAAGGCCATGCTGTCGCACGGCGGCCGTGTGATCGGCATCATTCCTACCTTCCTGCGCACGGAAGAGGTGGCCCTTGAGACCTGTACCGAGCTGATCGAAGTGCCGAGCATGCATGCCCGCAAGCTGCTGATGATGGAACACAGCCATGCTATCCTGGCGATCCCCGGTGGCTTCGGCACCATGGATGAACTCTTCGAAGCCGTGACGTGGCGACAGATCGGATTGCACAACAAGCCGATCGGTCTGTGGAACGTGGCCGGCTACTACGATCATCTGAGCTCGATGGTGGACCGCATGCTGGACGATGGGTTTATGGGGGCCACGACGCATGCCATGCTGCGCATCGACGATGCGCTGCTGCCCATGCTGGATTACCTTGAGGCGAATGCGTCGGACGTTGCGCCCGACCCGCTGCTGCCGCGGTGGACCTGATCCGCTGCATGAAGCAATTCCTGCGCTCGCTGCTGTTTGTCGATGCCGGACGGATCATTCGTGCCGGACGCCGGCGCGCGCTCGATGTCGAAGACGCTCCGCCGCTGCGCGAGGATCTCGACCCTCGGTCGACACTGGATGACTTCGACTCGCTGAAGCTTGACCGGTTCGGTCGCTTTATCATCAGTGTGTTCGTTGCCGCAAAGCGTCCGTCCCGACGTCTGGCAGTACTGATCGCTGCCAAGATCAGTATCGCCCTTGGTACGCCGCTGCTGCTGCATGCGCTGCTGTTGCGATTGCCCGAAGCATCGCTCGCTGCTACGATTCCAATAGGGTTGCTCCTGCTGGCCGTTGCCCTTGGTTCTGCCGGCATCGTTGGCGCCGTGATCCAGCAACACTGGTACTTCAATGCGCTTAATGCCTTTGCCCGCATCGTGAACGGCATGAACCGTCGTGTGGTACGTCACGCACTGCAGCTCCGTCGGTCGTCGCGCAATGCCATGCAGACGGGCGACATGGTGAATCACTTGTCGAGCGATACCGATGCGCTGGCCGAGGCGGCCTTCATGCTGCCCGAGTTTGCAAACTCGTTTATCACGATGACGGCCGTGTTGGTCTCGCTCTTCGTCTACCTTGGTCCGGCAGCCCTGGCGTCGATCGCCACGCTGCTGCTGATGGCGCCGCTGACGACGTTTGTGGCCCGACGGTACCGACGTCTGGATCACCGGCTGATGGAGTTCCGCGATGAACGCGTGACGCTGATGTCGCAGATCCTGCATGGCATTCGCGTGATCAAGTATCATGCGTGGGAACCAAGCGTGCACGCCGAGGTGCAGCAGGTGCGGCGCAACGAGATCGCTACGCGCGTGAGCATTGTGCGTACCGACGCGTTGTCGACGGCGATCTTTATCAGCACCACGACCATTGTTGCCTTTGCGGGCTTTTCAACGTACGTCGCACTGGGCGGCACGCTTACCGCCCCCATGGTCTTTGCCTGCCTTGCCCTGTTCGCCCTGCTCGAAGAGCCCTTCGGGATGATCTCGCACCTGTTGTCTAACCTGCAGCATGCCCGCGTTGCTACGCAGCGTTTGAAGGCCTATTTCGACGCGCCGGTGCGCGACCACGACGGACGTGCCCTTACGCCGCCAGACGCGGCCGTAGGCGTGCAAGCTCACGACGTTGTCGTGCAGTATCACCATGCCCCCCACCCTGCCCTTGATCACATCACGCTTACCATTGTCCCGGGAACCAGCGTGGCCATTGTAGGCCCTGTGGGCTCGGGCAAATCCACCCTGCTGCGCACGCTCCTTGGCATACAGATGCCACAAGGGGGCAATGTCGAACCCGTTGGCGTAGAACACGGCCTGCGGCCGCGGGCGGCCTATGTGCCGCAAGAGGCATTCATCATGAATGCAAGCGTGGCCGACAACATTCGGTTTGGCGTGGAGCCTGCCACAGACCATGCGTCGTCGCTCGATGCCGTCCTTGTAGACTGTGCCCTGATGCAAGACCTGGCGGCCATGCCTGCAGGACTGAACACCGAGATCGGTGAACGGGGCGTGAACCTGTCGGGCGGACAAAAACAACGCATCTCACTCGCGCGCGCCGTATGGCACCGGCCGGGCATCGTGTATCTGGATGACCCGCTGTCGGCCGTGGACGTGCATACCGAAGACGTGCTTGTAGACCGACTGCTGTTCGGACGCTGGTGCGACATCACGCGCGTGGTGGTGACGCACCGACTGCAGCATCTGTCGCGCTTCGACCATGTGATCTACATCGACAGCGGACGCATTGTATGTCAGGGCGCGTACCACGAGCTGCTGCGCACGAACGACGCCTTTGCGGCCTTTACCACCATGCCGGCCGAGGCGGACGAGCAGCACGCTACAGTGTCGGCACCGGTTGTGGAACACAGCGTGCACACGTCGTCGAACGAAGAGACGGGACGTCTGACCGACGACGAAGACCGCGCCACGGGCGCCGTTGGACGCAGGATCTACCTGCATTACGTCCGCGCCATGATCGGACGTCACCCCGTGCTTGCGCCCATAACCTTTGCAGGACTTATCCTGACGGCGGCGGCGCTGGCCGGACTACCCATTGTGCAGACCTCGTGGCTTGGACGGTGGACGGACGACCCGTCCATGATGTCACCCATGGGTGCTATCATTGTTTACGGTCTACTCGGCATGGCCGTCCTCTCCGGCTGGATCGGCGAGCGTCTGCTATGGCTGTACCGTGCGGCTGCGGCCGGACGAACCATTCACGACTCGGCGTTGGAGGGCGTGCTGGGGGCGCCGCTGCGCTTCTTTGACAGCACGCCGATGGGACGTGTGCTTAACCGCTTTGCGCGCGACATGGAAGGCGTAGACGACCACCTGTCGTGGAACTTCGAGCAGTCCTTCAAGTCGCTGGCCCAGACGCTGGGCTCGCTCGTCCTTATCATCAGCGTCCTGCCCCTTATCGTCGTCGTCCTTATCCCGGTCCTGCTTGTGTACTACCGTCTGCAGCGCGACTACCGTCGTGCCGCCCGCGAAGCCAAGCGTCTGGAGTCCATCTCGAGGTCGCCCCGCTACGCCCATTTCAAGGAGCTGGTAACGGGCCTTGACGTCATTCACGGCTATGGCCGAGAGCAGTACTTCATGGACGTCTTTTACGACGTGTTGGGACGCTATCAGCGCATGTACTGGTGCAGCATCCTGCTCAACCGTTGGTTCTCGGTACGGGTGCCGCTCATCAGCGGTCTGGTGGCCTTGGCCACCAGCATGGGCATCGTGGTGCTGGCGCATCAGGGACACATCACGCCCGGCGCTGCGGGCGTTGTGCTGACCTTTGCGCTCAGCTTCTGGGGGTCGCTCAACTGGACGGTGCGTGCCTTTTCGGAAGTCGAGTCGCGCATGACGAGTGTCGAACGGTTGGTCCACTACGCCGAGCTCGGCGCAGAGCCCACCACCACGCGTCAGCCAGCGTTGGACGAGCAAACACCGTGGCCTACGGCCGGCCGCATCGACGTCGAGGGCCTTACCGTGCGCTATGCAGCGCATCTGCCGCTTGTGCTGCAGGACGTTACCTTCAGTGTTGACGGCGGCAGCACCGTTGGTGTTATCGGGCGCACGGGATCGGGCAAGAGCACCCTCTTCCAGACACTCTTCCGGTTTATCGAACCAGAGCGTGGCACCATCCGCATCGACGGCATCGACATTGCCACGGTCCCGCTTGCGCGTCTGCGTCGGTCGGTGGCCATCATCCCGCAGGACCCCACGTTGTTCATTGGCACCGTGCGCAGCAACCTTGACCGGTTCCGCGAGTGCACCGACGACGATGTGTGGAACGCGCTGCGTCGTGTCCAACTTGACGGTGCGATCCGCGCACTACCCGGCGGCCTCGACGCCCCTGTTGCAGAAAACGGCATCAACTTCTCGCAGGGTCAGCGTCAGCTCCTGTGTATGGCCCGCGCCATCCTCACCAGAGCCCGCATCATCGTCCTTGACGAAGCCACTGCCAGCGTCGACGTCCAGACCGACGCCATCATCCAGCACACCATACGCACGGAATTCCGCGGCGTCACCGTCATGATCATCGCCCACCGCCTGAACACCATCAGCGACGCCAACAACATCGTTGAACTGTCGAATGGGCGGGTGCGCCTCACCCCCGGCCCCTCTCCATCCTGACGGACGGAGAGGGGTGCCAGAATCCGTTCGTCGGCCATGGGAAGTCATCGGGCGCGACATGCCGCGCCCCTACATTGCGACGTATGACGTCGCATATTCATCGCATGTTTCTTTGCTTTCGCGCTTGCGGGTTTTCCCGTAGGTTCGGCCTATTCGTATTGACGTTCAAGATGGATCATGGCAAAGAGCACAAAGCGTACCGAAGCGTCCGACACGCAGATCATTTCGTATCGGCACGACGAGCAAACACGGAAGAATATTCCCGAGGTTGGTCTCGTGGATTCTGCCGGCGACCCGCCGTCACCCCCGAAGGAGTGGGCCTACGATCCACACATCGATCCGGCGCTGCAGTTCGACAGTGCCCGCGCGGCGGTCGAGAAGATCATCGACGATGCCTTGGCATCCGACGATGTGCAGGCCATGCGCGAGGCGCTTGCAACACTCAAGCGCATGCAGGAGCCATATCTGAACTGGACCGGCAAGGCAGAGCGGACGTCCTTCGAGGTGGATACGGTGTCGCTGCACGTGCACGAGCGTATCGACCCGGCAAGTATCCTTTCGGCACTGCAAAAGCAGGTCAAAGGCGCTAACAGCATGTCGGACCTGATGCAGATGGGGTTATTCAATGCCCCCTTCGAGAACCTGAAGCTGTCCGAAGCGATCAGCTTTTACAAGCACGACCGCGGCTGGAGCAACCGCCTGATTGCCGGCGACTCCCTACTGGTGATGAACTCGCTACTGCAGAAGGAGAGCATGGCGGGTCAGGTGCAGATGATCTATATCGACCCACCGTATGGCATCAAGTATGGCAGCAACTTCCAGCCGTTTGTGAATAAGCGGGATGTGAAGGACGGCAGAGACGAAGACCTGACGCAAGAACCCGAGATGATCAAGGCCTTCCGCGATACGTGGGAGCTGGGGATACACTCGTACCTGAC
>VFFB01000185.1 GCA_018882585.1 Candidatus Kapaibacterium sp.
GCACAGCCCTGTCCGGACCTTCCGTGGGACGCGTCGATCACCCACAGCATCAACGGGATCGATAGTCCGGCACTTACAGCATCGTCCAAGGCAGTGTCGAACACGCTCCTACCCCTCGGTATCGGCCTGCCCTCCGCGTTGTTCCTTGGCTCGCACGTACTGTCGTTCGACAACTGCGAGACCGCTCCGCGTATGGCCCGGGCAGGAATCCAGATGGCCACTACCCTGGCTGCAACCTATGCCGTGACGTACGGACTGAAGGAGCTGTTCGGACGAGCGCGTCCGTTTCAGGCATATCCCGACTGCATACGGAATGGAGAGACGCCAACCGATGCATCATTTCCGAGCGGACACAGCGCAGGTTCGGCAGCGCTTGCAACGTCGCTCTCCTTGGCTTATCCCGAATGGTACGTCATAGCACCGTCGGTAGGCTATGCCCTTTGGACCGGCTTTGCACGGATGAACCTCGGTGTGCATTACATCACCGACGTCATGGCCGGCTACGCCGTGGGCGTCGGCACGGCCTTGCTTGTCCACGTCCTGCGGGAGCAGGTGTTCGACCTGGCCGAGCCATTTATGCCGGATGGCTGTGGACGTGTTTCGTCCATCATGGTCGTTCCAACAACCAATGTTTTTTCCATCGCTGTCTCCTTCTGATGATGCGCCTTGCCGTTGTGCAGTTTCGTCCGGCCCTTCATGCCGTGCATGAGAATCTCGAATTCATGGTGCGTACGGCATCGGATACAGACGCGCACATGATCGTCTTCCCGGAGCTTGCGACGTCGGGCTACTTCTTTCTCTCGCGCGACGAAGTGCGCGTTGTTGCCGAGCCCCTTACCGGACCCTCGATCACGGCTTTGCGTGACGTTGCCGAGCGTATGGATCGCGTCATCGTTGTCGGCTTTCCCGAACTTGACGGCGACGTGGTCTATAACAGCGCGGCCATCATCGTGCCCGGCCAGGAGCCTCGGGCCTACCGCAAGACGCACCTGTTCTACAAGGAGCGACACTGCTTTGCCGAGGGCAACAGCGGCTTCTTCGTGGTGAACATTCCCCGGCTCGATTGCAACCTTGGTACCATGATCTGTTACGACTGGCGGTTCCCGGAAGCAGCCCGTACCCTGGCACTGCGCGGTGCCGACCTGATCGTCTGTCCTTCAAATCTGGTCACCAACGTCTCGCATATCTCCATGCCCTCCCGAGCCCTCGAAAACAAGGTCTACCTGGCCGTAGCCAATCGTACGGGGACGGAGACAAGGGGCGACGAGGAACTGCTGTTCAACGGAGCGTCGGCGATCTACGGCTTCAACGGACAACGCATGGCCGAGGCTGATGATCATTCCGATGCCGTACTCATCACCGACATCGATCCGGCGGCAACACGGAAGAAGTCGTTCAACAGCATCAACGACATTTTTGCCGACCGCAGACCGGAGTTCTACGCATGACCTTTTCGTCCGTCAGCAACATCCACTTCGTCGGCATCGGCGGCATCGGCATGAGCGGCATCGCCGAGATCCTGCTTACGCAGGGCTTTACCGTTACCGGCAGCGACCTGCAACGCAGCGACACCACCGACTACCTTGCGGCTCGTGGTGCAACCATCATGATCGGCCATGCCGCCGAACACGTGGTTGGAGCAGACGTTGTTGTCTACTCCAGTGCCGTACGCCCTGCCGACAATGCCGAGACGGCCGAGGCGATGCGCCGGAAGATCCCCATCCTGCGACGTGCCGAGATGCTGTCGGAAATGTCACGTCTGAAGTATTGTCTGGCCATTGCCGGAACCCACGGCAAGACCACGACGACGTCCATGTGCGGCCTCATCCTGATGAAGGCCGGCATCGACCCTACGGTCATCGTCGGCGGCAAACTCAAGGGCTTTGGCGGAACGAATGCGCGACTGGGATCGGGCGACTGGATCGTGCTTGAGGCCGACGAGTATGACAGGTCGTTCCTTTCGCTGTTGCCCACGATCGCCATCGTGACGAATGTCGAGGCCGACCATCTGGACATCTACGATGATCTGGACGACATCAAAGGTGCGTTCACCGAGTTCACCAACAACATTCCGTTCTACGGAACGGCCATCGTTTGTCTGGACGATCAGGGCGTACGCCAGATCCTTCCAACAATCGCCAAAAAGGTCGTCACCTACGGTCTGTCGCCACAATGCGACGTCCGCGCCGTCGACCTTGATTTCAGCGAGCGATCCACCACCTTTACGCTGCAGCACAAGGGCGCCGAGCTTGTGCGCATCCACCTGAACACGCCCGGCGAACACAACGTGCGGAATGCCCTGGCGGCCTGCGCTTCGGCGATCCAGCTTGGGATTGCGCCCGACGTCATCGCCGAGGCCCTTCGCGAGTTCGGCGGCGTCGACCGCCGGTTCGAGATCAAGGGCACTACCTCCAAGGACGTGCTGGTCGTTGACGACTACGCCCACCACCCCACCGAGATCCGTAGTACGCTTGCAGCGGCACGGCGGGGATGGAAACGCCGCATCGTGGCCGTCTTCCAGCCGCATACGTACACGCGCACACGGGACTTCTACCAGGACTTCGCGCTGTCGTTCGACGATGCCGACGTCCTGGTGCTTACCGACGTCTACCCTGCCCGGGAG
>VFFB01000081.1 GCA_018882585.1 Candidatus Kapaibacterium sp.
ACCTGAACGTGACGAACGGCAAGCTTGCAGCAGATGCCGTGACGAACGACAAGCTGGCCGACAATGCTGTTCAAACAGAGAACATCAAGGACGGCGAAGTCAAGACGGCCGACATCGCAGATGACGCTGTTACGACAGTGAAGATCCTGGATGCCAACGTAACGACGGCGAAGATCGCCGACAACGCAGTTACGACAGTGAAGATCCTTGACGCCAACGTGACGACGGCGAAGATTGCCGATAACGCAGTTACCGCCACCAAGATCGCAACGGGCGCAGTTGCAGGTGATGAACTCGCTTCGACAGCCGTTACCGCCGGCTCGTACGGCGGAGTATCCGGTTCAACAACCAAGATTACAACCTTCACGGTTGATGAAGACGGACGCCTCACGGCAGCTGGTGAGACCGAGATTGCGACGACCGATAAGGGCACGACAAACGACCAGACACTCCGTTGGAATGGCAGCAAGTGGGTTGCCACATCGGGTTTGGAAGTCACATCATCCGGAGACATTGACGTTGACGGAAATGCCACGTTCAACGCAGGTATGAAAGTCAAGGTTGCTACCACGGCAGCCGGCATGACGCTGGACGGAACGAACTACATCGTTGTGGCTACAAATGCGACTGAAATCACGATCAACCTGCCTGCGGCAAGTGCACACGCCGGACGGATGTACATCATCAAGAGCGCTGGTGCAGGTAACATTGTGCTTGATGGTAGTGGTGGAGAGACCATCGACGGCCTCGCAACCTATACGATCACGGGTGGTGGAAACATCAGCAAGACCATCGTCTGCGATGGCGCCAACTGGTACGTCATCGGCAACTAAGAAGAAAACATGCGAACATGGAGATCGCTCACATGAAGTTCACACATAAGCTCATCGCAACCGTTGCCACAGGCGTCTTCCTGGCAGGTTCGGCGTCGGCCCAAAACCCAACGCGACTGCAACTGCTGGACGCACAGGGTGACAGGGGAGTACTGACGCTTGCCCCGATCACAGGTGGTGAAGTCCGCACGTACACGCTTTCCGATGTATCGGGTACCGTCGTGCTGACCCCTGTTGCACCAACCTCTGGGAAACTGACCCGTTGGGGGGCGAACGCCACACTTGCTGATGACGCTACGGGCATTCTCGAGGGTGACATTGCGAACGAAGCCGTGACGTCAGCGAAGGTGAAAAATGGTTCGCTGAAACTCGAGGATCTTGATCCGGCCTCGATTGGCACCGTCCCACCTGGTACGACGACCAGCAATACGCTCCGTTGGAACGGTGCGGGTTCTGGCTCCTGGGTCGAGACGAGCAAGATGCGAATCTCAGCGGATGGTGATCTGATCGTCGATCCTACGCGAACTGTTGGCATTGATAAGCTGGGCGGCTACTTGCGAATCCGTGAAGCGACAGCTGGTCCAACCGACTTCGACGTGATATTGCGTGCCGACGGTACGGGAGATGCATATGCCGAGCTGATCCTTGGCGGAGAGAATGATCAAGGGGACTTCGTGATCACGTCGATGCCGCCTTCAGGATTTGTTCAACAGATCCGTACCGATTCGGACGTTCTGAAGATGGGAACATCATCCACGTACCTATGGATTGATGGAGACGACGAGACAGCTACGGTCAGAGGTGATGTGACCGTTTCGATCGAAACAGCGTTGTTGAACATCTCATATCTGACTACAAATGGTGTTCTCAAGGCAACCTCCGGTAATATTTCGTCAGGGTTGTTGGCCACTGCCGACATCGGCGACGAAGCCGTAACAACGGCAAAGGTCAAAAATGGAACGCTCAAACTTGAAGACTTCGACGCGACGTCTGTCGGCGCGTTGGCCCCGGGAACTGTCGAAGGCAATACGCTGCGCTGGAACAACACGGGAAAGACGTGGGATCAAACGGCTCTCCTGACGGTCACAGCCAACAACGAGGTAATTGCTGATGCAACGGTCGTAACCGGCGGCGACACAAAGGGCGGTTATGCACGATTCCGCAAAGAGGCGATCGATCCGGATGACTGGGCCCTTCAGTTGCAGGCCTTCGGTGCATCAGACGCACTCGCGTATCTGCAACTTGGCGGAGAAAACGAGACCGGGGATTTCTGGTTGTACTCAAAAACATCGGGTGGAGTCATCCAAGAGATCCGTACTGACAACGACCTGCTGACGATGGGCACGACCGACAGCTACATTCGATTCGACGGTACACCTGCTTCAGAGTTCACCACGATCACTGGCCAAACTGGTATTGAGCTCAGCGCACCCTTAACACAAATCGGTGCGTTGCACACTTCGTCGTCCATTCGACATCGCGTAGAGGTGACAGCGGCAAACCCATACGTCGTCGACGCCGGCGACGATGACCACATCATCATTGCAACAACGGCCGGAGCCCAGGTCAACCTTCCTGCTGCACCCGCCAACGGCCGCTTCCTGATCATCAAGTGTGAAACTGGCGGAGCAGGCGTGGCAGTCAATCCGAATGGCAACAACATCAATGGCGGTGGTGCCAACTTCAACCTTGACGACAACGAGTCGATCAGCATCGTGTTCAGCGCTGGCAACTGGCATGTTGTATCACAGAGCCTCGTCGCCCCCTGATCCAAGATTGATGATCGTTCTGCACCACGAGACAAAACTTCTTCTGCCGGGTACGACATGTTACGTATGTGGCATGGAGGACTGTGTCTTGAATCACACCCAAAACGAAAACAACTATTCTTCATCTACTCCCACGGTGATTATATGAGATCACGGTTACTCACGTTGCTGCTTGCGCTGCTTACTACGGTGTCGGCATACGCTCAAGGCGAATGGTATGTGAATGCGGCAACTGGCGATAATGGAAATGCCGGTACCGAAGCTGCGCCATTTGCAACCATACAAAAGGCCATTGATGAGGCCGCCAATGGTGACTACATCTATCTGCAAGGCGCCACAGCATTTGCCGGTGCCGGTAACGTAGACAAGAACGTCACCATTGATGCCGGAGGCCGCACCATCAATTCGGCCTTTACCCTTGTAGGTGCGAACCGAACCTTCACGATCGATGGAGCGACGTTTGACATACCGGGTGGCGCTTCAGCCATCGCGGGTAATTCCAACGGTGCCATTGTGACGGTGTCGAACAGCACCTTCAATGCAGGGACATACCTGACCACCACCGGTCTGGGATGGGGCGACCTTTCGGTGTCGCTCTGTACGTTCAACGGTACAGGCATGTACTATGGCCTGAAGGTCGACGGCGTGAGTACCAATATCCTCGTCACCGAGAATCGTTTCAACTCGTTCCAAGACGATGCAGTGATCGTGACAGGCGCCTGTGGCCGTACGGTCATCACATACAATGAGTTCGACGGTAACAACACGTCTCAGGGCGCCAACTTCGCTGCCTTGAATCTGAGCTTGGGTTCGGTTACCGACACGGTGACCGTGACGAATAACCTGTTCAAGGATGGCGCGACCGACAACTACAACTGTATCCGTGTTGACGGAAACATCACGACTAAGGTCGTATCGGTCACGAACAATGGTTTCGCAGCAGTTGCATCCGGTTCAAAAGCTATCAAGCACGTGGGTACAGGCAGCCTTTCGGCAACCTGTAACTGGTACGGTTCGAACGACGCAGCACTCGTTGCCACCTACATCCAAGGAGGTGTCGAAGCCATCAAGTATCGCGAGCATAATGCTGCCGGTGGTAACGACGGTAACGGTGACGCCCGAGGCTTCGAGCCCACGGGTGCCTGTAATCAGGATGGACCCGTCAAGAATCAGACGCTTGCAAAGTCGTATTTCCGTCTGCAGGACGCCATCGACGGAGCCAACTCCGGCAATGAGATCCGCATCGTACAAAGCTCAACGCCCCTTCTCGACAACAGCGTATCGATTACGAAGTCGCTGTCGATCTATGGTGGATATGCAAGCGGCTTTGCTACACGCAATGCGAACAATGCCAAAACGGGTGGTGCCGGTGACGCTTGGTCGACCATCAACTGCGCCGTGACGATCACCTCCGGTGCCGGCACGGTGATCCTTGACCAGGTCAAGATCACATCCTCGGCCAACACGATTCTGTCGAACAACTCCACGATCTCGACCACACTCAATAATGTGTGGATCGATGCAACGAAAGACTTCACAACACTGCCGACCGACGGACTTGTGCATCACAGCCGTGGCGGAGCGCTGATCATCGACGAGTCGAAGATCGGTCGCCTGACGGGTGAGAACATCCGTGCCGTCACAACGGCCATCGGTAACGGTAGCCGTCAGATCACTATCACGGACTCGGATGTCGAGGGCTCGATCCAGCTTCGCGGTCTTAGCTCACTGTCGATCGTGAGCATCGAGCGCAACCGCATCCTGCATGCCGGTGCCGACGGTGTGGCACAGACCGGTAACACGATCCGCGAGCTGACGATCAAGGACAACAACATTACCTCGGCCCTGCGCAACGGTATTTCACTCAGCGGTACGTCCACGGCCGGTGTTGTAAGCCTCAAGATCGAGAACAACAACATCACGACATCTGGATCAGGGGGCGGCGGTTACGCTGCGCTGAACATCGACAATGGCGTGGTGCTGCCGGCACTACCTTCCATCACGGGTAACCACTTCAGGCGTGCCGAGAACAGTGGCAAGTCCATCGTCAACGGCAACGCTGCAGTGCTCACGGCTGAGTGTAACTACTTTGGCGTGACGGCTGGTAACAACATTGTCGAGCGTATCACGGGCAACGTCGATTACGACCCCTGGACCCTTGCCGACGAAACGGCTTCGGGCGTTGTTGGCTTCCAGTCGCTCGACTGTAACGGCACGGGCTTCACGTTCACCAAGACGGTTGTCAACGTGAAGTGCTACGGCGAATCCAACGGCTCGATCACGCTGAACGAGTCGCCGGTAACGTCGGGCAAGCCGAGTAAGAACTATACCTACGCATGGACGCCGGGTGGTTCGACGGCTTCGGACCTCATCAACATCCCCGCCAACACGTACAACGTCACGGTGACGGACCAGAACGGAACGTTCGTGACGGAAACGGGAATCGTCGTAACGCAACCTGCGGTACTTGATATATCCGCTTCGAGCAACAGCCCGAAGTACTATACGCAGACGCTTGCGCTGTCTTCCACGACAACCGGCGGCACGCTCGGTTACACGTATAGCTGGTCAGGCCCGAACGGCTTCACGTCGACGGATGAAGATCCGACGATCTTGAACGTTACCACGGCGGCTAACGGTACGTATACCGTAACCGTTACGGATGCCAATGGCTGTACGGACGTTGCAACGACGGACGTTATCATCTATGGCAATCCGCTGTTTGTTAATGACAATGTGACAACTGGCGACGTTGCGACGACGGCCGTAGGTAACGATGCCAACCCCGGCACTGCTTCGGCTCCGTTTGCAACCATTGCCAAGGCCATGGAGATCGCCACGGGTGGCACGGCTGTCAGCACGGCCTTCGTTATCAAGGCTGATGCAGGTACGTACAACGAGCGCGTGAACTTCACGACGAACGGCGTAACGCTGGAAGCACCTGCCGGTGCGGTAAAAACAACCATCACATCAACGGCCGGTGCAGGCGAAGAGGCTGCCCTTGTGCGCTTCTCGGCAGACGGCGGCACGATCGACGGCTTCACGCTCGACCATCAGAATACGGCTGTCGCCGACGCCCGCATCATCGGAGCCAAAGGTTCGTCGAACACGACAGTCAAGAACAGCGTTCTGACCAAGTCGCAGCGCGGCTTCGGCGGCGACTGGTATGGTGCACCCACGAACATCACGTTCACAGGTAACACCTTCACGAACCTGGTTCGCGCCATTGCCAATACTGAAGGCACGCATGGCATCACGATCACGAACAACACCTTCACAAGTGTTGATAACGGCATCCGCCTTGCCGATGTCAGCGGAACGGTCACGGTCACGGGTAACACCTTCACCAATCCCGTCACTGGCTACTACTACAAGGAAACAAATACAGCAGATGGTACAACAACCAGCAAGGTCGCTGGCGTACTTTCAGGCAACACGTTTACGGGTCTGAAGAACGCTTCGTTCGCAAACGTCTCGGGTGGCTCCTTCGTCGAAGGTATCTATCCGACCATCGGCAATGCCATCACGGATGCCGAAGCCGGTGCTACGATCAACGTAACTGCAGGAACCTTCACCGAAAACGTGACGGTCAACAAGCGTGTGACGATCAATGGTGCGCACGCCGGTGTGAACAATTGTTCCGCTGGCCGTAGCGCCGAATCGAAGATGCAGAACTGCGCCTTCATCATTGAAGCAAATGACGTCAAGATCGACGGTTTTGCTTTCACCGGTGATAACGCCTACGTCGGCAGCATGTCTGGAACGTGGAGCTATGTCTCAATCCTCAACAATAGGATATACGGCACAAACGCTGTGAATCCGATCGTTGCTCACATGGCGGCCGGTGCTTCGAACTGGACCATTCAGTACAATAACATTGACCAGCTTGATGCCAGCGGTGCTGCTGCCATCAGTGCCAAGAACGTCAATGCGCTGACAATCGCTAATAACTGCATCGGCGCGTACAACGGAGGCGACGCTCGCGGTGTTGCACTTGATGGTGTTCATGAAGCAGTGGTAACGGAGAACACGATTGATCTGGGTGACGCCAATCCGGCAACTGCTGCGACAGCCGCATATGGTGTGACCGTTCGCATGACGGATCGCGCAAGCCAAGACGTTAATATCACGTCGAACACCATCTCGAACGTGCACATCGGCGTTGCAACGCTGGGCGAAGGCAACATCGGTGATCTGAGTCCCGCAGGATTGAGTGTTCTGAGGAACGTGATCGGCCCCGTCGCCTATGGGGTCAGCCTCAACGACGACAAGGGTGCCGGATCATCGACCTACTTCACGACGAAGATTTCGAACAACACATTCAACACGGTTGCGCCGCAAGGCGGAACCAGCGACGTGGTTCGTCTGCGCAAGCGCGCAGGCGGAACCACGTACAACAACGTAGAGATCACGGAGAACAGCTTCTTCGTTAGCTACAATGCCACTACCGATGGTAAGGCAATAGTCTTCGAATCCGGAGTGTCGACTCCAGGTACGAATAACGGCGAGTGTAACTGGTACGGAACGGCCAACTACAACACGATCAAGACGCTTATCACCGGTACGGCCTTGGATACGGACCTTTCTGAGAACAATGTTGGTTACACACCGTGGTTGGTGAACAATGATGACGGCCAGGACTTTGCATACGATCCAAACGGCGACTGTGCCGGCTATCCGGTAGTTATCGATGCATTGACGGTCACCGACACGTGGTGTGACGTAGGTGGTAGCGGTGCAATCAAGGTGGAGTTCTCTCGTGCATCGGATGCACCTGACTACGTCGTCTCCTGGACGGGACAGGAAACCGGTTCCTCGGGTCTTCTTTCCGCTCCTCCGTACTCCCCCTATACGATCACCGATCTCGCAGCCGGCACGTATACAATCACCGTCACCGACCGGTTCGGTTCAGCTACGACGTCTGCCCCGACGGTCGTTACGTATAAGCCGGTCAAAATTGGCACAGCGCTGTACACCACGATTCAAAGCGCCATCACTGCAGCAACAGCCGGTGACGTTATCGAGGTCTGCGCAGGCACGTACACCGAAAACCTGTCAGTCAACAAGCGTCTGACGATTGACGGTGCGGGCAGCGGAAGCAATCCGGCGTCGAATACGGTTATTACGGCCGCCGTCAGTGGTACGTCAACGATCGTCTACTCTGCAGGCGGAACAGATGCCTCAACACGTCAGATCCTGAAGGACGTCCATGTAACCGGTGCATCCGGTGGCACGGGCAACAACAACAGCGGTATTCTGATCTCTGGTGGCTCGATGGGCTACTTCACGTTCGACAATATCACGGCCACGGGTAACACGGGCCATGGTCTTGTCTCGAACATGTCTCCAGCAACAAGCACGCTGACGGACGTCATCATCACCGGCTCGACATTCTCGAGCAATGGTTCTATTGGTATCCGTACAGCATCACATTCTGTTGATGGCTTCACGGTTTCAAACAGTTCGTTCACGAACAATACAGGTCTTGGGCTTGCATTCAACTCCTCAGACAACACAACGGCCCAGATCGGTGGCGTGTCGCTTACGAACGTGACGTTCAACGGAAACAGTTCCGTTGCCGATCTGTATGCATTCCGTATGCTTGGTGCGATGTCGCTGACGAACGTTGACTTCCAAGGCTCAAATGGAAGCGGACTTTTTGGTCTCTACCTTCTTGGCGGATACGTAGATCAGGCCAGCGCACCGGCCATCGGTACGGTGACTCTGAACGACGTGACCTTCACAGGAACATATACATCGGCTGGTTTGAGCTTCCTTGGCTACAGCAACTTGGCCAATGTGAGCATGACAGACGTTGTGCTGAACACGTCAATACCAACGGCCGACCGCGGTTATATCCGCCTAAGTGGAGTCGCCGGAACTCTGAATCTTGGCAATACGGCAATCAACTCGCCAGTGTCAAACAAGCCAGCGCTTGATATTCGACTGAATTCGAACTTTGGAGCAGCAGGGTCAAATGCAACGGTTCAGGTCGACGCCACCAATGTCACGTTCGATGGCAAGAAGGGCAGCGGCATGACGTTGAGCGAGTTGTTCGCTCTCGAGGATCGTATCCGTCATGGCGTTGATGACGCAACGGATGGTACGGGCTTTGTCCGTGTCAAGGCTAACAACGTTTACGTCACACCGAACTCCGGTTCGGTACAGCGTGGAATCACCGTTGCTACCGCTGGTGATGTGGTGAACATCAACGACGGTACATACTTAGACCAAGTCATCACCGTCAACAAGCGTCTCGATATCACGGGCCAGGGTGCTGGAACGAATCTTCGGAAGGTTGGAGGCACCGTTGTTACATATACGGCTGCCGGTTCTGGTACTGATGCAACCACGCGTGCATATCTGCGAAACTTGAAAATCAGTGGATCATCGAAGGGTGTTTACACCCAAGAACTGGTGAACCACCTCACGATTGATGGAGTATCGTTCTACGGTAACTCGAGCTACGGCATTCACCTAAACAACACTTCGGGTACGATGCAGGACTGGGTGATTCAGAACTCGACGTTCTATGCAAACAGCTCTGGATACTATGGTTCAATGGCCTCTGGTATCGACGGTATCACAATCACGGGATGTACGTTCGATGCCAATGCAAACTCGGCTTTTTACGTTGGCCAAAGCAGCGGAACGCCTGGAAGCATGAGCAATGTGACCATCTCGAACAATACGTTCACAAACAACGGTCCTGTCAACAATCAGGCGGCCATGTATATCGAGAAGATGTCGAATGCGACGATCTCTGGTAATACGCTGACCAACAATGGTCTGAACACGAATCCTCGTGGCATGATCATCAACCTGAAGTACGGCACGTATTCTGGCATAACCATCAGCGGCAACACCGTCACGGAGAATCGTGGCTTAGTGTCGTCGATTTGTTACGGAATTAACGTGCAAGGTCGTAACGACGCGCCGTCGTACAATACCCTGCCGGGATCGTTGAATTCGCTTTCGATCTCGTCAAACGTCGTCTCCGGCTTCGATCGAGGTATCGAAGTAGACAACGCCGTTGATTGGAATACGACTACAATCATCAACAATGCAATTAGTGGCTGCGCCAACGGAATTCTGGCCTATGTGTACCCTATTGGTAACACGGCAAATAATGGAACAACGTTAAGCGTCTCCAACAATTCCATAGTTGGAACTACTGCCTACGCAATTGTTAACGTCAACGCGAATAACGGTGCCATCAACGCCGAGTGCAACTGGTATGGCACCAAGAAGGCTCATGTCATTGCTGCCTCGGTTGCTGGAAGCGTAGATTACAGCCCGTACCTGACCAGCGGTACTGACGGCGACGCCGCTATTGGCTTCCAGCCATCTGGTGCCTGTGACGGTACGCCGGTGACGGTGGCATTGACAAGCTCGGTCGATCTTGTCTGCAACGGCACATCGACGGGCGCGCTGAACATCACACCTGACGGAGGTACGCCGGCGTACACGTATGCATGGACCAAGAACACCGTTGCATACGCTACATCGGAAGACCTTACGAATCTTGCAGCCGGCACGTACAAGGTGACCGTAACCGACCAGAACGAGTCGGAGGCTACGGGTACTTGGACCGTGAACGAGCGTCCGGCATTTACTTCTGGCGAGATCGCAAACACCGGCGAAACGATCTGCTACGCAGGTACACCTGCGGAGATTGGCAGCACGACAGCAGCCGGTGGTGGCGACAACAGCATCACGTATTCGTGGCGCTCGTCGGCCGATGGCTACACGGCAGCCATCGGTGGCGCTGAGTCGGCAACATATACGCCTCCTGCCGGTTTGACGACAACGACAAGTTATCGTCGCTACGCCAATGACGGCACGTGTAACACGACGGCAACGGCTTCGACGGGCACATGGACCGTGACGGTACGTCCGCAGTTCTTGTCTGGAGGCATCGCCACAACAGGACAGACGATCTGCTCGGGCGGAACGCCGTCCGTGATCGGCAGCATCACGAATGCATCCGGTGGCGAAGGTACCATCACGTATTCGTGGCGCTCATCGGCAGATAACTTCGCGACCGCCATCTCCGGCGCTGAAGGGAACACCTATACGCCTCCGGCAGGGTTGACGGTAACAACGAGCTATCGTCGCTACGCCAAGGACGCTACCTGCACGGCCTTGCCTGCACAGTCGGACGGCACGTGGACGGTAACCGTGAATGACGTGACAGCCGGCTCAATCACAGGTACACAGACGATCTGCTCTGGAACGGCTGCAGCCCAACTGGGTTCCGTCGATGCAACTGGAAGTGCAACGCCAACCTACAAGTGGCAGGTCAACACGAATCTGACAACGCCGGACTGGTCTGACATTAGTGGCGCCACGTCATCGACCTATTCTCCGGGAACACTTACGGCCGATGCCCAGTATCGCCGTATCGCAACAAGCACGCTCAACAGCGTTGCCTGCTCAGCAACATCGAACGAAGTGACGGTCACAGTGAACAACCTGACGGCAGGTGTCATGGGAACGGATCAAACGATCTGTTCCGGTGGTGACCCCGCAGCCTTTACAGTTGAGACGGCACCGGTCGCTGATGGTTCACTGACGTATCAATGGAAGATCAGCACGGACAACGGCTCCACGTGGAACGACATTCCGAGTGCCACGTCGTCAACGTATGATGCCGGCGCACTGACAGCCGACGCGAAGTATCGTCGTATTACGACAAGCACGCTGAACAGCCTTGCTTGCAGCGAGTGGGGCAATGTCATCACGGTGACGGTGAACAACCTGACGGCAGGCTCGATAACGGCTGATCAGACGATCTGCTCCGGTGG
>VFFB01000082.1 GCA_018882585.1 Candidatus Kapaibacterium sp.
CGTGGGCTCACACGATGCGTGGGCTCACACGATGCGTGGGCTCACACGATGCGTGGGCTCACACGATGCGTGGGCTCACACGATGCGTGGGCTCACACGATGCGTGGGCTCACACGATGCGTGGGCTCACACGATGCGTGGGCTTCGCATTTTGTTGGGTAGGCGCCAATCGTATGTTTGTCTGGCCCAGCATCCAACACGATGTTGGCATGCATCAGTCGTGTTCGTGGTCTACGTGTATCTCCAAGTGAGTACGCCTATGTCTGTAGCATTTCGCCTTACGATCACCGTGACATTCGGCCTGTTGTTTTCGGCCAGTCTGCTACAGGCACAGGACTGGCTATGGCTGAAGAATCGGCTAACACTCGGACTTCAGCATTGTGCGTTTTTGGAAGATGCAGGAAGCCGGATTGGCCTCGGAGCCGAGAACCTTTACGTCCAATCAGGTTCGAGCATTGGTAGCAGCCTACTGCGTGCCGGCGAGTTCGACCTTATCGAAGATCGTCCCAGGATTTTCGTGTTTCCCGGTGGGACAGTGCTTGCCGCTGGGTCGACCATCGATCAAAGCACCTACCGGGTGTACCGGATCGCGAAATCGGATACGGGACTTGTCTACAACGTTGTGGATCTTGACGGCGAGCAGTTTGGCGTCGGCATTTCGGTTGCCGACGTAACTGTCCTTGGCAATACAACGATGCGCCTGCGGCATGCATACACGTTCGATGCCGGCAAGACATGGCACCGTATGCGTAATGGCGACGAGATATCCTCAACCCAATCCTATCAGCGGATCGGCAATCGGGGGATCTTTGTCAGCGACCCACAGAGCTCGCAATGGTACATCGTTGACACCGCGACACGCCGCTACGTGCCAACCTCATTACTTGACTCAAGTGTGTGTTATGCTGCAATGCTACCTAGTGGTGCCGCCATGGCAATGCGCTGCATCTCGGGCGAAGAAACAGCACTTGTCATTCGACGCGATTCGACCGCTGCGTGGGAGACCGTACCACCGCTTGCCGCACAAAATGGGGCAGTGATCGACCCCAAGCGAAGTGTCTATCTGAATGGTCAACGCCTTGTTTCAATCGACGCAGGGACGGCACTGTTTCTGCTTGACTCCGGCCGCGCCGTCGAGTTTGACGGAAACGAAGTCCGCCTGCGTATGCTTTCCGACTCCGTCATCCCTGGAAGGTTTGCCTCGGGCTATACGCTTCGACCCGGCGAAGAAGATGTCATTCGCGCAGTGTACACCTCAGGGCCCGGTTCGTTTGTATGCTTGGACATATCCTCGCGCACGGGTGATGTTCGTTCTCGCGGCAATCTCCGTTTTGTACCGCAGGACATTGATGCCGACGGCTATTTGAGCAATGGGCCATACTTCACATCGTGGAGAACTGGCATCACACGCCCGGCCATACGCCTCGAAACCGACCCAAGCACGTTACGCGAGCAACAGAACCTGCCACAAGTTCTGCTCTGTGGTGCGACTCCAGTAGCCGTAGCTGAATCGGGCGAAGTGTTTGTCCTTGATTCATTGGACAAGCTGCCATTCCTGCATATCGTGCGCGGTGCGCAGCGAAGTCAATCAACGTACACACAGACCCTGTTGCGACGAGTCACGGCGTACAGGGTCAATGACTCAACGTTCCTATACCCATCGTTAGCGCCCTCGCTGGCAACGATCTCCGGACAGCGCACGAACATGCCGCTAGCATCAATACTGCCACAGTCAGCCGTCATCACATGCGCCACCATTGATGCCAACGGGCGCCATCTGATTGCAGGTAACAGGATCGCTCGGCTGAACGATCTGCAGTGGGATAGCATCCCGTATCCCGAACGATTCCGGGATACAGGGGTTACGATATCCTCGCTGGTGACATTCGGCTCCGACACGATCGTTGCCGCCGGTCGCGGCCATGGCATCGGCTCCTCCGAGGCCGGTGGTTTTCGCCAGCGACGCGGCGGCGTAGTGATCACAACCGACGGTGGAACGACATGGATCACACGCGAGCTGCCGCTGCAAGAGCAGTGGGTCGAAAACATGAGCAAAGGACCCGATAACGCCCTCTATTGCTGGGCTGCGTCAATGGTTTTCGATGCTGCCTACTCGCAACCGACGAACCCCATGGGCCGATATGGGTCGGCACGGCTGTATCGTTCATCAGACCTTGGCGAAACATGGACGGCGCTGTTCGTTGATGAAACGGACGAAGAAATCCGTCGACAGGCAACCGACCATCAATGGTCAATCAGTTTCGCAGGCACCAACATGATGGCCATCAGCACACCTCGTGCCATCTATACGGCAAGTGGATTGGACAGTACGTTCGCTGAGGTGTTGGATTTGCCGTTAACTGCATCGTTCGGAGGCTGCGCCCTCGCATCAGACGGAACGCTATGGGTTGCCGGCTCGCACGGACTGCATAAACGAACCATACGGACAACATCCGTCGCATCAGAGATCAATGCAACACCCTCGCTCGTCGTGACTCCAAATCCCGTCGACGACATCTGCACCATCCGCATACAGGCTGATGCACACTCACAGGTCATGCCTGATCACATCACGCTAACATCTGCCGATGGTGGCATTTCGTTCCACGCCCAACGCAACGGCTCACAGTACATTCTTGCTACGTCGTCCATGCCACAAGGTGCCTACATCGCTCATGCACGCATCGGCCGCGATATTCATACGGCCTTGATAATCGTCGTGCATAGCCCACGCTGAAGCGTGGGCGGCATCCGTCCGATCGGACCGATCCGACCGATCAGGCCGACTTCACAACGCACGACGCAGTCGCGTCCGCAGTTCGTCGATGCCGGGGTTGTCAACGCTGCCAAGGTGGGCCTGCGCCGCGCCTGACGGTGCGGCAGGCAGTTCATCATAGGTGTTGTTGGCGATGGCGTCGGCAACCATGCGGTAGGCGTCGCGGAAGGGAATGCCTTGCATGACCAGGCCGTTCACGCGATCAACGCTGTCAATGTAGCGGTACCGTGCGTCCTGCATGATGGAGGGATTCGGCTGCACGTGCGGAACGACGTGCTGCAGCACGGCAAGACACAAGGCAACTTCGTCGATGGCCGGGATGACGCGGTCCTTGACGAACTGCAAGTCTCGGTGATAGCCGCTTGGCAGGTTGCCCAGTACCAGCTGGATCTCTGTGGGCAGTGCCTGCAGGCGATTGCACCGCGCACGCATCACTTCGAAGACGTCGGGGTTCTTCTTGTGCGGCATGATGCTCGACCCCGTGGTGAAGGCGTCGGGAATCGTCACAAACGCAAAGTTCTGGCTCATGTATAGCACAACGTCAGACGCGAAGCGGCCAAGCGTCGAGGCAACCTGCGCAATGGCCATGGCAGCAAGCTTCTCGGTGCGTCCACGCGACATCTGCGCAAAGGTGCTCGTTACGTGCACACGGTCGAAGTTCAGCGCGCGCGTCGTGGCCTCACGGTCCAAGGGAAACGTTGATCCATATCCGGCGGCAGATCCAAGCGGATTTGCATTGGCCGCATGGATGGCCATGTCCAGTACAGACAGGTCTTCGATGAGGGCTTCGGCATGACCGCCCAACCACAGACCAAAGCTGGATGGCATGGCCACTTGGTAGTGCGTGTAGCCGGGCAATGACACGTCGCGATGACGCTCGGCAAGGTCAAGCAGGAGGCCCGCCGTTTCGACGACGGCGCGGCGTACCGTGCGAAGCTCGTGCCGCAGCCAGAGCTTGAGGTCGACCAAGACCTGGTCGTTGCGCGACCGGCCGGTGTGAATGCGCTTGCCGATGTCGCCAAGACGCTCTACAAGGATCTGCTCGACCTGGGAATGGACGTCTTCGACACCGTCGTCGATCACAAAGCCATTGCTGTCGATCTCGGCAAGAAGGTCGCTCAGCGTTGCAACAAGGCGGGCGCCGTCAAGGGCCGACAGGAGTCCGACGGATACAAGCATGTCGGCATGGGCAATGCTGCCTACGACGTCCCATCGCGCCAAGCGCACGTCCATGGCACGGTCGGCACCGACCGTAAACTCGGACATCATGGCGTCGACCGCTGCCCCTTTTTCCCATAGCTTCATGGCTGGACTCCCAGATAGCGTTCGAGCAAGGCGACCATGGTTTCGATGCCGCGCTCTACTTCGTCGATGGTGATGTATTCGTCGGGTGTGTGCGACCGCGCACTATTGCCGGGACCGATCTTGGCAGACGGAATATGGCGCGGCAGCAGCGACTGGTCGGACATGGTGGGGCTGCCATATCGCTCCATGCCCATATCGGCAGCGATCTGTACCAGCGGATGATCGAACGGGATTGCCGACGGGCGCAAGCGCATGCTGCGCGGCACAACGGCCGAAGCAACATGCTGTCTGATCACATCCAAGACTTCTTCGTTGGTGTAGGCATCTGTTACCCGTACGTCGACAACGTACGTACACGAATCAGGCACAACATTATGCTGCGAACCAGCGTTGATCTGCGTCACCGTCATCGAGATGGGGCCAAGCACATCGCTCACCTGCGGGAACCGATAACTTCTAAACCAGTCTATGTCTGGCATCGCAGCATAGATAGCGTTCACTCCTTCGTTGCGGGCCGCATGACCGGTGCGTCCATGGGCCGTGCAATCAAGTACAAGTAACCCGCGCTCTGCCACGGCCAACTGCATCTGTGTCGGCTCGCCCACCAAGGCCAACGCCACGCCGTCCAACACGCCATCACGTGCAAGCATGGCCATACCGTCATTACCACTCACTTCCTCTTCGGCCGTGGCAGCGAACATCACATTGTGCGATAGTGTTGCGTACCTGCGCAAGTGCATGAACGACGCCAGCATGGTCATGAGTGGCCCACCGGCATCGTTGCTGCCAAGACCATACAACACACCATCCTCGACCATCGCTCCAAAGGGGTCACGTGTCCAGCCCTGTCCCGGACGCACAGTATCGTGATGCGAGTTCAACAAGATCCAGGGAGCTGTGTCGGACACGACGTGACGTGCAATGATGTTGTTGCCTCGACGCTCAACGTTAACGCCACGCGATGTGATAAACGCGGCGAGAATATCGGCCGTTGCCGCCTCTTCGCGCGAGAAAGACGGCGTTTGAATGAGTTGGCGTAGCAGGTCAACGTAGTCGCTCATACGATCAGCGTTCCTCCGTCCAGCGCATCCCAGCGGGTAATGCGAACGCGGCGCACGCCACGCTCAGCCGCAGCAAAGGCGTTCTCGAGCTTGGGCAACATTCCGGCCGTGATCACGCCGTTTGCAGCGTAGGCCTGCGCTTGGGCACGCGACAGCTGTACAAAGGCCGACGACGCATCATTGACGTCGCGCAGCACTCCCTCATGCTCGAAGATGTAGCTGAGTTCTGTTTCGGTGGTTGCCGAGAGCGCAACGGCAATCTCGCGCGCGATGGTATCGGCATTGGTGTTCAACAACGTCCCCTTGCCATCGTGCGTCAGCGGAGCGCACACAACCGTATATCCGGCTTCGGCCAGCATTGTCAACAAGGCAACATTCACCGCATCTACATCGCCCACAAAGCCGTAGTCACGCTCGGCATGGACGCGTCGGTGTGCCAGCATCAGGTTGCCGTCGGCACCGGTAAGGCCGATGGCATTCACGCCACGGGCCTGTAGCTCGGCAACAAGCGTCTTGTTCACAAGGCCGCCGTAGACCATCGTTACGATGCGCAACGTTTCTGCATCGGTGATACGACGTCCGTCCACCAGCGTCTGCGGAACGTTCAATCGCTCGGCCAGCTCCGTAGCCAGTTTGCCTCCACCGTGCACCAGCACCGTCGGCAGCCCGTTCGTAGCAATGGCATCCAGGACGGACGCTCGGCGCTCGACCGAGTCCACGACGTTACCGCCGATCTTGATCACTCTCATCGTGCAAGCTCGCGAAGCATGTGCAGCAGCATCGTCTGCGCGCTAACAACGCGGTTGGCAGCCTGCTCGATCACGACAGACCACGGTCCGTCCAGCACCTCGTCGGCAACGATCATGTTGCGGCGCACAGGCAGGCAATGCATAAAGCGAGCGTCATTCGTCAGTCGCATCTTCTCGGCCGTCACGGTCCAGTCCATGTCCTTCGACAGGATCTGACCGTAGTCCGTGTAGCTCGACCAGTTCTTGGCATAGATGAAGTCTGCGCCCTCGAACGCCGCACGCTGATCATGCGTCACCACTGCCCCTTGGGTAAAGGAGGGGGCAAGGTCATACCCATCGGGATGGGTGATGATGAAGTCGACGTCGGCCTGCATCATCCATTCGCTAAACGAGTTTGCAACAGCTTGTGGCAGGGCCTTGGGGTGGGGCGCCCAGGTCAGCACGACCTTTGGACGAGGCTTGCGCTTGAGCGTCTCGATCGTGATCAGGTCGGCAAAGGACTGCAGCGGATGGCGTGTGGCGCTCTCAAGACTTACCACGGGCACGCCGGCGTAGCGGATGAAGCTCTCAAGGATACGCTCGTTGTAATCGGCGTCACGATCCTGCAATCCGGCAAACGTGCGTATGCCCAGGATGTCGCAGTACTGTCCCATAACAGCAGCGGCTTCCTTGATATGCTCCGTAGCGCCGCCTTCCATGATCACGCCATCACGCGTTTCCAGCGTCCACGAATCGCTGCCTGCATTCAGCACCATCGTATCCATGCCCAGCAGCGTTGCCGCCTTCTGCGTGCTCATGCGTGTGCGGAGCGAGGGATTCATGAAGAGCAGCCCAAGCGTCTTGCGTCGTCCCACCTCGGGATAACGCCACGGTTCGGCCTTCAGGGTAAGCGCGTCGGTAAGGGCCGAGGCAAGACCCGGGCCCGACACGATGTCGGCGATCGAGGTAAAGCGTCTCATGGATGATCTCCCGTACATGAATCCGTAAGCGCATCAACAAATCTATCCAGCTCGTGGGCCGGCACATTCAGCGGTGGCAGCACGCGCAGCGTGGCTGGCTGCGAGGCATTGCCCGTAAGAATGCCGTGTCGTTTGAACAGCGTGGTACGAACGCCTGCGGCCGGCCGGTCAAGTTCAATGCCGATCATCAGACCACGTCCACGCACCTCGCGCACATAGGGCAGTTCCGCGCAGCGCGCGATCAAGGCATTGCCAACGTGTTCTGCATGCGCCATCAGACCGTCACGCTCGATCACGTCGAGTACGGCCTGCATGGCTGCACAGGCAAGGTGATTGCCGCCGAAGGTCGTTCCCAGCATACCGTCGGTGACGGCAATGTCGGGGTGGACAAGCAGTCCGCCCACAGGGAAGCCGTTGCCGATGCCTTTGGCCACGGTGATCAGCTGCGGCGTGATGCCCGCATGCTGGTGTGCGAAGTAGCGTCCGCTGCGTCCAGAGCCGGACTGCACTTCATCGAGGATGAGCATTGCTCCGTAGGCTGCGCACAGTCGCTCGACCTCTCGCAAGAAGTCGTCCGTCGGCATTCGCACGCCGGCAACCCCTTGCATGCCCTCGATCATCACGGCAGCCACGTCGCCCTCGCGCAGTATCCGCTCGAGTGCATCGGCATCGTTGAGCGGACAGAATACAACGTTCGACGTCGCATTCACCGGGGCAACGATCTTGGGATTGTCCGTAGCGGCAACGGCCAGCGATGTTCGACCGTGGAACGACTTGTCGAAGACAACGATGCGCTTGCGCCCTGTGGCAAACGAGGCAAGCTTCATGGCATTCTCGTTGGCCTCGGCTCCGGAGTTCACCATGAAGAATCGATACGTGTCATATCCGCTGACGCGACCAAGCTGGCGGGCCACGTCTTCCTGAATGCGGATGCGAACCGAGTTCGAGTAAAAGCCGAGCTGCGCCACCTGTCGCGAGATCGCCTCGACGTAGTGCGGATGCGAATGTCCGATCGAGATCACGGCGTGACCGCCGTACAGATCCAGATAGGCACGACCGTCGGCATCCCATACCGTCCAGCCTTGCCCCTTAACGAGTTCGATGTCGAGTAGACTATAAACTGGCAACAAATCCATGGTCAGTACGCAACGGGGTGAAGATGAAGACCCGACGTTTCGTCGAGACCAAACATGATGTTCATGTTCTGCACGGCTTGTCCGGAAGCGCCTTTCAGCAGGTTGTCGATGACGCTGACGATCAGCACCTGATCGCCCTGTTGCTGCATGCCGATACAGCAGTTGTTAGTGCCAACCACGCGCTTCACATCGGGCAGATCCTCCACCACATGCGT
The DNA here is from genome assembly GCA_018882585.1 of Candidatus Kapaibacterium sp. Classification (GTDB taxonomy): domain Bacteria; phylum Bacteroidota; class Ignavibacteria; order Kapaibacteriales; family Kapaibacteriaceae; genus ZLKRG46. Next base: position 8,202 of record VFFB01000082.1, read on the forward strand.
GAATGGATGATCGGCATAGACTTCGTTGAATCGTGCCCGCAATCCGTCAATGGGATTAGCGAGCGTCACGACGGTCGACGCCAGAATGCCACGCGTCCAGCTACCGCGCATGGGTACAAAGACGATGTTTTGGTATCCTACCGTGGCTGCGATCTCGGGCAGATGCTGGTGGTCAAAGGCCTTGTAGACACTTACGTTATTCGCTCTCCACGAATAGTGCGTTGTATCCGATGGTGCCTGTCCGGCACCCGTCGAGCCCGTAAGGGCGGTGACGTACACATTACCCTCGAGCATTCCACGCAGCGGTAGCAGCGCCAGCTCGATCGTTGTGGCAAAGCATCCGGGATTCGCCACACGAGTGGCGGAAGCAATGTCCGAGCGATTCGCCTCGGGCAGACCATACATCCACGCCGGATCAAGCCGATGATCCATGCTCAGATCGATCACACGAGTCGACACAGGCAGCGGATGCTCGGCAAGCCAAGCAGCGGCCTTGCCGTGGCCTACGCACAGGAAGACTACGTCGGCCGCAGCAAACTCCGAGACGAACACTACCGACGAATCCACAAGGTCGGGATGGGCATGCGACACATGCTTACCGGCGTGCGAGGTGCTGACGGCAACAATGTGCTGTTCGCCAACGTGCGGATGATACCGCAGCAGTCGTAGCAATTCGCCACCGGTATATCCGGCAGCGCCGATGATGGCTGCGCGGATCACGATTGCACCGATCGATGCAGCATCGTCGTGATCGATGCGATCGTGGCAAAGCCCTTCGCATCATCACCGCTGAATGCCGTATTCATCTCGCCGTACGTTGCCACCTTCGACACCATCATGTCATGGGGCGACGTGATACCGACGACGTTGAACCGCTCGCGCGACAGCGCGAGCTCGACCGTGCCGGTGACGCTGCGTTGCGTCTCGTCGAAGAACGCTTCGACGCTACGCATGGCCGGGTCCAGGAATTGTCCTTCATGCAGCAGCTGTCCGTACCACAGCGCAAGCTGATCCTTCAGGTTCAGCTGCCACTTCGTGAGCACGTGCTTTTCCAGCGCATGGTGGGCCTTGATGGTCATCATTGCGGCGGGCGCTTCGAAGGCCACCCGACCCTTGATACCGATGATCGTATCGCCGACGTGCATATCGCGGCCGATGCCATAGTCGGCGCCGATCTCGTTCAGGCGGCGCAGCACCGTCACCGGATCCAGCGCTTCGCCGTCGAGCGACGTGGGCTGTCCGTTGGTAAACCCGATTGCGATACGCGTCTCGTCGTGGCGTGCCGTCGGACGATGCTCGGAGGGAAACGCTGCCTTCGGCAGCGGCAGGTTCGACGTCAGCGTCTCCTTGCCCCCTACCGTTGTTCCCCAGATGCCTTGGTTGACGGAGTAGGCTGCCTTTGTCCAATCGCCTTGCACACCATGGCGCGCGAGGTATTCGATCTCGGCGTCGCGGGACAGACGCTGGTCGCGGATCGGCGTCAGCACGGGCAGATCAGGACACAGGATGCGGAAGATCACGTCGAAGCGGATCTGGTCGTTCCCTGCTCCGGTGCTACCGTGGGCAAGGTGCGTTGCACCGATCGCACGGGCGTGTTCGGCGATGGCAATGGCTTGGACGACACGCTCGGCGCTGACGGACAGCGGATACGTGCTGTTCTTGAGCACGTTGCCGGCAATGCAGTGGCGAAGCACCTGGCCGTACAGCTCCTGTGTACGGTCGAGTGCCGCATGTGAAGCCACCATGCAGGTAGCCGCTCTGTCGGCGATGGCTGCAAGGTCATGCTGCGAAAAGCCACCCGTATCGACGACGACGGAATGGACCTCCATCCCAAGATCTACGGCAAGGTAGCGTGCGCAGTATGACGTGTCGAGACCGCCACTAAAAGCAAGAAGGACCTTGTTCATGGTGTACCCTTTCCATCGGCGTTTGGATCGCACAGCATGCCCGTGCACAGACACATCTTGCGCTGTGTGCGTTGCAGGATGTCGTAGTTGGGACAGCTCTGGCAGCCGCTCCAGAACTCCTCGTCCTGCGTCAGCTCCGAAAAGTGGACGGGACGATACCCCAGCTCGCTGTTGATCTTCATTACGGCAGCACTTGTGGTGATACCGAAGATCTTTGCGTCGGGATACTTCTTACGTGACAGGTCGAAGGCAGCCTTCTTGATCTTGCGTGCGAGGTTCGCCTTGCGGAACTCCGGAACAACGATCAGACCAGAGTTAGCAACGTATCTGCCGTGTTCCCAGGTTTCGATATAGCAGAAGCCGGCGAATGAGCCGTCAGGCGTCAACGCAATAATGGCCTTGCCTTCGCGCATTTTCGAAATGATGTACTCCGGCGTTCGACGTGCGATGCCGGTACCGCGTTGTTGTGCGGCATGAAAGATTGCCTCGACGATCGTCTCGGCATACGCTTCATGCCGTTCGTCTGCAACGGAGATCACAAACTCCGTCGTTAGGGGGTCCTGTGTCATGAGCATGCGAAGCAACGAACCCGCCATGCGGACCTTTGAGGTCCGGACGACTGGGTATGCAATGTTCGTGAGTTACGTGGAAGTCGCGGTCGGACGACGCGAATAAGTCGAGCGTCGATCGAGGGGGCTTCGCTGCGGGGGCGGCAGGACTATCAGGGCAACACGACCATGACGAACGTCCACCGGGCTTCCCGCAGCGGAAGTCGTCGTCGGTCACTTCGATATGGTGTTGCGCGCATTTGCATGCAGTTAGGGCTGCAAATATCAGGAATTCGCCTATTACAGCAAGTCGTTTTTCGAGCGGGACTCGTCGGCAATGCGCTGCTTGAAGGCGAGCAGTTTAGCCTGCAGTGTTACGTCCGCGATCGACAACATTTCGACGGCCAGGATACCGGCATTACGTCCGCCGCCGACGGCCACGGTTGCCACCGGGACGCCTGCAGGCATTTGCACGATGCTCAGCAGCGAGTCGAGGCCACGGAGTTGCTTGGTGGGGATGGGTACACCGATGACGGGCAGAGGCGAGAACGAAGCAATCATACCCGGAAGGTGCGCTGCCCCGCCTGCTCAGGCAACGATCACCTTCAAGCCTCGCTCGTGCGCCTGTGCGCCGTAGGCGGCCATGTCGGCCGGCGTGCGGTGCGCACTCACGACGCGCAGCTCGTAAGCTACGCCGAACTCTTCGCAGACGGCTGCTGCATCGCGCATGATAGGCAGGTCTGAATC
>VFFB01000083.1 GCA_018882585.1 Candidatus Kapaibacterium sp.
CTTACAGGAGAAGGCGCACGGGGCACACGAATCCTGTGCAGCAATACGCAGGTGAACGCAGCACAACAATCCCAGCGCCAACAACACGCCGCGCCGTACAAGAATCATCAGCATCTGCCCTATTCTGTGAATGATTCAATATCAGCAAAACGGTGGACGTGGAAAGGTGGCAAAAGTCATTTCAACCGTAACTATTGCGACGGAACATTGTTGGTATCGTGTTCTGATGCATACGTCCTGTGTGGACAGGATGGGCTTCGGAACAGCAAACAGTCAACAACGGAGGCCTTACAGTAATGAAGAACATCTTTCTCACGATGCTGATCGCCGGCTCGACCATGTCGGCCGCGACGTCAGATCCCATCGCAGCAGCGCGTGCCATCGGCGGAACGGGCACGGTACAGGTCACATCGATGGCCCTGGACCGTAAAGGCAACGTCGTCGTTGTCGGCTCGACCACCGTTGCCGATATCGCCGCGCCTGCCGGCGGTGCAGCCTCGGCCGGCCTTGGCAAAACAGACGGCTTTATCGCGTGCATGACGCCGGATCTCAAGACGATGCTGGCCTTCACGTACGTGGGCGGAGCCGACAATGATCGTGTAAACGGCGTTGCCGTCGCCCCCAACGGCGAGATCTGGATTGCCGGTACAACGTCGTCGACCAACCTGCCCGTAACGTCAGGCAAGGGCGGCACCGGAACCGGAACCACCGATGATGGATTCGTGCTGAAGTATCAATCCGACCTGGCGAAGGTGACGGGTGGACGCTATCTGGCGGGCGCGGCTGCCGACGAGGCGCTGTCCATCTCCTGCATGACGAGCAATCAGGCAGTTGTCTGCGGCCGTACGAAGTCGGATAAGGGAATGCCCGACCCGGGTGGACACGACCGTACGCATAACGGAGGCTGGGACGCCTTCGTCGCCTTGATCGATAACAATGCCGCCGACGTGCAGTACTTCTCGTTCTTTGGCAGCACGGGCGACGAGAGCTTCACAACGATCGCTGTTGACCAGGAAGGTTCTGCCGTCGTTGCCGGCACCACCACATCGAACGATATTGAGACCTTCCCCAAGAAGACGCTTGTTTGGGTAGAGGACGGTGGAAGGGATCCCTACTATGGCGGCGGCGGCGAGTGGAAAGAAGTCGGCAATGATGCCTTTGATAAGGACTTCAACGGAGGTTCGAACGATGCCCTTGTCTGTCGTTTCATGGCAGATGGTTCGTTGAAGTTTGCTACGTATCTGGGCGGCAAAGGCGAGGACATTCCCACGGCCGTGTTGATCGATGCCGATAATCACCCGATCGTTGTTGGGACGACATCGTCGGCCAACTTCCCCGTTCCGGATGCGGCAACTGTAACGTTCGGCGGAAAGCAGGATGTCTTTCTGTTCAGCATCGGCCCTGAAGGCCTCAGCCAACGCTTCGGTCGTTTGATCGGTGGCGATGAGATCGACGCCGTCAGTGGTGCCGCACTCATGGCCAATGGTGACGTGTTGATGACAGGCACGTCTACATCGACCGATCTTGTGAACATTGGTGTCGGCTCCACACGCACGTCGCGCGGCGGCGTCGACGGCTTCGTCATTCGCGCGAATTCGCTGGACGTCAAGTTCCTTTCGCTCTTCGGCTGGTCGAGCGACGACATGCCCAGCGCCATTGCCTTGGACGCCGACGGTACCGTGATCCTGGCCGGTTCGACATTGTCGGACCTGCCTGATGGAAAGCGCAACGGCCCCATGCAGTCCTTCCTTGCCCGTCGTGTCTTTGGTCAACTCGATTATCGTTCTCCGGAAGGTGGCACGGCCGTCTGCACAGGCACAAAGTTGAACGTGTCGTGGACCACGAATGATATCGCCACTTCGGCCACGTACAATGTTGAACTGTCGGGCGATAACGGTGCCACGTGGTCAGCCGTAGCATCCGACCTCAAGGTGAAATCATATCAGTGGACCGTGCCGGCTCCGCCGGAATCGGGCAAGCTGTGGCTGCGCGTACGCTCGTCGCAGGGACACGTATCCGGCGTCGACAAGGCATTCAGCGTCGAAGGCGTCCCCGTCTTCACCACGCAGCCCGCTTCGGGCAACTACTGCATTGGCGCCACGATCACGCTCGAACCCGCCGTCGAAGGCAGTGCCAACATGACGTATCAGTGGCAGAAGGATGGCAACAACATCGACGGAGCGAACAGCCGTACGCTGACGATCGAATCAGCCGAGGCTGCAGCATCCGGATCGTATACCGTCGTTGCCAGCACCTCGTGCGCATCGCTGACCAGTCAGGCTGCCGTCGTCCGCGTGAACGGCGCCCCGAACATCAGCACACAACCGCAGTCAACGACGGTCTCGCTTGGCAGCACCATCACGCTGAGCGTCGAAGCCGATGGCGGCGAGCTGACCTACCAGTGGGAGAAGAACGGCACGCCTGTCGCCAATGCGACTTCGTCGAAGCTCGTGATCGCAAGTGCAACGGCTGCTGATGCCGGCACGTATCGTTGTGCCGTCACGTCGGCCTGCGGCAGCGTCACCTCGGCAAGTGCCACCGTGAACGTCGGTCCGTCGTCGGTGGATGAGGATGCACTCGGTGTACTTGTCACGCCCCATCCTGTTGTTGATGTCATGACGCTGACCTTCGCCCAGGCCCTGAGCTCGGACGCGCAGATCTCGATCACGGACGTCACCGGCACGATGGTTGCCCAGACGTCAGCATCAGCTGGTACATCCTCGACCCTCGTTCGCATGAACCTGCCTGCAGGTCTGTACGTGGTGTCGGTCGATGGCATCAGCCCTGTGATACGTCGCACGTTTATCGTGCGCTAAGCCCTACCCCACGATCCCTCCCAAACCCCTGGCGCCGATCGCACGATGTTGTGCGGTCGGCGCTTTGGTTTCAGGCCGTCCGCACGGTGACGGCCGCGCGGCGTATCCGCACGTCGATCGGTGTGGTACCTACATACTCGCCGTCGATCTCAAGGGGCATGGGCGTGCGCCGGTGCGCGACACGCACGGTTGATGCGCGCTCGTACGTGATGCGATGATCCTGCAGGGTGCGCGCGGCGCGAAGCGCCGGTAAATGGCGGACGTAGGCCGGAATGCTGATGTCACCAATCGTGACCACATCGGCCACACCGTCAGTCCACTGCGCGTCCGGCGCAATGCCAAGACCTCCGCCAAACCACGTGTTGTTGGCAATGCACACGGTCAGCGCGGTGCGCGTCATGGTAATGTCATCAAGGTGAATGTCGATCTCTTCGCGGACGCTGACGGCCATGCCGGCAACGATGCCGACCATGTAGCCCAGCGGACCAGGCAAGGCGCGCAAGCGCTGGTCGCGGATGCGGGCAACATGACCGCCCAGACCAACGTCGGCCACATTGACGCAGTAGCGTTGGCGCGTCGATCCGTCATAGCCCGTATACGTAATGTCCAGCACGTCAGCGATCACACTCGACGGCTGGGCCGCCGCAGCCACGCGCACGGCCGTATCGACCGTTGGCAGCCGGAGCACGCGTGCAACATCATTGCCGCTGCCGCAAGGGATCACCGCCAGGTCTGTACGTGACGGGTCGGCAGCTGCGTACAGCATGCCGTGGACGACTTCGTTGATGGTGCCGTCGCCGCCAACGGCCACAATGTGTTCGGCGCCGGCATTGATGGCTTGCACCGCAAGGTCAATGGCATGTCCCTGATGCTGCGTGCGCACCAGCCGATGCGCACGTCCGGCACGCGTTAGTGCGTCACAGACCTGTGCTGCAGCGGCAGCGCGCTTGCCCCTCCATCCGTGGGCGATCACAACGGTCGAAGCCATGCGTCAACATACGCAGGCCCAGGTTATGATGCGGCGCTTGTTGCGTTGCGCATGAGGCGGGCCGTCAGCGCTGCGCCAAGCCAAAGGAAAGGCCAGGCATGCCATACCAGGTCGAACCAGTCAACAGCCTGCATGCCCACGGCACCGCCCATCACCCATCGCAGCTTGCCCACCAAGTGTGGTTCGGGCATGAAGGGGGCAAGGCCCAACGTGGCCGAGGCGACAAGTGCCAGCGGCCACGTTCGACCAATCTGTTGCAGAGATAGCGCCATGTCACGCACCTTGAAAAGGCTTGAGCGATTGCTTGACGAAGCCGTGCGGATACTGGTCAACACCCTCGAAGCCAAGCTTGATGTCACGCCCGCTCGACGGTATCCAGGCCGTCCGGAAAAGGTAGTCCCACACACTCAGCGAGATGCCGTAGTTCACGCCATAGCTGCCTTGGGGGATATCCTTGGCGTGATGCCAGATGTGCATCTGCGGATTGTTGAAGATGTACTTGAGAGGTCCCAGCGGCAGCACGATGTTGGCATGGTTGAGATGGCCGATGGCGAGCGCTACGATGTGGACGATGAAGAACTCCTGCAGTCCAAAGCCGATCATCGCCAACGGTAGGTACTCGATGCTGCGGTACACAATGGTCTCCATCCAGTGATAGCGCAGATGTGCTGCAAAGCCCATCTCCTCCACACTGTGGTGCACCTGATGGAACCGCCATAGCCACGCATACTTGTGCAGCCAGCGATGCACGTTCCACTGAATGAAGTCGCGCACAACGAACATCGTGAGCAGCTTGGCCCATGTTGGCCACGCCGACGCATCAACTACGGTAAGACTGCCCAGACCGATGCTTGCCAAGCCCCCTCGCACCCAATGCACCACAACGTCACTGGCGGCATTGTAGCCGATGAGCGAGAAGAGGAAGAAGTTGAAGAGCATGTAGAAGGCATCCAGCCAGAAGTCCTTGCGGATGGCTGCCTGCTTGGTGCGCCACGGGAAGGCCAGCTCGAGCGTCCATACGACGAGCGACAGACCGATCAGCCAGTAGAAGTAGTTCCCCCACGAGGGCGTGGTGATCTCGCCCACGAAGTACGCCCAGTAGCCTTTGTAGGCTTGGACGATGATATCGATGGTAGACTGCATGCCAGCTGCCGATGGTATTCGTGTTTACTTTGTACTTGTCGGTAAACCCGTAGCAGCCAGCTGCGTATAGCCGCCGTTGGTCACGTTGTAAATGGTCGTAAAGCCTTTAGATGCCATGAGTGCAGCTGCACGGCTGCTGCGTCCACCGGCAGCACAGTACACCACAACGGGCTTGGATGTGTCGAGCTTGGCCACCTTGGCCGCAAAGTCCGCATCGTTCACGTTGATGTGCTTGGCCATGGCAAGATGTCCGCCCTTCCACTCGTCGGGCGTGCGTACGTCGAGGACCTGGATGTTCTTGGTGGACGTGATGAGCTTCTTGGCTTCGTCGGCGGAGACGTTCGAGACCTGAGCGAATGTGCTCAGGGTGGCCACGATCATGGTTGCGGCAATGAGCAGAAGTCTGTGCATGGTGGTGTCCGGAGTTGGTGGTCGTTATCGATTGTTGACGATGCGGTTGACGGACGTCCACGGCCCACCATTGTAGGCCTCCTTGCCGGCTTGCGATGCCATACTTGTGGCTTGGCCGCTACGGCCGCCAGAGGCACAGCAGAAGACGATGGGCTTGTCGGCAGGCAACGAGGCAATGTGCGGACCAAGTTCCTGCAACGGAATGTTCTTCGAGCCGGCAACGTGTCCGCCCGAGTATTCCTGCCGTGTACGCACGTCGATAATGACGGCACCCTTGCCGATCGCTTCAGCCACGGCATTGTCGCCGCCGCCCATCATGTTCTTCAAAAATCCTAACATGTTCTGTCCTTGTGTGAAACGTGATATGCGAACCTACGCCACGAAGCGGTTTCCCGTACGTGACGATGTCACGCAGACAGTTGGCCCGTCAGTAACGCCACTCGACGCCGGCCGTAAGTGTCCGCACGTCGGCCGGTATGATGCCCGGACCGGGATACGACTCGGCACGACGCGTGAAGTAGCGCGCGTCAAGGACGTTGTTGGCAGATAGTTCGATCGTCCACGCATTGTGAACGTATCGCAGCGATGCATCAACCACGGAATATGCCGGAATGGCACCGCTGACGGCTGTGGCCGTCGTCTCGGCATTCGTGGCATCGGTGTAGTGCTTGCCCACGGCAGCCACCATCAGCGATGCCTGCAAACCATGCCACGAGCCCAGCATACCGCAACGGACGGTGTAAGGCGGCACAAGCTCGACGTCGCGGTCACGGATCGTTGGATCGTCAGTGTTCATGTAGCGGCCCTGCAGCATCGAGATGTTCGTGAGCATTCGCAACGCCGGCCATTCGGCCGACAGACCCAGCAACTCGTTCAGATTGATGTCCCCCACGGCCTCGATACCGGCCGTATACGCATCGGCAATGTTCGTACGGTAGCGATATGGAAGGAAGGTGGGGGCAACGTCGGCGCGCAGGACCTGGCCGATGCGGTCTTCATACCGAAGGTAGAATACGCTGACGTCTGCCGTCAGCCACGGCGTGATCATACCGCGCAAGCCAATGTCTGCCGTGAAGCCTCGCTCATCGGTGATATCGGGATCGATCACAACGTTGGGGTTATCGATGCGCAGGTCGCTGAAGGTGATGCTGCGATAGTTCTGCGAGATGTTGGCGTAGATCTCGGACTCGCCCAATGACAGCGTGGCACCAAGACCGGCCAGCAGCAGCGTACGCGAGCGCTGGCGCTGCTCGGCAATGGCCGTGTCGAAGAGGACGTTCCCCGCAAGGTCGCGCAGCGTCTGCCGGTACGATCCGTCGGCCCGTGTCACGATATGTTCGACGCGGACGCCGGGCACCAGCCGCAAGCGCGGGCTGACGTGGATGACGGCCTCGGCGAAGACGGCGGCATTGTCGTTGGGAAACCGGTAGGACGACCCCTCAAGCGCATCCGGTCGCAGAAAGCTGAAGCTTGCATCGTTGCCGGCACCAGCATTGCCCTGACGTTGATCGGTGACGCCATGGAATAGGCGCATGCCAACGAGTAACGTTGTAGGAATCGATAGCGGAAGACAGTCGTGCAACAGCGTCGTTTCATTGCCGATGTTGCCAAAGGTTCCTTCGATCAGTGTGCGCTCGCCGCCAAGGTCGATCATCGTGATACGCTCTAGGTTGCCCAGAGAGCGCCGCGCGCTGATGTTGCCGAAGAACATGCTGCGCAGCGACGTGCACGAATCAACGATGGCGTTGATGGTAAGCGAGGCTAGGTTCCAGTCGACGTTGAACCAGTTGCGGGCGCGATTGGACTGCGACGCGTCAAGTTCGAATTGTCGGTCGGTAAGTCCTCCGGGCTGCTGCGCCAAGTACGTCATGTACGTGTAGTCGGCGCTTACGCGCACGCGCTCGCCAAGGTCGACGCGCGCCAGCGCGTGTGCCGTGTGCACGTCGAACGAACTGTTCGGACGCCAGCCATCGCCACGGCGGTACTGATAGAAGCCCTTCCACGCAAGGTTGTCGGCAGTGCCTCCCACTTCGGCGAAGACACCGGCAAAGCCGAAGGAGCCGGCGCTAACGCGGGCTCTGCCGCCAAGGGGCGCGCGCGGCGGAGCGCGCATCACGAAGTCGATCATGCCGCCGAACTGCGTTCCGTAGCGCAGCGAGCCGGCGCCACGCACCAGCGTGATGCGGTCCAGGGCTTCCATCGGCGGTGTGTAATAACTCTCGGGATAGCCCAGTGGATCGGCACTGATGTCGTAGCCGTTTTGCCGGGTGGTGAAGTTCGACGTGCGGTTGGGCGACAAGCCGCGTCCACCAATGCCTAGCTGCAGGCCGGCCGCATCACTCTCCCAAATGTTGAGTCCCGGCACGGCGGCAAAGACCTGCCTGGGATTGTTGGTGGCCGTATTGGCAACGATGGACTCCAGCCGGATCACCTCGGTCTTCTTCGCCGCAAAAATGGCGTCAGCCGTCACATCGGCCAGTCTGTCCACCAGCGTGATCAAGGCACGGCCCGAGCTGACGCGCACTTCGCGTGCGTCTACCACACGCGCAGAGTCGGCGCGTGTGGTGTCGGCCTGCTGTGCCTGCATCGCAACGGTCGCACACAGCCACATCGCTATCGTTATCAGTTGCTTCGTGGCAGGATCCAGGCGTAGTTGTGGAAGCCCTCGCGCTGCGCCGACAGGTCGATCGACGAATCAACCAGCAGCTTACTCGGCGCGCCGTTCAACGTCACCCACACCTCGGCACGCACGTATGGGTCGCGTACACCGTGCGCCGCATAGTGATCATGCAACAGCGATGCGTAGCGAATGATCATGTCGGGCTGCATCGACATCTGCTTCTCCTGATGCGCATTCAGGAAGTCGGCGTTGTTCACTGCCCCTTCTCTGCCTGTGACACGGTCGCGAATGTAGAAGGTGGCCGTACCGGCCTTCTCCATCAACATCACGCGCCACGAGAAGCGATATCCCTGCTCGGTCCAGAACAGCTCGCCGGGATAGAGAACGAAGCGCCAGGGAATAAGGACTTGCAGCATGACATAGATGGCAAGTCCGCGCAGGATCCATGTTTGGTGCGTGACGTGACCATGTACCGGCTTCGCAGATATGGACATGCCGATCACCCGCTGGTGCAGCCGTGCATCGAAGAAGATCAACGTCATGGCAATCATCACCAGCGGGAAGACGCCGATCTGGAACATCATGCCGGTGACTGTGTGGAAGACGACGACGGCGGTGTATGCCACCAGACGCGTACGCTTCCACGCCAGCAGGAAGGGCACCGTCGTGTCGAACAACATTCCTGTCCACGCAAACACCCATGGCATCCACGGAATCACCATCAGCGGACCGATCACGGGCAGCGTATCGTTGGCAGGCATCCACAGACGCATCGGCATGGCGTCGATCAGCCACGACGATGTCATCTTGGCAATGCCGGCATAGACGTAGACGATGCCAAGCTGCAGCTTGAACACATCCACACACCACCGCGGCACGGTATCGACGGCAAGAAGGGGGCGACGCAGCACGTCGAGCGAGAACCGCCGATGCGCCGGCACAATGCTAAACAGCGCCGCTGCAAGACTGACGAAGTAGTAGTGGTTCAGGTAGTATGTTTTGTCGATCAACTCGACGTAGGTGAACGTCAGCAGGAACGTGATGATCGACACGCGATAGAACGCGCCAAGCATGACGCCGATGGCCGCAAGCGTCATCGCGCCATACAGGAGGTACATGCCGGGATCACCCAGTGACCTGACCCACTCGAAGCCGTAGTACGGGAAGTGCCATGTAGGAGCGATGTACTGCTCCTCGATCCAGCCAAGAGCGATGAAGCGGACACAGCTGAACGTCATGGCTGCACCGAACAACACGCGAGCAACAGCCAGCGGTGCGATCGAGACCGGAGCGGTCACGACGTCATGCAGTCGACGCAGCAGGCGCATCAGTCGCCGTCACCGCTGGCATACGTGATGGAGATGCCAAGGAGCGACGATGTTTCACTCTTGATAAACCTGGTGAGCTTCTGCAGTTCGACGTAGTAGGAACGTATACGTGGATCTTGCGCTGCACAAAGGGCGCCAAGATCAGCATCCTCGGGGATGGCTGCCGATGCCTGTTCGATGGCATCGAACTGCTGTGTCGTGGAACGATCAAGGTCTGTTCCACCGCGCGCAAGAATGTACATCGCAAACGATCTGTAGTCCATGCTATCATCGACGCGTCCTGTCCACAGGTCCCGCACGGCCTGCTGATGTTCCAGGGCCAATCGCCACGACAGACCCGAGTACGGCGCCTCGACCGACATGGGGGCGGCAGCGGTCTGTCCGGCCTGTAAGCCTGCGGGGATGCCGATCTTGAAGTTCTTCAGCAGCTCGAAGCCGCGATTCAGGGCGTTAAATACCTGTGTTGCACCACTGCCTGCGTCGGTGCCATTGCGACCAACGAAATCCGCGTAGTACGTCGTGTTCCAAGCGTTGTACACGCGTTGGACGTGCGCTGCGATATCGCGTGTGACGGCGCGCAGGTAGGCGCGGCGCATCGGCGACGTGCTAAGCTTGGCTACTACCTTGGCGGCGCTGCCGTCGAATAGCAGATAGTCGAGCGCCGGCAAGCCACGCGCATCGCGATCGAAGTTCTGCAACGACGTGTCGCCTGCGGCGATCGCTGCCTCGACCTTTGCCGTCGATGTCGGAAACGTGTTGACGCTTTGCCCGAGCGTTCCCGTGATCGCGTCGGCCGGACCGAAGTCGAACAACTGCGCGCGCTGCCACGACAATGCCGTGCTGAGCCACGCTTCGCGCGCTGCCCGGAGCGTGACCTCGGAAGGTGCGAGCGTCAGCGCATCAATGGCAGCAATCATGGCACCGGCATCAGTTTGCATCGACATATACGCCGGAATGATGGCCTGCATGGCAAGATCCTGCAGCATCGCCTGACGGTCGAACGTATCCGTTGGCGCATTGCTTTCGGCACAACCAAACAGTGGAATCAGCACGGTTGCGATGATGGCAAGGCGAATCATTGGCGTCCCTGCACGTTCACCCAGTTATTGCGAAAGTCCTCGACGTCTGCCGCCGAAAAGCCATAGACATTCGCAATAATGGTGATGGCTGCTTGAAGGTCGGTCACTGTTGAGACCGGCTCGGTGATCATGCGATACGATGTTCCCGGGCCTTGCGTCGGTATCTGCAGCTTTGCCAGCACGTCACGCGCTGCGGCATCAGTGATGATGCGGTCGCCTGCATCGACGGCCATCAGGCCCATGACAAAGCCAACGGCTTCGCTGTGGGCATGCAGGGCAGCTGCGAGATCAGCATCGGTCGGATTGGTCGATGCGATCGTCTGTACGGTCGATTGCAGGTAGTTCAGGGCTGTTGCCATCAGCGCACGCTCCCAGGTGGAGCGGATGGTGGTAAAGGCGGCCATCTTTTCGGCGTCATGGTCGGACCCCTTCGCTGCGGCGGCCTTGGCCGTACGCAGCGCCCTGGTGATCGTCGTGTACATACCCTTCCCGTCGTTCTTATCGCGCCGGGCGGCATAGGCAGCGGCAAACCTGTCAGGCGCTGCCGCCTTATCGCTGTTCGGAAACGCCGGATCTGCACCGAAGAGCGCCAAGATGCGGTCAACGTCGGCCGACGTAGCTGCAGTCTGCATCAGCTTCGCGGCCTTGGCGTAGAGCATTGCCCCATACAGACCTTTATCAACGACCTGTTCATATTCCAGACCGGTCTCGTCGAACAGATACGAACCATACACACCTCCTTGGCCGTTCTCAGCAACGGGGCGGCGTGGATCGTACGTGCCACCTGATGCCTTTGCAAGCTCTGGCAACGCTGCGGTGACGACGTCTGCATACGACCCCATGGGCAGAGCCGATGCAAGAGCAGTAAGATCGGTAACACTTACAGACACACCCTGTG
>VFFB01000186.1 GCA_018882585.1 Candidatus Kapaibacterium sp.
CAGTCATGGCATCATCAGGGCGACCCTCGACCCGTTGGAGCCCTTCCTTCAGCATCTGGAGCTACGCACCGGCGCGTCGATCAGGGACGTAGATGTTGCCGTCTGCCATCAGACCAGCAAGTTTGGCAATGCCTACATGCAGAAGTACTACGGACTGCGCGATGAGCAGTTCGTCGACACCCTGCATGACCATGGCAACTGTATCTCGGCATCGATCCCGCTGGGGCTGGAGCGACTGCTTTCCACCACCGATGTGACCGGCAAACGTATCATGCTTTTGGGCTCGGGTGCCGGCGTTTCGCTCGGTGGCATGGTACTGGACTTTGTGGTCTAGCGCAGCGACGTTCGCAAAACATCGCACGGCAGCGACAAAACGAAATCAGGCATATTGCACCACGATTCATATCAGAGGTTACCATGTGCTTTCGCACGGCGCTGACGAATATCATCACCTTGTGTACGATCGCCTTGGCCGGAACCATGTTGGCAACGGCAGGCGATATCGATGCGGCATGTGAGCAGTTCGACGACCAGGTCGAGCGTCTTGACCTCTCGGCGGCTGCCACGACGCTGAAAGCGGCGTATGCCACTGCCCCCAATGAGTACGAAGTCTTGTACCGCATGGCTCGGTTGCAGGTGCTGTTGGGAAATGAAGAGACAAACAAGGACAAGCAACTTGCTCTGTACGAAAAAGGGGTCGAGTTTGGCAGTAAAGCCATCGCCGCGAATGGAAAGGGAATGGGGGGCTACGTTTACCGGGCTGCGTCGTACGGAAAGATCGCCTTGTTCAAGGGCATCTTCAGTGTTGGCGATGTGGTTGCCAAGGTGCGCGACGATGCGTGGTATGCCATCCGGCTGAACAACAGCACGCCACGGATGATGGCTGCAGCGCATTACATTCTTGGGCGCACGCACCTGTCGTTGGCCATAAAGCCAAAGCTCTTCCGCTCGCCGCTGGGACTTGGCTGGGGCAATATCGAGGAGGCTCATTCGAACCTGAAGAAGGCCCGCGAGTTGCGACCCGCCTTTGTGATGTACGAACTCGAGTACGCGAAATGTCTGACCGAAATGGACAACACCCAGGAGGCCCTTGCGCTGGCGCGCAAGATCGCCTCATTGAAGAACACCGAGCCGGGCGACGCCCAGCGCAAGAACGAAGCGAAGGAACTGATCGAGGAGATCGAGTAGCACCGACGCGGCTTAGTCGTCCAGACCCAACGTGGTCGCCCGACCATCATCGACGCGCATGCAATCGCGTACACGGGCACCCACGGCTGAGGCCGTGGGCTAATATGGGTCGACAAATGAACTACCTCGTGGAGATGACGGCTTCGCATCACATCATGACGATGACGTATCGGTTTGACGACAACAAACGAACGGTTCGCCAATTGATCGTCGGCCCATATTAGCCCACGGCCTCAGCCGTGGGTGCACGTGTGTGTACGCGATTGTGTACGCATCGATAACGAGTAGGGCCCGACCCAAAGTGGTCGCCCGACCCGAAGTGTGTCTTAGGATAAGCCCACGCTTCAGCGTGGGCTGCGCTTCAGCGTGTGCCACGCTTCATCGTGGGCTGCGCTTCAGCGTGTGCCACGCTTCAGCGTGGGCTGCGCTTCATCGTGGGCTGCGCTTCATCGTGGGCTGCGCTTCATCGCAGGCACAAAAAAAAGCCGCATCACCATGTGATGCGGCTTTCGATGCTCAGCGGACCCGTAGGGATTCGAACCCCAAACCTTCTGATCCGTAGTCAGATGCTCTATCCAGTTGAGCTACGGGTCCGTCTATCGAATGTCGTTGTTAGGCGCCCAGCTTGCGGACGTGTGCAGCGAGCGAGCTCTTGCGGTTGGCTGCTGCGTTCTTCTTGATGATGCCCTTGGCAGCCGTACGGTCAAGAATGCTGAATGCCTTGTTCAGCAATTCCTTCGCAGCGTCTGGGGACGTGGCAAGGCGCACCGCCTTGATGGCTTCGCGCAACTGCTTCATGTTCCCACGGTTGTACAGACGACGCGTGCGCGTCTGACGGATGCGTTTGAGGGCTGACTTATGATGTGCCATGATCTGCTGTTCGTCGTGTTCGGAATTGCAAGGACCGCAAATATACGAGGAACGGATATTTCTGCAAGCGTGCCCGTATCTTCGTGGTCTATGACGCTGTTTGAGCAACTGGCGGGGCTGACAACAGAGCGGGTGAATCCGCGGACGTCGGACATCGACGTGGTGGATACACGGGCCATGGTAGACCTGCTTCACTACGAAGATACGAAGGTGGCCCAGGCCGTGACGTCCGAGCTTGATACGATCGCCCGGGCTGTTGACGCCATCGCCACTGCCTTGCGCGGTGGCGGCCGCCTGATCTACGTCGGTGCGGGTACGTCCGGACGCCTTGGTGTGGTCGATGCATCGGAATGTCCGCCCACCTACGGCACGCATCCGGCCATGGTGCAGGGCATCATTGCCGGAGGAAAGGGGGCAGTGTTTGCCAGCGTCGAAGGTGCCGAAGACGACGCCGAGGCGGGCGCCGCTGCGCTGAACGACCTGCCGGACATTGACGGGGCAGCGC
>VFFB01000084.1 GCA_018882585.1 Candidatus Kapaibacterium sp.
CGTCAGGACATCTCGGGATTCCAAGGCGACCTCGACGTTTTCATGGCCTTCATCCCGACGTTCTTCCGCGCAGTGAACGTCTTTGTGAATGTGATCGACGAATGTACCGGCCAAGCTGTACCGGCCACGCTTACCTTCAAGAACAACAAGACGGGTCGCTCCATCAGCGACAGCGTTACGATTGACCGTACAACGTCGAACTTCCTTGTGACGAACGACGACTACGGTACCAAGGCGAATCGCTCGCAAAAGATCCAGTGGGTTGCAACGGCATCATCGCCTACGTACGGTCAGCGTCAGATCACGATCGACGTCGAAGATCCCGGACAGACAACAGAGCAGAGCGAAACCTCGAAGCCCACGGAGATCCGTAAGACGATCATGCTTGGTCAGCGCCCGCAGATCGCATGGAATGCAGCTCCGTCCGACTGGGCCAAGCGCGTCGGCGACGCATTCTCCGGTCAGGTGCTCGAAGAAAAGGCAACGATCACACTCTATCCGCTGCTGCCCTACATCTTCTTCGATCTGAACTCGTCGAGCATCGCATCGCGATACATCAAGTTTGCCGGCAAGGGTCAGACATCGGGCTTCAGCGACGAGCGCATCCCGGGTGGTACGTTCGAGAAGTACTACCACACGATGAACATCTTCGGTTATCGCCTGAAGCAGCATCCCAACGTGTCGGTCGAACTTGTTGGCTGTGTCGACGAAAACAACGAGAACAAGAGCTCATCACTTGCCAAGGATCGCGCTCAGGTTGTGTTCAACTACCTGCGTGATGTTTGGGGCATCGAAGAAGGCCGCATGAAGATCACCGCTCGCGGCTGGCCGGAAGTTCGCTCCAATCCGAACGACACGTTCGGTATTGTCGAGAACCGCCGCACGGAGATCCGCTTCTCCGGTGATCCGGAAGAAGTGTGGCAGGTTGCCCGTCCGATCCTCGACAACGACCCGTCGATCTTCCCGTCGCCTGCAACGGTCACGTATGCACTGAAGAATGGTATCGACGACGGCATCGTCGCTTCGCGCCGTATCGAAGTGCTGCACAACGGCAAGCCCTGGAAGACCATCACGGACGTAGGCGTGACCGACAAGTCGAAGGAATGGGATTGGACGAATGCCAATGGCGACGGATATCCCGAGCCTGACCGTTCGGACAAGAGCAAGACGAACTTCAACATGCCGTCGTACTCCGCACAGCTGATCATCACGTCGAAGAACGGCACAGAGTGTAAGTCCGATCCTGTGAACATCCCCGTGAAGTTCGTTTCGTCGAAGGACCGCTCGATCGTCCGCGGCGACAACAAGACGCTCGAGAAGTACAACCTGATCCTCTTCCCGTTCGACCGCTATGATGCAGGTCCGATGAACGAGCGCATCCTGAAGGAGTACGTCTTTGCTCGCGTGAAGGACAACTCAGTCATCAAGGTCGACGGTCACACGGACGTCGTTGGTATGTTCGACCACAACAAGCGTCTGTCCGAGAACCGCGCCAAGACGGTCCGCACCAGCGTCGAGCGCGCAACTGGCGGTAAGTTCGCCGTTCTCGAAGCTCGCGGTACCGGCGAAGAAGAGCCGCTCTACACGAACGATCTTCCCGAAGGTCGCTTCTTCAACCGTACGGTGCAGGTCGAGATCCAGACGCCCATTACGGAAGAAGGCACAACGAACTGATCTTGCCTTTCCAACAACGATGATACACGAACCCCGGCCCTGTCCGGGGTTCGTCATACATGACCATGATACACTGGAACGTCGACCCCATCATCTTCGACCTTGGCTTCATCGCACCAAGGTGGTACGGCCTGCTGTTCGCCTCGGCCTTCATCGCCAGCTACTACGTGATGCGGTCGGTCTTCGAGCGAGAACAACGCCCCCTTGTTGATCTTGACTCGTTAACGTTGTACATGATCCTTGGTACGGTGATCGGGGCACGTGCCGGACACATGCTGTTCTACGAGCCTGATGTGTTGCTCAACAATCCGCTCGAATTCATCGCCATCTGGAAAGGGGGCCTTGCAAGCCACGGAGGCGCACTTGGGATCATCACGGGTCTGTGGCTGTTCGCGCGATCGCACAAGAAGTACAGTTTTGTGTGGCTGATGGACCGGCTGGCCATCGTTGCCGCATTGTCGGGTATGTTCATCCGAATGGGTAACCTGATGAACTCCGAGATCGTCGGCATGCCGACGGATGTGGTTTGGGGATTCTGGTTCCAACGCATTGACCCAACACCTGTGTTCCGTCATCCCACGCAGATCTACGAGGCACTGATATGCCTGGTGCTGTTCGCAGTACTGTGGACGATGTATCGGGCCGGCCACGCGCAACGGGCGCCCGGTCGCATCATCGGCACCTTCATGGTACTGCTGTTCTCGTCGCGGTTCGCTGTCGAATTCCTGAAGGAACATCAGGTGACGTTTGAAGACGCAATGCCGATCGACATGGGGCAACTGCTTAGCATTCCCTTTGTGCTGTGGGGCCTGTGGTTCCTGCTGCGATCCAAGAAACAGACAGCCTGATCTGGCTATTTTTGCCGTCGACGCCTCTCTCACCAATCACGAACACACATCATGGCAATCTCTACCATCACGGTCATCGGCGCCGGCACCATGGGCAACGGCATCGCCCACGTCGGAGCTCAAAGCGGATTCTCGGTCACCATCGTCGACGTGAACGAAGCGGCCCTTGCCCGAGCCGTCGATACCATTACGAAGAACCTTGACCGACAGGTGAAGAAGGAAGCGATCAGCGAGGACGATAAGAATGCCACGCTGGCGCGCATCACCACGTCGACCAACCTTGAACAGGCAGCCGCTACGGCCGACCTTGTGATCGAGGCTGCCAGCGAGAACTTCGATGTGAAGAAGCGCATCTTCACCACGCTTGACAGCGTGTGCAAGGAAGACGCCTACCTTGCCACGAACACGTCAAGCATCAGCATCACGGAACTGGCTGCCGTCACCAAGCGCGCCGACAAGTTCATCGGCATGCACTTCTTCAATCCCGTTCCGGTGATGAAGCTGTGCGAGATCATTCGAGGTCTGGCCACGAGCGACGTGACCTATGCCACGATCAAGGCCATGGCCATCCAGATGGGCAAGACGCCCGTCGAGGTGCAGGACTATCCCGGCTTCATCTCGAATCGCATCCTGATGCCCATGATCAACGAGGCGATCTACTGCGTGATGGAAGGCATCGCCACGCCCGAGGATATCGACACCGTGATGAAGCTTGGCATGGCACATCCCATGGGGCCGCTCACACTGGCCGACTTCATCGGTCTGGACGTCTGCCTTAGCATCATGGAAGTGCTGCACAACGGTCTTGGCGATTCGAAGTACCGTCCCTGCCCCCTTCTGCGCAAAATGGTTGCTGCCGGCTACCTGGGACGCAAGAACGGCCGCGGCTTTTACGCGTATTGACGGACGCGCTGCGGCACTCCCGGTGGATGCATTGAAGGCCGGCCACCGTGATTCTTCGTAGTCCAATGAAGTGCGCCACATGCCGTTTTGTTGCATGTTGACGCATGTGTCATTCACCTGGGTACTGACATGCCGTTGCGTTGCCTCATCGTCGTCCTGCTTCTGGCGTCCGCCGCGTCGGCCGGCGCCCAGATCATCGACTGGGTGCCGCGCATCCCGCTGATGCAGACCGGCTGGCAGTATCCCGGCGAGGCGCAGGTTGTTGAAGATTCAACACGCGACCGGCTGATGACGGTTGGCTGGCGCCTTGGAACGGTGTACCGTAGCGAAGACAACGGCGAATCCTGGCAAGGTCAGTATGCGCTTGGAACTGACGTCGTGGGGAAGTACGGAGCGATCTACGTAGCTCCGGACGGACGGTACATATGGCACGGTCAGACGCCGTGGAATCAGCGTGTCGCCCTTGTATCGTCTGATGGCGGCGAGACGTGGCGAAGCTTTACGCAGGACACCATGGTCTACAAAGATGGCTCGTATCGTGGCCTGATGACGATCATCCCGCCGTACAACATTCGTGCATATGAGAATCTTGCTACTGGTTCGCTTGTGATGAGTTCGGACCTTGGCAAGACGTGGCGTCGGATCACGTACCCACCTGCCGACAACCCGCCTGTGAGTGAATCACGCGAAATGATCGCAGCGCCAAACATGCTTTACCGAACCGGTAGGCCGTACATGTACCGGTTTGATGCGAGCAAGGACACGGTTTGGACGCAGACGCGTGTGGATGGAAGTGGGCGCTTTACGAAGGAGGTAGGCGGCGGGGTGGTGACGGCCGTATCCAACGCGTTGTATGTATATCAAACGTGGTCCGATACGACTCCACGTATGCTTCGCTCTTGGAAGGATGAAGTTACTGGCGATACCATTGCGCTGTCGATCGGTGATGTTCAGATATTCGACGACTCCACAGCGTATGCGTATGACGATCGTGGGTGGATCTTTGAGGTTCGTCCGCGCACGATGGACATACGTTGTATTCAACCCTTCGGCGCTGCGTTGCCGAAGCCCACGAACGGCATCATGCTACGTCCGAGTTTTTTGTGGGCAAGCATCTATCGCGAGCGTTGTGTTGCGATCACTGACATTTATGGATCAGGGTGGTGTGTAGTCGAACTCAAGAATGGAAAGGTTCTTCGCGTTGATACCGTGCCAAGCCGCACACCAGATGTTGTTACAAATGGTCGAATGCCCTACAACTACTACGGTGAGCGTGGAATCTTCATGTTCAAGATCTCCACGGGCAGCTTCCGCGAGATCGTGCGAACGACGGACCTTGGTGCATCGTGGATACACACAGCCAAGGTTGAGAGTGAAGAACTCGAATCAACATTTATGGGCGCTCGCACATCGGTTCGCGATCCCGACGGCACGCTGTTGATTCATACGACGCGTGATCACTGTGTGATACCTGATGACCGTGGATCGATTGAGCGTTCATTTCGTCTGACGGACATCAACAACGTCTTGACTCAGTCAAATCAAGCATTGTTGTTTGATCGCGCTTCAACGCTTTATCGCGACGGCGATCGTGTGTTGCTTGCCGGGCCTACGCTCGGCGAATACGACTACAGGCAGGGCAAAACGGTTGCCGTGGTACTTCCGCGCATAAGCAGGTTTGTTCGGCGATTGTCATCGTCGATGCTGGCGGCAGGCTCGGACTCTCTCTGGTTCTCGTTCAACGACGGCCGCGAGTGGGTGCACGTTTCTGCCACCCTTGCTTCTGCGGTGGCCCAGCCGCGCGGGAAGTTCTCGGACGTATGCCGGACGTCACGCGGAACGCTGTTAGCGGCTGTTCGAGGCGTTGATTTCACGGATGTTGATGAACGTCGCGGCACGGTGTGTTATGGCGGCATCGGACGCAGCACCAACAATGGCGATACCTGGCAATGGGTTGGAAGCCTGCCCGACAGCATGCGCTTTGTGACGCGTCTTGTAAGTGTTAACGACTCGACGATCCTTGCCGTTGCAGGGCGTATGCTTGTCGACTCGGCGCAGTACAAGGCCGATGGTACCTTCCGTGCCGAGGTGGCTGCATCGGCGCTGCTGCTCAGCACCGACGACGGTCGCACGTGGTCGGTCGTACAACGCGATTCCCGCATCGGTATGTCGCGGGGCGACAGCGAGCCGGACATCCTTGCACTCGACAACGGCGTCGTCCTTGCGTCGCTCTTTTCAGGCTCGGCCTTCATGTCAACCACGTCGGGTCGGTCATGGAGCATTCTCGACCTGCCCGACCTTGGTCTTGGCAGTGTGTATGGCTTCCGTCGCGAAGACAATGGCGACATCATGATCTCGACCTCTGTTGGCGCAGGCTACCTGCGACTGCCGGGCATCACGCGCGTCGAGACTGACGTCACGCCAACGCCAAGCATGCACGTCCGTATCATCGATGGCCAGCTCCATGCTTCCGTCGCCGCGGATGCGCAGGACGTACAACTCATCGGCATCGACGGACGCTGTGTTGCGACAAGTCGATCACACATGGGCGACGCCACCTTCGACATGCGGGGTCTTGCCCGCGGCTTGTACATGCTTATCGTTACCACGCCCAACACAACGCAACACGCACCGGTCGTGTGGTAAAGCATGCCAAGACGGATCAATACTCCCCAACGCGCGGCCTACGCATGAGCGCACTCGCAACACGCTGGTCGTCGCTCCGTGCAGCACTTACCGCAAGTGGCATCATGATCGTGCTTTCGCATGCCGTTGGCGCGGTCACGTGGGTTGCCTCGGCCAACGCCTCGCTCAGGACCTTCGATCTGTCGACCATTCAATCTGTCTCGGATAATCCGGATGGTTACATCATCCCGCTGTTTGGCATGCTCCTTGGCGTCGGCCTGATGGGCTTCGTGGCCCGGGGTATGCGTCCGCGCGCACCGCAGGCGGCGCGCATGTTGTTCATTGCCGTCGCACTGTTCGTGGTCAATGCCGTGGCAACCTACCTGCTTCCAGATGTGTGGCGCATCCACGCCTTCCTTGCACGCGTCTCCTTCATCATGCTCATCATTTCGCAGATCGGTTTTTTCAGACACTACGCCATGCGCGTTGATCGATACATCGCATGGGGAACGCTCGTTGCGGCCGTTGTACTTTTCGTGCTGCCCACGTACTTCAGCTTCGACCTTGTGATGCACGTAGCCGGCGTTGATGTCAGCGTCATCCTTGGTCTGTGCGAGGTAGCCTACCTGGGCATCATGTACACGGGTATGTATCGTGTGATCAGGACTGCTGAACAGGAAACCAGCAGATCGCCGATTGTGGGGCAAACCACGTAACGTTGCTGCCAAGTGCCACATCGGGATCTGTTGTACAGCGCATGATCACCGACGTCGATCCCATCGTAGCGTGCACCAGCCACTCATGTCCAATGAACTCCTTTGCCGTGACAACAACGTCAAGGGGCAAGGCATCTGCCTGGGGTGTTGCCGTCAGGCGTTCCGGGCGGATGCCCAGGGTTCTACCTTGGTAGGGCAACAGGTTCATCGACGGACTGCCGGTGAACGTTGCAACGAACGGTGTTGCGGGATGCTCGTACACATCGGCGGGGGTGCCCACCTGCTGCAGCCCGCCGTCGTGCAGGATGGCCATACGGTCCGACATTGTCATCGCCTCGACCTGGTCGTGCGTCACGTACACCGTGGTAACGCCCAGCCGACGTTGCAGCGCCCGCAGTTCCGTGCGCATGTGCGTGCGGAGTTGGGCGTCGAGGTTTGACAGGGGCTCGTCGAACAGAAACACCTTTGGCGTACGGATGATGGCGCGGCCTACGGCCACGCGCTGGCGTTGTCCGCCCGACAGTTGTTTCGGCTTACGGTCGAGCAGTTCGGCAAGACCAAGCGTCTCGGCCACGTCGTTCACGCGTGTGCGTATCTCGGTGGCTGGCACCTTCCGGATCGACAGCGGAAAGGCCAGGTTTTCGGCAACCGTCAGGTGCGGGTACAGGGCGTAGTTCTGGAACACCATGCCTACGTCGCGTTTGCGGGCCTCGACCTCGTTCATCGACACACCGTCGAACAGCAGCGATCCCGACGTCACCGTCTCGAGTCCGGCTATCATGCGTAGCAGCGTACTCTTGCCGCAGCCTGACGGGCCGACCAGGACGAAGAACTCGCCGGGTTCGATCGTGAACGACACATCGCTCAATGGCTGCACGCGGTCGTATGATTTGCTGACGTGGTCGAACGTGATGCGTGTCATGTCACGAAGCTACGACTACAGGCCCGAATCCCGCAGCTGTTCCACAAGCGAGCGTTGTTCGTCGGTCAGGCTTGCAGGTACGGCCACGTTCACCGTCACATACAGGTCGCCGCGCTCGTCGGTGCTGCCATAGACGGGCATGCCTTGCCCGCGTAGGCGAAGGGTCTTACCCGACGTCGTGCCGGGAGCCACCTTCACCGCCATGTCGCCGCGCATCGTGGGCACCGTCAGCGTGCCGCCTAGCATGGCCGTTGTAAGTGGGCACGTGATGGTGCGGCGCAGGTCGTTGCCATCGCGGGTAAAGACGGCGTGAGGGGCCACTGTCACCTCGAGCTGACCTTGTGGAACCTTCAGGCGTTGTCCGCTGGCGATACCGGCCCTGAACGTCACCTCGATCTTCTCGTTGCCAAGGGCCAGTCGTTTGCGGGTACCGGCGAAAGCTTCGTCGAGCGACAGCGTCACGCTGTATATGGGCTGCTGCGGCTGTCGTTGCTGGCGTTGGCGCTGTTGGCGCGCCTGACGTTGTCCGCCGAAGATCGTCTGAAAAAAGTCCGACATCGACGAGCCGCCGCCGAACAGGTCGCTCAGGTCGACATTCACGCCGCTGCTTCCCTGGAAGGCATCCCACGACGTGTTGCCGCCCCTGCCCCCTTGCTTCCTGAACGAGTCGTACTGACGTGACAGATTATCGTACTTGGCGCGCTTTTCGGCATCACCGAGCACATCGTAGGCCTCGCTGATGCGTTTAAAGCGATCTTCGGCGCTGGGGTCGTCGGGGTGCGTGTCCGGATGTGTCTCGCGGGCAAGTTTTCGGAATGCCGATTTGATCTCATCGGCCGATGCCGATGCCGACACGCCAAGATCGGCGTAATAGTCGCGGTAGTCCATGTTCAGTAAGCGTCGATGATGCTAAGTCCGAACCAACGGTCCAGGAACAGAGCGACGAGGATGATGGCAACAACGGCGACGAAGACCAGGCCGCCGATGATGGTGCCGGCCGACGACGTTGTTGTGCGCAGGCTGGCCTTCATGACGGCTTCGGTAAGGCGTTCAGTGTATGCGAAGACGGGAACGAAGATCAGCACGATGCATGCCATGCCAAGCACGGTGGCCGTCAGCGGACGGAACTGCTCTGTTTCGCGCAGCACGCGTTCCTCGATCACCGACGTCAGCAGATACGACGTCAGCACCGTCACGGCAAAGATCAGGGCACGTGTCAGTTTCCGTTTGAAGGTTGGCAGGGGGCGTTGTGACGTCATAGGAGGTGTCGTTCGGAGAAGCTTGTGAAGTCATCGCCGCCGATGATCACGTGATCGAGCACGCGAATATCGACGATGCGGCCGGCTTCGACAAGTTGGCGTGTGATGGCGATGTCTTCGGGTGACGGTTCGGTGTTGCCTGACGGGTGATTATGCATCAGGATCACCGATGCTGCATTCTCGGCGATGGCGATGCGGAATACTTCGCGCGGATGGATTACGCAGGCGTTCAGCGATCCCTGGCTGACCAGCACATCGCGGATGAGCTGGTTGGCGCTGTTGAGTAGCAACACATGGAACGACTCTGTGCGCTGATGTCGAAGGCGTGGCCGCATAAGGTCTGCAAGGATGGCGGGCGACGTGATCGATCGACGTCGGGCGAACGGCTCGCTTTGCAAGCGGACGCCGAGTTCCAGGGCGGCGCACAGACGTGCGGCCTTTGCAGTGCCCATGCCATGGACGTGGCGCAGTTCGGCAACATCGCGTGCAGCAAGGTCGGTGAGCGTTGGAAACAGTTCCAGCACCGAGCGTGCGATCGACTCTGCGCTGGTGCCTGCCGTGCCGTGTCCGATCAGCAGGGCCAGCAGTTCGGACGACGACAGGGCCTTGGCGCCGTGGCGGACCAGGCGTTCGCGTGGACGTTCCGTGGTATCGACGGATAGGCTCATGGGCGTGTTGACTGCAAGATCCAATCAAGGTATGGTGTTGCGCCCCATGATACGCCAAGGCACAAGATCTCGGGCGTCTGATACGGATGCACCTCGGCCAGACGTCGGCATGCATCCACAAGCAGCGTTGTCCGTGTCTTTACCAGCACCTGCACTTCGGTGGCGCGGGTGAATTCGCCCTGCCAAGCATAGAGCGACGTTGCGCCCGGAAGCAGCGTTGCGCAGGCGATCAACTGTTCGGCAAGCAGCATGTGCATTACCGTTTCCGCCGTCGTAGTGTCGGGAAATGTTGTCAGCACCACCGACACATCGCTGGCTTCACGGATGTCTGAATTTTCCATTTTTGTGTCCTTCCAATTCATCGGCAAACGTACGTATGATCGACCTGCTCATCTACCACCTGCATATCGTCGGCGTCTTATACGCCTTCGTCAAACGCTGGCAGTACGAAGGTCTCAAGGGTGGTCTGTTGGCCATTGCCATCTGCGGTCTGGTCTTCATGATCGGCTGGTCGCTCACGGGCACCATCGCCCGGTTCATCATGACGGCACCGGCGCAGCCCGGCGACATCTTCACCGTCGATACGTTGTCGCTCACGCTGCTGATCGTCCCCGAGATTTTCTTCTTCTGGATGTTCTTCGTACGCGATCGTGACGCAGCGGCCGAAAGTGTGACAGCGGCCTAGGCATGTGCGTCGAAACCGCGTGCCTGCGCGTGCCACTTGGCGTTGCGAGCATGCTTGCATCCCGCATGCGCAGACGCACGATAGGCCGGCACCCATGCGGTTATCAAGCGTGCATGTGTGCGCGCACGAATATGCCGAGACGTACGCGTCGGTACCATGTGCGTCAGTACATCTGTGCTCTGCAGTATGCACGTACGAAGACGCGCAACTACGTACGTACGACTGCGCGAGCTTGCCTTCCGTACTCCATGCGGCCTGTGTGTATCCCGGATTGAAGGCCTGCGACATCTACAGCCCAATGGCATCCTCCCACTCGACGTTCTCCATCTTTTTTCACCACCTATTTGGAGATCTCACAGAAACCCCTTAGGTTTGTGATCCCTTGACGCCGCACGGCGAACGGGGCAGGGAGAAAGCGATAAGCTTTCGCCCGTTTTTTTTCGGTGTTCTTTGACAACGGGAAGCACATGCAAAAACGGCGGAGGAAACAGCCGAGAGGCTGATTCTGACGCAACGAAAGGGTAGCAATACCCTGTCAAGAGTTTGAGCACACTCCAGAGCGAAGAAGACGGACAACAAGTCGGAGCGTATGGACAAACAATCCTACAACGGAGAGTTTGATCCTGGCTCAGGACGAACGCTGGCGGCATGCTTAACACATGCAAGTCTAGGGGCACTTCGGTGTCACTGGCGCACGGGTGAGTAACACGTAGGTTATCTACCCCTATCACAGACATAACCCCGGGAAACCGGGGCTAATATCTGATGAGGTCGCGAGATCAAAGCTTCGGCGGATAGGGATGAGCCTGCGGCTGATTAGCTAGTTGGTGAGGTAATGGCTCACCAAGGCGACGATCAGTAGCTGGTCTGAGAGGACGAACAGCCACACTGGAACTGAGACACGGTCCAGACTCCTACGGGAGG
>VFFB01000085.1 GCA_018882585.1 Candidatus Kapaibacterium sp.
TTGTCTGCCTTCACATCGGTCATCCGCGATACGGTGCGGATTGGTACGACCATCGTGCAGGCATTGCGGTTCCATCGTTTGGATGGCGACTCCTGTATCGATACGTCTGTGGTTGCCACGGATGTTGCCAGCATCGTCCTTGGGCGTACCCTTGGTAAGGTGCCTCCGCTCTATGTGCCCATCGATCCGGTGCCGGAGTATCAGATCACGCGCATCCCTGATAGACCAACGTCCTTCTTCGAGGTCGGCCCCTGGGCCGGCTATGCGGGAGCCGATTCCTCGGCAGAGCCGCGCATCGGTTTCGACAACGTCTTCTACGGCGCAGAGGCACTCATCGCCCCATTCGGATCTCTGTTGGGTGAGAAATTGTCATTGGCGATAGGGGGCGGTGCGATGTTCGAAGGAGGTCGCATGCGCCTGCCGCTGATGGGACAGCTGCGCTACTCGTTTTCGACGCCGACGATGCGCGAGGCCGTTACCTACGTGCCCAATGCCTGCACGTTCAACTGCGGCGAACAACGTACGGCGTGGACACCACCGCAGGATGACGACATGGTGCGGCTGCCCGGACCGGAGTTGGTTGATAGTACGGCGGCGCTGTTGCGCACGACCGAAGTGCTTGTGCCGACACGTGCGCCCTATGTGTTTCTTGAGAGTGCCTATATCTTTAATGGCAACTTCGAGGGTCGTGGCCGCGAACCGTCGGTCAACCCCGAAGACTACGGACAATACCTGGTCGGCCTTGGCGTTGGGATCCCGGTGATCTGGCGATTGCACGCGCAGCTGGCCTACCGCTACGCGCGATTGAACCTGCGTACGCCATGCGAGAATTGTAACAACCTGTTTACTGTCAACACAAATAGCATTCATGCCGTGATGCTGCGCATCATGATGCACTGGGGGTGGTGATGCAACGACGAGCGAACTACCTTCTGCTGCTGGTTGTGTTGCTGCTGACGTGGTCATGTCAGCAGGCAACGCAGCCCGTGGATGTGACGTCAACGCGCACACTCTCGGTGCAGGTTGTCGAGGTGGACGGTACGCCAATTGCCAATGCAATGGTAGACTGGCAGAAACTGTCAGGTCCGTCGTCGCCCGTGGGCGGTCAGACGCGCACAACACAACGTGGCATCGCACAGGTGGCTGTACCTGATGTGGCAACGACGCGCGACCTGGTGTCGTTGCTGGTGACCTTGCCGCAGCAGCCCGATTATGCGGGTATCGATCCGATCGAATGGCGTGACTCGATCTGCACCGACACGTCCATCACCATCGTGATCACACCTGTGATCCCATGCGGCACGTTGACGATCACGGATACGATCGACGTTGCCATCTGTCCATCGACGGGCACGACGTCGGCAAACGAGTGTCGATACTATCCTACGACCTGTGCCTCGGGCCTTGTGTTTGTGGCCCAACCAGCTACCAACTCGGACATCCGGTTGGAGCTGACGAGTAGTGGCACGCCGTCATCGATGTTGCATGTATGTGCAACGTATGCGCCGCCGTCGTCTACACCGTCGGGAACGAATGTGGCCATGACGTCGACCATCGTCGGAACGTATCCCGGCAACGCCACCGAGCAGGTTCGCTTGGTGCTGACGGTGCTGGCGCGCGTTGACTGTGACGAATGCGATTGTCCTGCAACGCAGGACGCGAATGAGAACCTTGGACGCATCTGCGTGGGCACGGCTACGGACACGACCGTTGCGCTTTCGACGCTGATGCGTCCGCTGGCGCTGGACGACGGCTGCGTGGCCGAGTTCACGCTCGAACGCAACACGTCGGGCGACGTCGTCGTCAACGGTTCGGGCTTCAGCGTTCGTGGTGGACAGGCCTTCCCGGATCTTGGTGTTACCATAACGCCATCCGTACTTGGCCGATCGACGGCAACGCTGCGCTATCGCGTGCGCACGCGCAACCAGCGTACGGGCGTTGTCCGTGATTGTCCGACGCCTGTTGTGGTGACCGTCGAGTACGAAGGCGTGCAGGGATCCTGCTCTGTAGCTGGATTCCCACTTGACACACTGGAAAAGTGCGTTTTCAATGATCAAGTACCGCAGGACACCTTCAGCATCGTCAATAACGGCGACTGTCCGATCACCGTCAACATCGGCAGCTCCAATCCTCTGTTCACGCCTTCGCCTTCGGGCGACGTCGTGGTGCCTGCGCGTGGCCGCGTCGCCATCAGCGTCAGCTTCGCGGCCACCAAGCGCGACTGGGACCGTAATCCGGCAGTGCCAAGGGGCACGCGCGGCGACAAGGACTTCTCGGGCGAGATCATCGTGGTTGGCTGTGGCGGGCAGACGCAGCGCTATCCCGTCAGCGGCATTGCCTACGTCCAGTGCGATGCCTTCAAGTATCAGTGTCTGCGTCAGTTCCGGCCAACGGGCTACGAAAACGTCTATGCCGAGAGTATCGAGTTGGCGGATCAGAAGACGATCATCACCTATCAGAACGACAATCAGACATTCAAGGTCTTCGACATCTATGTGGACTCGATCGCAGCCGACGGCAGCGTGACGCTTGCCACGGGTACGAATCCGAACTCCGGTCGGGCGTATGGTGGCTTCTATCGGGTCACCACCGGCTTTTCGATCCTACCCGGACAGAACATCTGCGATACCTATCCCGCCGCCGCGGCACAATTATGTGGCGATATCAAGAGTGGTGCTGTGACCACAACGTCTCAACTGGCCGGCTTGCGTCAGGGTGACGTCATCCTCTTCGTGAAGAATGGCTCGACTGGCATGCAATGCGCTTTGATCTGGATTCAGTCTGTCGGCCCCGACCGTCCAGGTCCCATCTCGCTCGACCAGGTCTGCATCGAGATCTGTTATCCGGTGTTCACGATATGATGAAGCATGCAGTCCACATCATCGCATTGCTGCTATGTGTAGGCCACGTAGGGGCACAGAACGACGTCGTGCTCGACCCTCGGTTCGACGCCAGCACGGACATCTATGCCATGGCATTTCGTACGACGCCATCGGGTGTGGAAGGGTGGCTTACCGTTGCGTCGGACCAGCGCGACGACGGTCGCCGCAGGCTGGCACGCGTGCTCTATCGCGACGGCAACTTCTCTGAACCCGAGGTGCTGACGCATGCAGCGTTGAACCATCCGGAGTCGCTCTACGACGGTGTTCCGACCTTTCATCCGTGCGATCCGACGATGGGCATCATCGTGTCGGACCGGCCTGCGGCCGGTTCTGCCCGCAGGAGTAACGACCTGTATTTCGTCAGGCAGCAGGCATTTGGGTGGACGGCGGAGCGACTGCCGTTCAACAGTGATGCGTGGGACGACACGCCGTGCTTCGGTGCGGATGGCAATACTGTTTACTTTTCGTCGGACCGGCGCAAGCCCGGCTCGGGTAGAGCCGACATCTATATGGTTCGTCGCAACGGCGCCGGTTGGGCAGAGCCGATCCTGCTGACGCAGATCTGTGCTGACAGTCTGCACGAGACCTCGCCCTTTGTGATGGCCGACACGTTGTACTTCACCTCGAACACCTTGGGCGATCAGGACATCTACCGTATCGCGCTGGACGCGGCCACGGGTCTGCCCACGGGTACAGCGGTGCCCCTTACCGTCGCGGGCGTGAATGCACCAGGGGCGAATGAATACCACCCTGTGCTGTCGCCGGGAGGAAACTGGCTTGTGTTCTCGAGTGACCGACCTGTGAACGGTGTTGCCCGATATCGACTGTACTATCGTCGGCTGCAGCGTTCGACCGTTCCACGGGTGGATATTCGGGTGACGGCGCGAACGCGGATCCGTGATCTTGCCAAGGTGCGTTTCTTTGGCAAGCTTGATTCGATCTACACCGTGGCCACAACGGTCAAGGTGACGGATCTTGCAACCGGCGTAACATCGACACATACGTCGAATGCGGATGGCCTGGTGACGTTGCCGGATGTTGTTGGTGACGGTATCCGACATCCGGGGGCTGACCTGCCGTGGCAGCGGTATGTTGTCGAGGCTGTTACGCCATCGGCAACATTCGTCAGCAGTGTCGACACCATCATCATCGGTGCGTTGACATGCAGTAAAGCAGTTGAGCATGTGCTGTACTTGCAGGATACGGCTTCGATGGATCGCAGGTGTGAGTTCACGTTCCGCACATTCAACGTGCCATTCTTTGTGACCACGTACTGGTGTCCGACCACGCGCAAGTACCGTGCCTACACGCCGTGCACGTCGTTGTTCACCGACGACGTTGCATGCGAGCAGTTGCAGCAGCCCGAGCATTGCGAGACGAACGAGGCCTATGTCTACACCTACGAGCCGGCGCGGCTTACGCGTCAGCGTCGTGCTGCGGAAAACTGCGTGGGCTATGCCGAGTTCGACAAGAACGGTGCTGCCTGGGCCGACGAAGTGGATCGCAGCATCGAGCATATGCGTGACGAGGTACAAAGTGCCTTATCCGACGGTTGTGTGCAGGCTGCCATTGCGGCCGGCATGACGGTCGACGTCACCTACATTGGCACTACCGACGACAGGCAGATCGACCCTGATTGCAAGTACACGGGCATGTCGTATGACAAGCTGCGAACGTATGCGCCGCATATCGATGTCGACTCGGCCGTGGTGCCCTTCATCGGCACTGGCCGCAGTTTCAACCGTGGCGGTTACGGCGGTCGTGCCGGCGGCAATCAGCTGCTGAGTGATGTCCGCTCGTTATACTTCGCCATCCTGTTCGACAATCTCTGTACCGAGACCATCCCCACGTATCGCATGCTGAAGCAGCGTGGCCAGCTGCAGGTGCGCTCGCGTGGCGAGGCCATCGACCGTCGAGACCTGCCGTACGAACTCAAGCGTGCCGCCGGTGTCGAGATCCGCGTTCCTGACTTCACGCAACGGTTCGCCAGTCAGCCTCCGGCTGCCAACCGTCGCGTCGTCATCTGCGACGACGCCATGCCTTGCGGTGCCACGGCCAGGTAAGCCCCCCCCCCGTTACCGCACCTTCAGCAAGGTCAACGATATCACCTTGCCCCCTAGTAGTCGGGGTGGTCAGCCGTGTTACGAAGCGTGGTGATGGTGGCGTTGACGTGATCATGACTCTACCCTATGCCATCTATTTGGAGCGGCCATGAATGCAGTAAGAAGATGCAGAAATCGGTCACATGAAATTCACATGAAAAACACGCCCCAGTTCTAACGGGTGGATTCTGAAAACGGCCTATGTTGGGTAGCTACGTACATGTACGCAACACGACGATTTCTAGACGTTGCTTCATGTACGCATTCCTTTGACCAATCTTCAGCGTAGATGCTACAACGACATGTGTGCAACAACAGCTCAGCGACGGGACGCGTTGTACTAAGCTCAATCCTTATCGGCTTGTTTCTGCTATCCTGCTCGGGGAATGATGGTGCGGACCGAGATCGCTCGGCGAGGCGATCCAAGAGCTCAAAATCATCAGCTGCCGAAGCAATTGCGAAGTCACTTGACGTGCGCGTTCTCATTGAAAACTCGCTCAGCATGCATGGCTACGTAAAAGGAGTGACCTCGTTCGAGGTTGCCATGATGCGCCTTTTACGTCAAATGCATCAGGCCACGTATCGTTCGACGATGAGTCTATCGTACATCAATTCTGACATCTATCCGGTTTATCCAAACGCATCCGAACACAATATCGACACATACATCACCAACGTTGAGCCTGGCACATTTGGCGATCAAGGTGATAGAGCGAACACGAATCTTCGAGCGATGATTAACCGGGCACTTCGACAAGTGACTCCGACATCAGTTGTTGTGCTTGTGTCAGATATGATCCTGTCGCCTGGACGTGACGTGAGTTCGGCCGACTATTTGGAGCAAGAGAAAGCTGCGATACAATACGACTTGCAGTCGACGGTGAAGAATGTCCCTACGCTTAGCCTGTTGGCTATTCAGCTGTACTCCGAGTATGAAGGAGTATACTACGTTGAACACTCAGAGAAGCAAGGTGGTAAGCTCATAAAGAACAAGCCTCTATTTGGGCGTATGACCAGGCCTTATTACGTGTGGATACTCGGACCAAGAACAAACGTTGCAACTGTCGCATCTCAACTCCGCGTCGATGAGCTGCGCGCCAATGGTCTACGGAACATTGGGATGATCACAGCACCACCCAGTAGTGCGAAGGTGCTGACATCTACGGTTGTAAGTCGTAGGGGTGTTTCGAAAGGTCGTTCAAAGTATCGCGGTGAATACGTCGTGAATCGGTCTGAGGGTAACCTTGTTGATCGAGTAAAGCTTGATCGTAAGGACGGGGTCGTGGATTGGTTTGCTGATGCGGAACTGCCTCCGGGTATGCGATTCATCAAAGACACGGTACGTGTACGCAATCTGACCTCGAATCACCGAGCCATTCTCGTGAGCGCCGAGAAACAGACAACAACCTCCATGAGACTCATGCTGTCCAGCACTTGGGAACGATCGTATGTAGCGTCGGCTACCGTGCGGCTTCGAGTTGAGCAGATGATGCCGACCTGGTTTGTCGAGGCGGGCAACGTTGACGACCGAGCAACTCTCACGAATCAGCGGACCATGAGCACCACATTTGGCCTAGGTAGTCTTATGGCTGGTGTGTGGGCCGCGCTTGGTGGGGCAAACCCACTACTTGGATACAGTGAGATAGAACTTCAAGAATAACGCAAGAGTGCACCATGAATGATATTCTACGCTCCATCATGGAGATGTTCGGGTTACTTCGGATGAATCCAGAGGTACAAGAAGTCCTTGAATATGACAGCACTCCAGGGTACACGATCATCTTCTTCACGATGCTGTTCGTCGTAGTTCTGGCCTATGCAATTCAATACCACATCATTGACAGGCCGTCCTTCAGCAAAAGACGTCACCTCGTCATAATGATGGCATGCGCAGCCGCTGCTGTTTTTACATCAGCTGTCTTATACGGCATGTATCAGCATCCCCTGAGCTTCTTTGAGATTCTTCCAAGCGCGCTATCAGCGACGATATGGTCTGTCGTAGCCATGTTCTTGCTCACGCAATCACCGATACCGCGCGGATTCAGCACGAACTGTCGATTCACGAAGTTGATTTGACAACAGAGAGATACAAATGAAACGACTGTTTGTATTCGCCATTGGCGGAACAGGATCGCGCGTACTTAAGTCGCTTGCCATGTTGCTCGCGGCTGGTGTGCGTACAAATCAGCAAAGCGACTACGAAGTCATTCCGATCATTGTGGATCCGCATAAGTCCAACGACGACCTGAAAAGGACGGTCGATCTCTTGCGAGTGTACGGAAAGATTGCAGAGCACGCGACGCTTGATGGCCGAGGATTCTTCGGCACCAAGATCAAGACGCTGGACAAAATCACATCGTCGGCGGAAAGGCATGGATCCTCGTTCACGTTCCAGTTGCAGGAAGTATCGAATTCGCGCTTTCGCGATTACATCGAAGCAGATCTCATGCAGCCTGCCAACCGCGCGCTGACGGAACTCTTGTTCTCCGGAACGACACACAGTAAGCGTGGAGACAAAGTAGATCTTCTGGATATCGAAATGGAGATCGGCTTTGTTGGGAACCCCAACGTGGGCAGCGTGGTCTTGAATCAATTCAGTGAGTCGAGAGAGTTCAAGGATTTTGCTTCGAACTTCAACGAGAGCGACCGCATCTTCATCATCAGTTCGATATTCGGTGGCACTGGAGCGGCAGGATTTCCTGTGATTCTTAAAAATCTTCGCGACGCAATGAACCTGAAGGATGTTGATGCCAAGGGTTTCCTGCAGAATGCCAAGATTGGTTCACTGACGGTGATGCCATACTTCAACGTTGAGTCTGACGGCAAGAGTGCGATCAAACGTGGGGACTTCATCTCGAAGACGCGTGCGGCACTACACTACTACCAGGAAAACGTCACGGGCAACAATTCCGTGAATGCGATGTACTACATCGCTGATCCGTACCATGGTAAAGCGTATAAGAACGATCCTGGGTATGGCGGACAAAGGAACGACGCACACTTCGTGGAGCTTGCATCTGCGCTAGCCATCATTGATTTCATGGGAATGCATGATGATATGCTACGTACAACGAATGGCATCGCTGAAGAGCCCGTGTACAAGGAGTTCGCCGTTCGCAACGACAAGGAATCGCTTGTATTCAACGACTTGAGCGATGAGACGTTATCGCTCATACGAGCGCAGATGACGAAGATGTCAATGTTTGTTGAGTTCATGCGTGACACGCGCTTTCATGAAACGATTGGATCGCCGGATGACTGGATGAAGGAGAAACCGCAGATCACACCGGAGTTCATCGGGTCGACGTTTGTACAGTCTCATTTACAGGAGTTCATTCAGCTCTATCTGGACTGGCTCGAAGAGCTAAGCAGAAATAGACGAGGCTTCGCTCCTTTCAACATCGGGAACATCGAGAATCTCATCGCAGACCTCGCTCCCAAATCGTCATGGCTGAGACCATTCACGTTCGAACGTTTTCGAGAGACGCTGAATGAAGTAACGAAGAAGCCAACAGGCAGCACACCCGAAACGAAGCTTCTTGATGTACTACATCAGGCAGCTACACAGATTCTGGCGAGATACTACGATATCAAGGGTTGACACATGGGTACGCTTTTCGGATATACCAACACAACTGGACGACACTGGTTCAAATCAGACGCGTACTCCGATACCGAGATCGAATCTATTCTTGATCCGGAAGGGGGCGAGGCACAGAATCTTCCAACAGCAATACCGAGTCCGTTCGCCCGACTTGATCTGGTGAAGACGGCCTTCTGGAATATTTCTAGGACGACGCAACTGCGGCGAGAGCTCGGATTGCACCATGACCAGCGCACACAAACAGTCGTTGCCAGTGCCGAGGACGAGCGTTTGGTTTCTCACACGCTTGACATCGCGCAGCTGTTATTTATGCGCGAAACATTTGACACCCAGCAGAGTCACACCATTGAGATCCTGACTTGGGACATGCAGGAGCAACTTGCTGAACTGGAGCGCGGCAGTTTGGCGCACCAACGATATGCCAAGACCCTGCGCCTGTTTCTGAGCCGTGATGCAAAGGCGTACAACTTTGCGGAGATGCGTCGACTGTACATCGTCAAGTACCGAGGTGAGATCATAGGTGCTACCTCACCTGTTACAATGTTCTTTTGCACGGCTCACGACCTTGGGAAGATCGCTGTCCCGATCGCGGGTAACGACAAGCTCTTCGACAATCAATACACGCCACTGTACGAGCGTGATGAAGCTTTTCAATTGTACCTATATCGGCTGTTTGAAGCATATCCGCTCCTGAAGCAGCGGATGCGCACCCTGTTCAACTACCTCGAAAAGAATCTCAAGATTCTTTCTGTTCGGAATCCCGGGTTAGCACTTCAGATAAAGGAGCTTCGCGACATTAGCCTGGATGCATACTATCAGCCGTTAACGGCGTCGACCAATGGTGAGTTTGTTGAGGTACTTGGGTATCAGCTGTATCACCAACCCGGTAAGAATGCCCTTGTCGATGTTGGCAAGAGTGACTTTCTTATCGACGCACGCCATCGTCCGTACGACTATGTTCCGCTAGTCCTGCAGAATAAGTTCAACAAGCCGTTGCGGTATGTGCAAGGGACGTGGGACTCCTCCTATGTTGTGCCATATGCCGATGGCACGGCCATTGATCAGCGGACTTTGCCGGCACAGAATTTGAAATACCCATATATCACGGTAAGCGACTTCCTGGAACCGTATCTGATTCGTTTGCCGTATCAGCTGGATAAAAGCAGGTATATCGACCGGCTAAGTGTTGCGCCCGGGTCTGCCGCATCGGGCGGTTACGCGTTGCCCCTAACGGTCGAGTTTTTCAAGTTCTACGATGCCAAAGACTTGGACCCCGAGACTGGAGGAGGTCCGAAACCTATTCTTGACATGGTTGAAAAAGGTGACAATGTTCACGTGACCTTGCGCTTGCCGATCAGCAAAAAGGGCGAGTATGTCACGTTCGAACGCATCTACTACGGTGGAGAATCTGGTCAGATGCAGCCTGATATAGATGCGAACAAAGGTGTGATTGTCAATCAACGATTCGGGTTGACACTGTTCCCGTATATCAAGTTCCCAGATGGTCTGAAGCCGCACTATCGAGTGCAGACGGTCGATGCCGATCGTACGGCGACAACGGTCAACACTCGAATCAAGTTGCGCTTTTATCGTGATGCAGGACATCGTCTCGATGGCCGGCAATCCAGCCCTGAAAGTCTGGGAAACGTAGAGCATCGTCCACGCCGAAAGAAAAGCTCGGCATCAGGAGGTGACCTTGGCACTGACTATTATGTTATCACCGACAGTTTCGACTTCGTCCAGCTCGTCGACGAGCATCACGCAGAGAAGCGTGCGGTGATCATACCAAGGATCTATAACAACGTCTACACTCCCGGCGGCAGCAAGAGGTTCCGATTTGCCGTAGACTTTGGAACCACGAATACACATATCGAATACGCCGTCGGTAATGCGGCTCCACAGCCATTTGAGATTACGTCAGCCGATCGGCAGATTGCCCCACTCTTTGCTGATCCAGAGAAGCTCAAGGGCTGGAGCGTCGAGATCAATGACATGGTACTGGATGAGTTTGTACCCCCAGAGATTGGAGGATCAACGGAATACAAATTCCCGCGCCGAACGATTCTGGCCGAAGGTCAATATCTCCAGACCAACGTTCCCAATTATGCCCTGGCTGATTACAACATTCCGTTCACGTATGAGAAGCGTAGCCTCGCAGGTATGGTGTTCAAAACCGACCTGAAATGGGGGGCTAGGGGCGTTAGTGCTGACTCAATGGCGGAGCGTGTCGAACGATACATTGAAAACCTCGTCATGCTCATGCGCAATAAGGTGCTTCTCAATGGCGGAGACATTGAGAGTACCGAGTTAGTAT
>VFFB01000086.1 GCA_018882585.1 Candidatus Kapaibacterium sp.
GTACGGAGATCTCGTGATCTTTACAGATCAGGGGGCAGAGTATGTTGTTGCAGTGTCTGGCTTGATGACGCTGACAGCCGGCACGCCATTGGTCGAGATCATGGGAGAGCCATGCGCTGCTGGTGCCGTACCGCTCATCAGTAAGCTGTACAGCACAGCAGGGACAGCGTTGCCGAGGGACTCCATTGTAGAACTGACCCCTTCGGTGACGTTTTCACGCGGGGCCATCTGGGCCCGAGATAAGGTTGACTTTCGTAATCGATTCTCGATGCTGGTCGGCTTTCGGATGACTCGCGGAGACAACTTGGGCGAAGAGGAGGAAGTTCCGTCGGACCCCGGGGCTGACGGGGTTGCCATTGTGGTCCAGAATCAGGCCCCGGATGCCATCGGCCAATATGGCAGGGGAATTGGATACGACGGCATCAAGCAAAGCCTTGCGATAGAGTTTGATACCTATCACAATACCGCCGTCAACGATCCGAACGGGAACCACATCGGTGTGCAGTCGATGGGACGGCTGGAAAACACATCGCGACATGGCCCTCCGGCGAATCTTGCCTTTACGTCATCAATTCCATCAATGAAGGCTGACGGGACGGTGTACTATGCATTCGTCGAGTACGCCGACGCAAGACTTCGTGTGTACTTCAACGACAGACCAAGCTTCCTAAGGCCAGTGGTCGAACGATATGTCAACCTCGACTCGCTCATAGGATTGGATGCCGACGGACGAGCTTGGGTCGGTGTCACGTCTGCTACAGGACAGAGTATCGAACAGCACGAGATCGTACAGTGGGAAATCAACAGCTGTGCTGCCGATGCTACAGTTGGTGTTGACACGCGATCACAAGAGGCAAAACCTATCGATATCTCATTCACGATCAACGACTCGCGTCTACTGCGACGAACAGATGATGTGGTAACCGTTACTGTTCATGATTGTCAAGGACGTTTCATATGGACGGCCGTAACTAATGACCTCGATATTGATCTATCCGAACATGTCGGCCAATCCGGATGCTATATTGTACGCGTCCTATCTCCCTCCGCAGTGTATACCAGGGCGTGGATGTTCGTGCGGTAGGTATGTTTTGTAACGAAGGGAACACTTCTATGCGATGCTCCATGCAAGTGATGCGAAACAGTTATGCTGTGCGAGCTTTGATCACGCTTTTCGTAGTTGCCATGAGCGCCACGTTGCACGCGCAGCAGTGGAAGGTGCTTGGCAAGATGTCGACGGCCAGGAGATGGCACCAGATTTCTCTGATGAACACCGACGAGGTCCTTGTAGCAGGAGGCCAGGGTCCGACCTCATCTTGCGAGATCATCAATGTTCGTACGGGTGCGATTCGCACCACGACCTCTATGACTGTACCTCGAGCATACTTCGCCATGCTGAAGACTCCAGATGGGAATGTCGTTGCGCTTGGAGGCTGGAAAAGTGGCAGATACGATATTCTTGAAAGCGTAGAATCGTACAATCCAAGCACAGAAACTTGGACGGTCATTGGGAGCTTCCTGCAACCTCGATTTCAGCATTCGGCCACAATGATCGATGACCACAGGATTCTTATCGTCGGCGGCAGAGATGAGAATGCCGGGGCACTCGCCCACTGCGAAATTTTTGATCTGCGTACGGGAAACAGTAAGCGCGTTGCAGACTTCCCGTTTTCCACCTCCCAGCATCGTGCTGTACGTCTTGGTAATGGCCAGGTCGTCGTCCTCGGAGGGCGATCAGGTGGGCCAGGGAGCTATCGCAGTCGATTTGCCTATGTCTATGATGAAGTCAAGAACACCTGGAATGAATATGCCGAACTACCATTTTCGGCATTTTACCCGGCGGTTGCGTTGGATAGCGATGGGTCGATCATTGTAGCTGGCGGGTCTGAAAGGGAGTTTAGTGATGGGACGTTCACGGCAAGCAGCCAGGTCGTCGTCATGTCGGAACGTGTACCTTCGAGGACCCTTGACGACAGATTGTTCGCAGATAAAGTTCCTCAGGGTATCGTCCGCCTTAGTGATGGCCGCAAGCTTGTCATCGGAGGCTGGCTTGGTTCGATTCGTGCAACATCAACTTGTGAGTTTATCAACATTGAGAATACGGAGATCGAGTCTGCGCCGATGATGCGCGTTGCCCGAGGTGAGTCTGAGTGTGTCGCCCTCACGGACGGACTGAGTACCAGTTCGACGATCGTACTCTCGATAGGTGGGATCGATAGTTCTCTTGCCACATCGAACATCGTCGAGATTCTTCGCATCGGCTGCGAGGGTGGATCGACATCGCTGCTTCAGGCATCGAAGCACGTCGTAGTGGAACAGGCAACAGGCACGCCGACCGGCATCCGCCTTACGCCGGCAGAGTCCTTTTCTCGAGGTGCAGCGTGGGCAAGTCAGAAGGCTGACCTTACCAAACCCTTCACCATGCTTGTCGGCTTCCGCATGCGTAGCGGTAGTGACAATGGCGATCTCGAAGACGTGCCATCGGCTCCCGGGGCAGATGGTATCGCATTAGTGATCCAGAACGAGGGGCCGCAGGCTGTTGGTCAGTATGGTCGCGGCATTGGCTATGACGGCATCAAACGAAGCATCGCTGTCGAGTTTGATACGTATCACAACCCACCGGTGAATGATCCCAACGGCAACCACATCGGGATCCAATCGCTTGGCAGAGCTGCGAACTCATCAAAACACATGCCGCCAGCTAATCTCGGATTTACGTCGAATATCCTGCCCATGCGCGCCGACAGTACGGTGTACTACGCCTATCTGGAGTACGACAACAA
Source organism: Candidatus Kapaibacterium sp. (assembly GCA_018882585.1). Classification (GTDB taxonomy): domain Bacteria; phylum Bacteroidota; class Ignavibacteria; order Kapaibacteriales; family Kapaibacteriaceae; genus ZLKRG46. Next base: position 2,784 of record VFFB01000086.1, read on the forward strand.
ACAGCTGCGTGTGTACTTCAACGACCGGCCAAGTTTCCGCTCTCCCGCGCTCGTCCGCGACATCGACCTCGATTCGCTCATCGGCCTTGACTCGGCAGGTATGGCCTGGGTTGGTATCACGTCGGCAACCGGACGAAGCGTCGAAGAGCATGAGATCGTCCGCTGGGAGATCAATGCCTGCCCCGGGGAGTCGCCCGTCAGTGTTGATACCGACCGGAAAACCTCCCGCGATAACGATGCCCCCTGCAACCTGATCGGTGATCGGTTGATTCGGAATGACGTAGAAGCAGCTGTAATTGAGGTTGTAGATGTGCAGGGGCGGGTGCTGTGGGCATTGTCGACGTCACGGGCAGAGGTAGCTCTACCTGTAGACCTTTTCGCAAGCGGACGATACCTGGTCAGCGTTCGTACCTCGGCAAACGTTTGTACCGTCCCTTGGCTGCTGGTGCGATGATGCTCGTCAGTTGTTGCTGCAATGCTTGCACGACGGACACTTGCAGGTTTACTCAACCGCCTCCATGATGCTCTGGAGCTCGGTTCTTGGAAGACCTCGGCTGTAGAGAATAATGCTGTCGATCATTCCTGATAGTTGCTGCATCGTTGGATCCGTCGTGGAAATGCTGCCGATACGAAATGGGTGCCCGTTCGTCATGGATCTTGGTTCGCCAATCTTCACCATTGTGTAGGAAACTCCGTTGACATACGCCACCCCGGATTCGCTACTGTACACCGACATCCCTGCCCAAAACCATTCATTCAACGGGAGGTTGACTTCTGCTCGTAAGGCCGATGCAAAGTTGTCAGTCGTGTACAGAAACACGAGTTTCTTGCTTTCGACGAACATCATGTAGCCATCGCCTTCAGGATGCTTTGCCTTCCCAAGGATCAGCGCCTTGCGATCCGACTGTATGTACAGCCAGGCAGCCATGGTCATGGGGAACATGTTTAGTTCGCTGCTGTGCTCGATTTCGACGGCGTTGTCAGGAGTGCCGTCATGTTGGAATGCACCCTTAAGGTCGCCCTTGCGATCCGTTGCAAAAGTCCCCCCGATAAGTGTCGCCTTTCGCTGCTTGGGTGAGGCGTCAACGACCGAGCCGTTCTTGAATGCCATGTACAATTCAAGCCCAAATGTAGGGATGTCAACACTCGTAGTTACCGTCTCAACGTCACGAATTGTTGCCTTGCCTGCAAGTGCCGTGATCCTCAGTCGGATGATCTGCGCTTGATCAACCACCACGGCAAGAGTGTGTTCGCCAGGTGCTACGTTGCTCAGCCTGTATCTGCCTTCGGCATCCGTCGTAGCACGTTTGTCAAGTGACACTATCTCGACCGTGATGCCAGGGAGAGGAATGCCTTGCTTGGTAACAACTCCCGTGACCCAGCCGTTGGAGGGATCTTGAATACTCAAGGTAATGTCAGACACAGAGAGCTTCCCAGCATCCACGCTAACTTGCCCAGCCCCATACAAGTCGTCACCAACAACATTGACGATGTAGGTGCCGGGCGTAACGTTGGTTATCATGTAACGCCCGTCGGGACCAGTCGTTACAGGCTCGGTTGCCGGCGTCGTCGTGACGACGGCACCGCTGACGGGCACTTCCATTTCGTTGGTAACGATTCCGGTGATGATTCCTGTTGTCGGTGTGCCGTAGTTCATGATGAGGTTGGCCGATGCAGTCTTGCCAGCCTGCACGCCGACAGCCGCTGTGGCGTAGGCAGAGTCAAAGTAACGCGCGGTCAGGACGTATGTGCCTGGGGTGACGTCGCTGATCGTGAACTTCCCCAAGGTGTCTGTCAAGAGGGCTTGCGTTGGTGGTGTGGTCGAGATCTGCACGTTGGGAATGAATCTTGCGCCGGTGGGGTCGCGCACTGAACCTGCGATGGTTCCTAACGATGGTCCGACGACTGTTTCGCTGGCGCAAGAGACCAGAATGAGCGAGATGACGAGTATGATGCCGAAGGACTTCATGACCGCTCCTTGATGAAGTGATTGCGTCAGATACATGGGTATAGCACCGCGGTTCACCTGTTGCAGAATTGGCTGTTTGCCTTCAAGCATTCACGTGCAAACACCGCAGTCACATCTCGACTGATCTTCGTGTATCGAGAAACCATGGTTACTCAGCCATATGTACGTCATGCGATCGGAATCGTCCGGAACGCTGCCAGTCAAAGCCAGTTTACCGAGCAACATCACCCGTAGGACGATGACGCATTCGCGTCGATGCAAGCCAGAAGTAGATATACACTCATGCTTGGTCAACAGGTTCGGGAGAATGGTGGCTCCGCATGCAGTGTCCTGTGATCGAAGCTGCACCGTCAAGTCAAACGTGCGCATGTGCTGACAAGTACGTCACTTGAACCTCATCTCAGAAATCACCACCGAACGAACAGCTGCCGCTGCCGTAGTACCTCCTGCTAACCTAAGATAGTTTATCGCATTATCGTCGTTGGTCAGGGTGGCTGTGTGGAGCAGATGCCGTTTGCCTGCGACCCTGCGCTCTGCCATCACTGGATCTGGTGATGCATTCCTTTCAACATGACGTTGGATGCGCGTGCGAGGATGCATTCAAGACCCGTGAGCAAAACTGCTCAGACGCGATGGGAGCCGGAGAACAGGTTCGTATTTCCGTCGTTTCACTTGATAAACACGACATATGAATCCACTCATATCGTAATGTAACATTCCATCTGCTATGTACTATGTCACGTCCATGACATCTCCAATTTTAGCATCGGAAGTCACATTCACTTTTATGTCGGGGACTCTTATGGTATCCATCAGAACGATCTGTGTTGCCAGCCGGACAACACGTCACACGCTCGATGATCTCCTTCAGCATATGCCGCAATGTGAGGTCATCGCATGGGTTGAGCCAGACGCGCAGGAAGCGGCTGCGGAAGCGCTACGGCCCGACCTTGTGCTGGTAGCGCCAAGCGCGGAAAGTGGCGTACGTGAGCCGCATGTGGCCTATGTCAGTCAGCGGCGGGACGTCCGGCTTGATGATCAGTTCATTGCGTTTCCTTCGCAGGACTCGATCTTACTGTTTCCGGCGGATAGCATTGTTCGTCTGCGTGGCGAGGGCAGCTATGTTCGGATCTTCTTTTCCGACCGCTCCGATCTGCTCGTGGCCAAGACGGTCGGCGATTGCGAGAGGGCATTGCCCAGGGAACGCTTTGTGCGCGTGCACCGATCGCACATCGTCAACATCCGTCATATTCGGCGGATGAATCGCGGACGGCCCTTGCGGCTGCATCTGTCCAATCGGGACGAGGTTGAAGTTTCGGACCGATATCGTACAGTTCTGATACAGCAGCTGCCAGAACCTGTTCGCTCGAAACCGAGCAAGTGATAACGCTCAAGTGACACCTTGATGTACGTACAGTCGTTTGTCCGACAACCTTATCGCTGGGCGGCAAGGAAGGCGCGAAGCATTGCAAGCCGCCAGACGAATAGCGCATGTCTATTGTCGCCCTTGCGATATGCATCGAGAACAGACCCGAGAGCTTGCTTGTTGAAAAGGCCGTCAAGATCGCTCCAGTCGCCGTCAATGAGATAGGAGAGGCTGCCACGTAGCCACGTAATGTGACCCGGCGTCGTAAAGCCCGTCTTATCCGCTCTGTCAAGCACAGCATCGGGAACGATGCCACGCATGGCGGCACGCAGCACACGTTTTGTCTCACCCCGGTAGACCTTGTGCGAGGTGGGCATATGGAAGCATGCCTGTACGAGTCGGTGGTCAAGGAAGGGGACGCGTGATTCGATGGAGAATGCCATCGAGTTCAAGTCCTCCGTATGCAGCAGGGTTGGCAGCAGCGTCACATGGATAAGGTTCGACAGAAAGGCGTTCAGCCTGCTGCCGGGTGCCGTGTGCAGTTGAAGACCCACGTCTGAAGGGGGCATTGCAAGCACCCACGGGTAGGTACGTCGAAGTTCGACAGACGTGAGGAATGACTCGTCTCGAAGCGAGGCAAGAGCGCTTTTGCCAATGATGCTAAACGCCTTGGTCGTGCCGAAGCGCTGGCGTTGGATGTGAGCTTTGAGGTCGCGCAACGCCTCGACTGGTCCGCTGTTGCGTACGGCGTCGGCGAAGACACGATAGGCCGAATGCATATAGCCGCCAAGGATCTCGTCGGAGCCTTGGCCGTCAAGTACGACCTTGACGCCGTGGCTTGCGGCGAGTTGCATGACGAAGTACTGGCTTACGTACGACGACGAAGGCATGGGCGCATCCATGATCGCAACGATGCGATCAATGGCCTGTGCAACATCGGCGTCCGTAGGTGAGATGTAGGCCGGGCGGATCTGCGGATAGGCCTTCAGCACATGATCGATGTAGGGCCGCTCGTCGACCTGGCCCGGTCCGTCGTAGTAGGCCGTGAAGGTTCGCACCTCGTGTTCGTCCGTGGCAGAGGCAAGGGCGCAAGCTATCGATGTACTGTCAAGACCACCGCTCAAGCACACGCCCATAGGAACGTCGCGCCGTGCAGTCAGCCGCACGCTGTCAAGGAAGAGCTCGCGGAACGTGGTCGTACTCTCGGCGAACGAGGTCTGTCGCGGCACGGTGTCGATCTCGGCATATCGCCGAATGCGCAGTATGCCGTTATGGTAGGTCAGCGTATGCGCTGCCGGCAGTGCCTGGATGTCAGCGAAATAGGTCTCATGATGGTGGTGCATCCATCCCAGGTACAACCCCCGAGCGATCTGCGCTTCGTTCAAGCCTCCGCGATAGAGCGGCGTCTGTTGGATGGCCTTGATCTCGCTGGCGGCATACAGGGCGCCGTCGCGAAACGCGTAATGAAATGGCTTGATGCCGAACCGGTCCCGCGAGCAGAACAGCGTCTGCGTCCTCTCGTCCCAGATGGCAAATGCCCACATGCCGATGAAGTGGTCGACGCAACGTTCGCCCCACTGCAGGTATGATGCCAGGATCACTTCGGTGTCGCCGCTGGTACCGAAGGTGTGACCATGGTGCTCCAGTTCGGCCCGAAGCTCGACGTAGTTGTACACTTCGCCGTTATACGTAATGGTGCATCCGTGCATCGTCATAGGCTGATGCGATGCACTCGAAAGGTCGATGATGCTAAGTCTGTTATGACCAAGCATCACGGGCCCGGTAGTCCACGTGCCGCAGTGGTCCGGACCGCGGTGAGCGGTCACGGAAAGCATCCCGTTGCCGATGGCCAGCAGCTCATCGACAGGGCGGGACGGGTCAACGATGGCAACAAATCCGCACATATCTGTCCGCGAAGATAGAGCATCCGTAACTTGCCGCCGTATGGACGCGCTCACAAGACTTCGATTGGTGCTCGGACCCGTTCGCCCATTCCTCGTTGGAAAGCTGACGGGGGCGATGCGGACGCGCTGGTCCATGCGCCGCCTACGGCGGCGTGCCGCTGCGCGCAACGGCGACACGTACACGCCCGTCGTCACCACGCGGAGCGTCCGCCGAAACGTGATTCCAATGCCATCGCCCGAATGGGTTGAACGGCACGGTCCGGCCCTGCGCGGTTACGTCGAAGGCATTGTCGAGGGCAATCTGCCCGTGTACGGCACGAACATGTTCCGGCAATGGCAGGCCGACCCGCTGAGCGGGTACGAATGGCCCAAGGGGACGTGGTTTGCGGACTGTGTGCTGGCCACGGCCGACGCCGAGCGGCCACGTGGTGTCGACATCAGGGTGCCACACGAAGTTGGTCGATGCCACCACTGGCCTGCCCTGGCCCTGGCAGCATGCCTCTGGCCCGAGCGCGCGTCGGTCTACGTCCAATGCCTCGAACAGGACCTTGCGTCGTTTTACACCACGAATCCGCCGCAGTACGGTCCGCAGTGGACCATTGCCATGGGTGTCGGGATCCGAGCCGCCAACCTTGCCCTTACGTGCGACTGGCTTGCCAAGGTAGGTCTGCTATCGGCGCAGCTCGAGCATCTGTCGGCTGCCATGCTTGTCGATCATGCCCAGCATATCACGGCAACCGTTGAGTGGTCGGGCGGCATGCGCACGTCGCACTATCTGGGCAACATGCTGGGGCTGCTCGCTGTTGGAACCTACCTCGTCGGAGAGCCTCGCGCCGAACGCTGGCGCGCCGAAGCTGCTTCGGCACTCACACGCGAGTGGGACGTACAGTTCCTGCCTGACGGAATGTCCTTTGAGGGCAGCACGGGCTATCATCGGCACATCGTCGACATGATGCTGCTGGCAGCCATGCTGCTGCGCAGCCAAGGCCCCCTTCCTGTTGCGTGGACGAACCGATTGCAGCGATCGGTGCAAGCGCTGTGTGACGTGCTTGTCGACGGCCGCGTGAATCCTGCCATCGGCGACGATGATGATGGAATGGCCATCAAGCTGTTGTCGTACGAGCCTGACGTCTCGTACACGCTGGACATGGCCAGGTTGCTGGGTATTGCCGTTGATAGGTCATCATGGCAGCATCGTGCATTCAAGGACTTTGGACTGTACCTGTGGCGGCACGGTCGGTGCCGGACGAGTATTCGCTGCGGGCCGATCGGCCAATGGGGGAAGGGCGGACACGCCCACAACGATCAATTGTCGGTCACCTTCGGTGTGGATGGCCATAGCGTGGTGATCGATCCGGGTGTGGTGTGCTACGGAGCCAACCCGATGCGACGCAATCGGGATCGGTCGACGGCGGTGCATGCGACGCTGGCGCCCGAGGGTCTGGAGCAGAACGCATGGCCCGACGGACCCGAAGGGCTGTTCTGGATGCTTGGCGATCGTGCTCGCGCCCATGTCATGCTGACAACAGATCAGGTCATGACAGCCGAGCATCGTGGATTTGGCGAGCCGCATCGACGCACGGTGCTTCTGCTTGCGGATGGGATCGACGTTGAGGATACGTGGTCGGGGATGCCCTCGCATCCTGCGGACATCGTACTGCCGCTGGCACCTGCGTGCAGCGTTTCCGTGCATGAGAACCATGCGCTGATCAGCGGCGACTTTGGCATTTGCCGACTGGACTGGCAGCAGGCCCATGCAAGGGTTGAACCCTTTGCCATAAGCAAGGGCTATGCGTGCAGCGTCGATAGTATGGTCATCCGACTGCGAACAACGTCACCATCGGTGCGATGGTCTATCCGTGTCGTCCCGTGACACGTCCGTACATTTGCCCCACGTGAAAATCTCGCAGAACCTTGGAAAGATCAGCTGGTCGCTTGCCGACAAGCTGTTGTATGTTGGTTACGGCCTTGTGCAGCTCCTGCAGATCCAGGCCGTGACGCCGTCCGTATACGGACTGGTGTCGCTGCTGATCGCACTTAACACGTGGATCACGCTGCTCACCGATGGGTCTGCATTGCACGGAATCATTCAGTTCGGACAGGATCCAAGTGAGAGGCCGCGGGTCAATGCTCTGGCGTTGACGATCAACGTTTGTATCGTGAGTGTTTGTGTTCTACTTGTTTGGGTATTGCATGCGCCCTTGGCACTTCTGCTAAACGAACCGCAGTTCGCTCAGGTTGCCTGGCTATTGCCCATCTTCTGTTTCCTTACGATTCCACGAATGTTCTGCTTGAAGATCTTGTATCGTGATCTTCGCATGCGTGACCAGTTTATCATTGATGCGGTCTGGTTTGGTGTGCGAACGATTCTCACGATGTGGATGCTCATGCATCGGTCGTTGAACTCGTTTGAAGACGTCGTCATCATCGATTTTACTGGCATGGCTGCAAGTTCGATCACTGCCGTCATCCTTACGCGACAACACCTCGTTTTCGGTTGGGTTGGACGCATCTCGCTTCGACAATATCTGGCCTTTGGTATTCCTCTCGCCATAGGCTCGGGGCTGTACAATACACCCAGGCAGTTAGATGTGTTACTCGTGGGCTCATTCTTTGGCGTTGCCGCCGTAGGTCTGTACAACCCAGCAAAGAATCTGTTTCGGCTTTTTGAACAAGCCTTTGAGGCAGCGTTCACCTTGATTCAGCCTGCAGCCGTTCGCCTTACCGCCCAAGGACGCCGCGACGAACTGCGTACGATGGTCACCAAGGCGATATCCTTTACCTTTCTTCCGGTGGTAGGTGTTGTTGTCGTGCTGGAGTCCGGCGCCAGCGAACTCATTGTGCCCTTGCTTGGTGCGAAGTATGC
>VFFB01000087.1 GCA_018882585.1 Candidatus Kapaibacterium sp.
GTCCTCAAGGCCGCTTCCATCAAGGTCGGCCGACGGTACGGCATCAGGGCCGGTACGTGTGAAATGCACTCGGAAGCTGCCCGACGGACTGTCTACATACAGTGGTAGAACAGGTCGTGGATTGGTCGAAGCAATGCCGGCATGCAGTTGCTTTGCATGAAGCACGTTACGGTCTTGCCCGAAGCCACAGCGAGTAGGATGTGGCGCATCGGCAGAGAAGGCGATGCCAACGCATAGCAGCCACAACAGGATGTAGCCTGCGGCGCTCCGCACGACTAGCGGAACATTTCTTTGATCATGCCCCACGTGCGCTTGATTCCGCTGACACTGTGGGTGACAACCACAGTGTTGGAGTATGAGGCAGGTGCCTTGCTGTCGCGTACGATTCGCAACCGATAGGTGAGGTTGCTCTGAATCACAGACTGCTCGTCACGTTTGCCAAAGGCCTCGTCGTCCGTGAACTGGTAACTGTGACCGTTGCCCTTCGCATCGACGGCAGCGACAAGGCGGAACACGCCGTCGGCACCGGCACGCTCGATCTCGTAGCGCATGACGCCTGTCTCGACGCCGGAACGCCACTCGACAGAGACAGACTTGCCCTGCGACCGCGCCTGAAATGACTGCAACGCCACATCGCCGGCAGACGATACCGTCGTCGCGATGAACAGCAGTGCAAGAATGGTGGCCATGAATTTCATGTCAATGCAAAGATACACGCTTCGATGGTGTTGGCCATCGGTGAGCGGGAAAAGTTACGCACTGCTGAACGGCCTCATTCTCTATCAGTCTCGTCCTTGATGGTAAGGGCTCCGGAAGGGCATCGTCTGACCACTTCGACGATGGTCTGACTATCCGCATTCTCGGGCCGAATCCAAGGGTTGACCCGAAGGTCAAACACCTGCGGCAGATTCCGGAAACAGTTTCCGGAATGCTCACACAATTCTGCGTTCCACACGATCGTGATCTCCCCGTTCGTGTAGGTTTTCGTGAAAGCGCTCATGGTCCCTCCCGACCAATGCGTTACACATCTGTTGTCCCGGTCCGGCACCAAAATAGGAGGCCGAGCGTCGATAGCAAGCATGAAAAACCTTGTACGCTGGAACTTTGGCTAAATTCGCGTACTGGAAACGCTGTCTATGCTTAGCCGTTCGCCCATCCTTGCCACGATGCTTGCCGTCGTCCTTCTTACGACGTCGGCCGGCATTCCGTCTGTCTTGCATCGCTGCCTTGATGTCACAGCGCAGTGTGAATCCGCGTCGTGCTGTGTCGGGCAGGATGTCGAGAAAGCATCCTGTTGCGATGGCGAGTCGGATCTGGCAGCACCTTCGTCGGGTGCCGAGGCTGACGATGCATGCTGCATCGAGCAGGTGGTGATACATGTTGTGCATACAACTGCTGTACCTGCTGTGAGTGTCGAGGCACCAACCGTTGGTTGCGAGGATCGTGCCTGGGGTAGCGATCGGCCAGTCATGGCGATGGCCCGCTCGGCCTCTGCTCGAATAGCACTGGCTGCAATAACCCCACCGTCGCCTCCGCCCTTGCCCCTGCTGGGAGCACTGCTGATCTAGATCGGTCCGGATGTCTTGCGGCTAAGGACGCCGCATGTCCGCCCCGGATCGGTTTCATCACGCAGGATCAACCACAATGAACTTCCCAATGCTGCTCGGCATTGCCGTCGTCGTTTGCTCGATGGCTGCCAGCGCACAGCCAATGCTGACAGGTGTTGTCAGCGGCCGAGATGCCGATGGCATAATCTTCCCGCTTCGTGGAGCGATCGTTACCTGGCCAGGTACGTCCATCGGAACCTACACCGATAGCCTGGGACGCTTTGCCGTGCAACGTCGGGGCTCGACCGACACGCTGCGCATCAGCTCGATCGGCTACGAGACGGCATTCATCGTTGTTGGAGAGCGGCAACGCGTCGATGTGACGCTGGAGATCCGGTCTGCCGAGGACGTTACCGTCATTGCGGAGCGCAAGACGATCACGGATGCACCGGTCAGGACAGAGATCATCTCGAAGCGAGACCTTACCAAGGCCGCCTGCTGTTCGCTCGCCGAGTCGTTCGAGAAGTCGCCTACCGTCGAAGTGTCCTACAGCGACGCCGTGAGCGGTGCACGACAGATCCAGCTGCTGGGACTGCGTGGCACCTACGTGCAGATTCTTACCGAGGCCGTTCCGGCCATACGTGGCATGGAACAGCCATGGGGTCTGGATCACATTCCCGGACCGTTCATGGAGTCGGTGAGCATCTCGAAGGGGGCGGCAACGGTGACGCATGGCTACGAGGCGATGACCGGTCTGATCAATGTTGAGTACCGCAAGCCTGCGACGGCCGATCCGCTGTTCGTGAACGTGTACGGAAACTCGCTTGGACGAGGTGAGTTCAACGTAGTGACGGCAACCCCGGTGGCCGATCATTTGTCGACGACGACGATGCTGCATGGGCGTCTGTTCACAGGCAATGTCGACCAGAACAATGATGGCTTCCTGGATCTGCCAATGTTTCGTCAAGGCAATGCTCTGCATCGTTGGATGTACAATGACGACGAGATCGAAGTACAGGTTCTTGGGCGGGCTGTTGTCGACGACTATGCCGGCGGCACTCCCGGAGGGTCGTTCGGTGACATCAGTCCGTCAACCGACCTGTCCGTGTATCGCATCACGTCATCGTTGGAGCGCTACGATGGTTTCGTCAAGATCGGGCTGTTGAATCCCTTTGAGTCACTCGATGAAAGCAGCGTTGCCCTCATCGTCAACGCATCGCACAATCGTAGCAGGTCCGTCTTTGGAACGCGTCTGTACGACGGCACGCAATCGACCGTTCAAGCCCGTGCCGTAATGTCGTTGTGCTACTCCGAAGCGCTGCGATTCGTTGGCGGACTGTCATTCCTGTACGATGCCGTCAACGAGTCGATCCTTCGCATCGACCTTGACCGTATTGAGCGCGTTCCCGGTGTGTTCGCCGAGGCAACACTCCGCCCCTTGGACGATGTTACGTTGATCGCCGGTGGACGTGTTGATCAGCATAATCTGTACGGAACGTTCTGGACGCCACGTTTGCACCTGAAATGGGATGTTGCCGAGACGACGGCACTACGGGCATCGGTGGGTAAGGGATATCGAGTGCCCGTGGTGGTTGCCGAAAACCTATCCTCGTTTATCACATCCATGATCCCTGAGGTCGTCGGATCGATACGTCCCGAGATATCATGGAACACCGGTGTCAGTGCTACCCATACCCTGGAGATCGCCGGACGCGCTGTCACGGTAGATGCCGAACTCTATCACACAATGTTCGAGAATCAGCTGCTTGTTGATTTTGATGCATCGCCGGGCAAGATCCTATTCAGGAATCTTGAAGGGGGCAGAAGTTATGCCACAAGTGCGATGGTGCAGATCCTGTTCTCGCCAGTCAATCGACTCGACCTAGCGCTGGCGCAGCGCTGGATCGACGTGCAGGCCACGTTCGGCGGCGTACTGCGGGAGCGACCAATGATGTCACGGCAGCGTACGCTGCTAACAGCATCCTATGCAACACCGGGCGACGTGTGGCGATTCGATGCAACGTTCGTCTATCAATCAGGTGGACGCCTTCCGTCGACCGAACACCTTCCGGTCGAACATCGACGTCCGACGTCATTCCCGGGCTTTGCCCGAGTGAACGGTCAGGTAGCTCGGGCCTTTGGTAACGTCGAAGTGTATCTCGGCGTAGAGAATGCAACGAACTTCATCCAGACGGACCCGATCATCACGCCCAACCGACCGTATGGACCGCACTTCGATGCTGCCATGACGTGGGGCCCGACAGACCCGCGCATGATCTATGCCGGTGTCCGGTGGACCGTTCACTGACACGTTACTCCGCGATGGGATTTGCAAGAAACGGCGGATTGGCGAAGTCGCCTTCGACGGGACGGATCTCGACGTCTTCGAACAGCAGGTCCGGCGTGATCACCGTGCTGATCGCATAGGCCGAACCTCCGGTGATGAACGATGGCGCAACCGATGGTGCCAGGTAGTTGTGCGCGTACGGCGTCGTCCCTGTTGCGAGAATATCCTTGAACAGCGGCGCCGACATACCGGCAAGTTCGGTGCCGCGCACCAGCTCCTCGCGGCCGTCAGGATAGATGCGAACGACTTCGAGCAGCGCCATCTTGCCCTCGCCCTGGGGAATGGGGAAGTCGAGGCCAACCAGCGGAATGACGCCCGTCATCAAGATGTTCTGATCCAGAGCCTGTCGTACGATCAGGCCATAGGGTAGATCACGATCCTTGACCAGCTTCTGGAGCTTCTTGACCAGGCCGGCCTTCGAGGCCTTGCGCTTGGTATCGGCATTGCTGACCTCGATCACCGACGGCATCGGACCGCCGCCGCGTTGGTGTCCGTTCGACAGGCGTACACGCTTCGTTGGAATGCGGGTCGAAAGCAAGGCGCGCAGGTAGCCATTGGCTACCAGTTGCACGTCCTGCGCGGGCATTCCTTCGTCGTCGATCCGATAGTGTCCGGCCAGGGCCACAGGACCCAGGCGGTCATGGCTGGGTGTTGCCCGCACACTCAGGAACTCCGGCAGGACGCGGGCGCCGATCTTGTTCTGGAATGCCATGGTGCGGTCGTTCATGGAAAAACCGCCATCAGACAACGGTTGGCGCTGCGCGCACAGGTTGGGTACGAAGAACTGTCCAAGGAGTGCTCCTGCTGCCTGCCCCTCGAACAGCACCGGTCCGGAATAGGCCTCGATGGTCGGAGCGACGCGAACACTGTCGAACAGACGAAGGGCATTCTGCGTGGTGGCAACAAGTTCGGATGCGGACGGCAGATCGTTGGGCATGATGCCGTAGGTTGCGTACGCCATGCCCACAGGCATGCCATCCGAGGCCTGGCCTACGGCCACCATTTCGATGCCGGTAAAGACGTCGACCTTATGCGCCGTTCTTCCCTCCGAGTTGCAGTAGAACGTCTCCTCGGGTACGAACTCAAGGCCGAAGCGCGACACCTGCACATTCGGATGCGACCGCACCACGGCTGACGCTTGCTCGATGGCGCGCTGCCATTGCTCCAGGTCGATCGATGCCCCCTTGAATCTGAGATCGCTGAGTTGCTGCGGAGGCAGGATGGAGAAGTCCTGTGTGGTATCGGTGCGGGTGCGATTTGCAACGGCGGCCTGTTTCTTGGCGAAGATCTCGACGGCCTGCTTGTAACATGCATCGCTGGCCAGCCACAACTCACGGCGCAGTGATTGCTCGTCAAGCTCATACGGGATGCGACGATTGCGGTAGCCTTCTTCGTCGTCGCTGCTGCCAAAGAAGCCCAGCGATACGTCGAAGAAGTTCGTGTTGTCGAAGGTGGTGTCCCCAACACGGATCTTGGTGGTGATCATGGCCATGGTTGACGTGTCGACGTCGGTGCGACTGCCCATTGCTGCATGCATGCCGGCCCGACGTCGCAACGCGAGCGTGTACTCGGCATAGTATGGCACGGCAAGGTCGCCAAGACGAAGCTCCTGCATTGTGCGCGCCATCTCGGCCCGCATGGCACGAAAGACCGTAGCCGTATCCGCAGCCTGCATGGCAGACGTCCACAGCAACAACATCGATCCCATCATACAAAGGCGAAGGGGGCGTTGCATCACGGTTGTCCTCCCGTTCGAATGGTCGGGTCGCCGAGTAACGGCGGCTTGGCCTGCGATTTCTGCTTTTTCTGCACTTCGATGGTCGATACCAGGATGCTTGGCGACGAGGCGGAGACGGGAACACCGCCGGACTCTGCGCCGCATACACCGTTGAAGATGCCCATGTCATCCGCGGCCGCCACGATGTTGTTGAACGTTGTCAGTGGCGTACCGATCAGGTCCACGCCGCGCACGAGTTCGTCGGGACGGCCGTCGGCGAAGATCTTGTAGACCACCAACGGCTGCACGTTGAACGCATTGGGAACCGTACGTCCGGTGAACGTAAATCCACCTTGAATGTCGTCGAAGAGCAGGCCGAACTCTTTGCCCTGTGCTCGGCACTGACTGCGGAGCAGTGCACGAAGCGAGTCGTACGGAACGGTGCGTGCCGCTCGAACGATAAGGTTGGACTGACGTGACACCGGGCGGTATCCGGCTTGACGGCGTCCATGTCCGTTTGATATCGGAAAACTGTCGATGGGCGAGCGCGACATCAGGAAGCCTTTGAAGACGCCCTTCTCGACGGCATTGACCGCCTTGCCGGGGATTCCCTCATCGTCGAAACGATAGAAGCCAACGATGTCTTCGCCCGCCAGCGTGCTTATCGTTGGGTCGAACACCACATCGATGAAGTCGGGCAGAATGCGCTTGTTCAGAAATGGCTTGAACGTCTGACTCGAGTTTGCATCCTTTTGGCGGTGACCCTCGACGCGGTGACCAAAGATCTCGTGAAAGAAGACGCCTGACGAGCGGCCCGACAGGATGGCCGGACCGGTGTAGGTTTCCATCAGTGGGGCAGCGCGCAGTTGCAGGCAAAGATCGATCATCTGCTGCACGTCGTTCCGCATGGTTGCTTCCGAAGGCAGACGGTCCGGATGGAATGCCGTGTAGCTCTTATAGAGCGGCAACGACATGCCGTCGTCGGCCTTGGACTTGACGATGACAAACATCTTTACGATAGGTTCGACAACCCGGATCGAACTGCCGTCGCTGTTGGCGAACCACTTGATCACATAGTCGGCCTGAAAGGTCACGCGACCCTGCAGCAGATTCGCATGGCCTGCACACATGGCCGACAGAGCTCGGACACGCGAGCGCCATCCTGTCGTGTCGAACACGAAGGGTTGGTCGGCGTCATAGTGCGTGTAGGCTATCTCGCGCGACAGGTCGGCAGAGGTGTCTTCCTCGCGAACCTTTACCTGCCGATTCGTCGTGACCTTGCCGAAGCGTTCGATCGCGTCGCGGTAGACCCGGTCGGTAGCGCTCCAGAGCAACGTCCGAATGGCCGGCGCATCGGCCTGAAGTGGAACTGCGATGTTGCGTCCTCCACGGCCAATCTCGAAGGCCACGCCACGGATGCTGCGCGTATTGTCAAGGTCGTGCGTTCCAACGCGTACATCGACGTCCATCACGCGACGAACGTCGTGACGGTCGATATCCATGGCGCCGAACGACGCCGCCAGTGACGTGGTGCGCGTTTCGGTGATGGCATAGGCAACGAAGTACGGTGGCTGCTGACGCGTGCCGAGTTCCGTCATGGTGCGCCGGAGTTCCGTGCGCATGGCATCGAGAACGACATCGGACTGAGCAGAGGCGACAAGACAGCAGAGCAGTGCGGCCGCCGCGACAGCGGTATTACGCCGCGGGAGTGTGAACTGTTTTCTGGACAACGTGCAGGTCCTGGTCTAATTCATAGGTGATGGGTACGCCGGTCGGGATCTCGACCTTCAGGATCTCTTCGGCCGACAGTTCTTCGACATGCATGATGAGTGAGCGCAGCGAGTTGCCATGGGCCACAACAAGGATGTTGGTACCGGCGCGCAGACGGGGTGCGATCTCGGCATCGAAGTAGGGCATGACGCGGGCGCGGGTGTCCTTGAGCGACTCGCCGCCCGGCGGCGCTACGTCATAACTGCGACGCCAAATATGAACCTGCTCGGCGCCATACTTCTGGGCTGTTTCGGCCTTGTTCAGTCCTTGCAGATCGCCGTAATGGCGCTCGTTCAGAGCAGCGTCGCGCATCGTCGGCACGTCGTGTCGTCCGGCCCGGTCCAGGGCGATCTCGGCCGTGCGCATGGCACGCTTCAGCACGGACGTGAAGAGCATGTCCACGGGTACGTCTTTGAGCAAAGCGCCGGCGGCGGCCGCTTCAACTTCGCCCTTGGGGCTGAGGTCGACGTCGACCCAACCGGTGAAGCGATTCTCGAGGTTCCACTGGGACTCGCCGTGACGGAGCAGGGTAAGGAATGGCATGCGATGATCGTCAGGTGTGTGATGCGTCGGCGGCAGGCGCGCATAACTCCATCAGCACGCTGCCTGTGGATTTCGGATGAAGGAAGGCGATCTGCATGTCGTGGGCTCCTCGCTGTGGCGTCTCGTGGATCAGGCGCATGCCTTCATTGTGCAGACGCTCAAGGTCGGCACCGATGGCATCCGACCGGAATGCGACATGGTGTATGCCCTCGCCCCTTGAGGCCAGAAACTTTCCGATGGGCGTGTCTTCATGCAAGGGAGCTGTGAGTTCCAGTCGAACACCATTCAGCTCGAAAGAGGCGATGGCAACGCCCTGTTCCGGTACTTCCTCGCGATGAAACGTCGTCACGCCGAAGATCGACGAGTACAACTGCATGGATGCGTCGAGGTCACGGACGGCAATGCCGATGTGGTCGATGGCCTTGATCATGGAGCTGTTCTGCGCTGTTCAAGAATGTCGTGCGCCACGCCGAGCTCGGTGGGCGTATTGATACCAAGCACTTCGGTGTGGTCGGCAGTGTGGTAGTGTCGAACGCAGCGTCCGTCGGCGCGCAGGATATGGACGATATCTGTCAGGTAGTATTCGGCCTGCGCATTGTCGTTCCGAACGCGATCAAGGGCGTCGAAGAGCAGGCGGCTGTTAACAACATAGATGCCCGAGTTGATCTCGGTGATGGCACGCTCGGCGTCCGAGGCATCCTTATGCTCCACAATGCGGTCAATCGTCCCGTCGGCATTGGTACGTACTCGGCCATATCCCGTCGGATCCGGGATCGAGGTTGTGAGTACGGTGCAGTCAGCCACGGCAGTTCGGTGCGAGGCCACGAGATCGGCAAGTGTCGAGGCGCGGACCAGCGGTACGTCTCCGCTCAGGATCAGGACGTCGGCATCAAGATCGCCGATTGCGGGGCGTGTCTGCATAACGGCATGGCCTGTGCCAAGTTGTTCGGACTGTGTGGCCGTGTCGGCCGAAGGCATCGCTTCGGTCACAAATGCACGGACCGCATCGGCCTGATGGCCAACGATGACGACGACAGCCGTGGGCGACAATGCACTTGCCTGATCCAAGACGTATCCAAGCAACGGACGACCGTCGAGAGGGGTCAACACCTTGGCAAGGTCAGGATTGCCCATGCGCTTGCCCTTGCCTGCGGCCAGAATCGCAACAACCAGCTGACGTGCATCGCTCATGAGCGGCGGCCAACCTGGGGCGACATCATCGTGTAGGCTTCGACGGAATGAGATGTCGAAACGACGTCGTTGTTCTCGTCGACCAATACGACCGTGGGCTGATAAGCGCGAGCTTCCTCGTCGTTGAGCGACGTGTAGCTGATGATGATGACCTCGTCGCCGACGGCACCCAGACGGGCTGCTGCGCCGTTCAGGCAGATATCCTTGCTGCCGCGCGAACCCGGGATGACATATGTCTCGAATCGTGCACCATTGTTGATGTTCACGACGGCCACCTTCTCATATGCGATCAGATCCGCAACATCCATCAGGTCCTCGTCGATCGTCAGGCTGCCCTCATAGTAGAGCTCTGCCTGCGTCACTCGGGCGCGATGCAGCTTTGATTTGAACATGACACGATTCATTGGGTTTCCTTGCGTTAGCGTCAGGCAAAACTACCGAGTTTGCGCTGACGAACCACGGGGTGCGTCGTTGTATGTATTTTGCAGGTTATGAAGGTATCTCTAGCCAAACTTGCTCATGCCCGTAGCGGCGATAAAGGTGATGCGGCCAACTGCGGCGTCATTGCCTATCGCGAGGAGTGGTATCCCATCATTCGCGATGCATTGACGGTGGAGCGCGTCAAGGCGCACTTCGACGGCATCTGTCTTGGCCCCGTCGAGCGCTACGAACTCCCAAACCTCTGGGCCGTGAATTTCGTTCTCCATAACACGCTCGGCGGAGGGGGCACTGTCTCACTCAAGCTGGACGCTCAGGGCAAGACCGTTGCATCGGCAATGCTGTTGATGGAGATCGATGTTCCCGACGACGTCGCCAAAGCCTGCGCGTCGTGATCACTTCCGGTTTGGAAGAACCGGCGTGCCGAGACCGCAGGCAGATTCGAGTGACGTGAGGACGGGACGCATCCAGTCCTTTACGATCTCGTCGCCGCGGCGCTTGTCCCACGTCTGTGTGACATCCGAATCGTCGAGTCTGGTGTTGATGCTGCGTACATGCACTTCGGCAGTGTCGTGGGCATGGGTGATCACCCATTCCCGCACAAGTGCGGCATATGGGTAGCGTATGCGCTCAACCGAATCGCGGGCCTCAATGCGGGCACCTTCGAGATCTTTGACCGTGACGGTATAGCCGTTGCGTTCAAGCACGTCGGCAGCCATGATGATGAATTGCTTCGACGGCGTCGTGCAGCGGATCTTGATTGGCCGTGGCCTGTCAATGGTTCGGGCGGCCTGACAGGCTCCAACGACGAGCGCTGCAACAAGGCAAAGGCCGAGTATGACGATGCGGAGCATGGATGCGATGAATGCTGGAGAAAGCACGAAGTTAGGAACAATGACAACGACTACGAATTGATGAAGGCGTTTCAATGACAGTATCACGTGATTTTGCCGAGCACGCCGACTATGCCCGTCAGATGGATTCCGCCGATCCATTGGCTGGTTTTCGAGAGCGATTCCACATGCCCGTCATCGACGGCGTCGAGGTCAGGTATTTCTGTGGTAACTCTCTTGGTCTCGAACCCCGTGCAACTCGCGGCGCGGTGCAACGGGAGTTGGACGATTGGGCAACTCTCGGTGTGGAAGGCCATTTCAAGGCGCAACACCCTTGGTTCTCGTATCATCGCATGTTTGCCGAACCGCTCGCAGAGCTCGTTGGAGCATTGCCGCACGAAGTGGTCTGCATGAACACCCTGACGGTGAACCTTCATCTGTTGATGACATCGTTCTATCGTCCGCATGGCAGCCGTACCAAGATCCTCATTGC
>VFFB01000088.1 GCA_018882585.1 Candidatus Kapaibacterium sp.
GACTATGCTCGATGTCATCGGCAACACGCTGACCAAGGTCAACATATTTAGTATCGATGGATGCCTGGTCGACCTCGAACATGTAGATCGTGTGACCGCCGCATTCGTACACCAGGTGAGCGAACTTCTTGCCGTCATGTTCCGACACGACGCCTCCCTTGAGGGTTGCATCGACAGCCGGGAACAGCACATCGTACGAGACGCCCTGGTCCTTGAAGTAGCTCTTGAGCTCGGAGGCATTCGACGACGTCTTGCCAAGTGTCAACGACCCATTCGTAATCGAGGCATAGTTGGCGTACGAGGCTTGCGGCAGATCGATAGGGGGCAATGTTGCTACCTGTTGCGATGCCTGCTGTGGGTCAATCGTTCCACCGTTATACACGACGAGGGCCACGATAGCAACGGCTGCACCTGCCGCGAACAATCGCCAGAAACGCCATCCCGTTGGTTGCGCAAAGCGCTCAAGCACAGACGGGCGGGGCATTGCTTCGGCGTTCACCGCCATGCGAATGCGGCGCTCCACCTGCGGAGGAAGCGGTGCGCGTAGTTGCGTGCGGCGTGCACGGAGCGTCGTCACGAGTGCCGACTCCACGGCGTGCTGCCGTTGCAGTGCCGGGGACGAAGCGAGGTCCTGTTCGGCCTGACGGCGCTCCTCTTCGTTGAGCGCCTTGTCTATGTATGCCGTCATTCTGGCGGCCATGTCGTCCGTCATCGAGCGATAATCCATGTCACGTTCTTTCTGCATACTGATTCTCCGTTACGTCAGGATGAGGCCGCGCCTGTATCGTATCCCCGTTGCCGGGCGTACTCAAACAGGCTCGATGCCAGCATCTTCCGTGCACGGTGCAGTCGTGAACGAACCGTCCCTATGGGACAATCAACAAACTCCGCGATTTCCTCGTACGTGAATTGCTCGATGTCGCACAGGATCACAACGGTCCTGAACTCTTCCGGCAATGCCTCGATGGCGCGGGCCACCTCGTCGTCCATGGCATTGGCAAAGACCTCTTCTTCCGGAGCCGACGCCGCCACGTTGGGGTCGCGGATCGTCTCATAGAAATCTTCGACAACATCATAGCCAACCACATCCGGCTCTTTCGACGTCTTCCGGTAGCGGTTGATGTACGAATTCTTCAGGATTCGGAACAACCATGCTTTGCAGTTGGTTCCCCGTTCGAACTTATCAAAAAAGCGGAACGCTTTCAGGTACGTTTCCTGAACCAGATCGGCGGCATCGTCACTGTCACGGCATAGCCGTACAGCGAAGTTGAACAATGCCTGCATATGGGGCATTGCCTCAGCTTCGAACTCGCGCCGCTTTTGATCGATGTCGTCTGTGCGTACAGTCACGAATGACGTCGGATCACCAGTTCTTGATCATGTCGGTGAGCAGGCGGACGCCGACGCCGGAGCCGTCCTTGGGGACGTACGGTCCGGGCTTGGGTTGCAAGGCCGTACCGGCAATATCAAGGTGAACCCAAGGATAGCTAACGAAATGCTTCAGGAACAGCGCAGCCGTGATCGAACCGGCGGCACGTCCGCCAGAGTTCTTGATGTCGGCGTAATCGCTCTTGATCAACTCCTCGTACTCTTCATACAGCGGCAGTTCGCAGACGTACTCGCTTGTGCGGCTTGCAGCATTGCGCAGACGGTCCATGGTTGCCTTGTCCGTGCCCATCATACCCGTGGTCGTGTTACCAAGGGCGATAATGATAGCGCCTGTCAGGGTTGCAAGATCAACGACGGTCTCTGGGGAGTAGCGGTCGGCATAGACAAGGGCATCTGCAAGGATCAGACGTCCCTCGGCATCCGTGTTATCGATCTCGGCTGTCTTGCCGTTCATGAAGGTCAGGATGTCACCCGGTACGATGGCCGAACCGCTGGGCATGTTATCCGTGGCGGGAACGAGGCCGATGACGTTCTTCTTCAGTCCGAGCTTGGCAACGGCGTGCATCGTGCCGATCGTCGTGGCGGCGCCGTGCATGTCGCCTTTCATGTCGGACATGCCAGCTGCAGGCTTGATGCTGATGCCTCCGGTATCGAAGGTCACACCTTTACCGACGATGACGATGGGCTTTTCACCCTTCTTGCCGCCATGGTGTTCCATAACGATGAAGACCGGAGGACGCTCGCTGCCCTTGTTGACGCCAAGAAGACCGCCCATCTTCAGAGCCTGGATCTTCTTCTTGTCGAGCACGGTAGTCTTAAAGCCCGCGGCCCTGCCGATCTCCGTGGCTCGCTTGCCAAGGCTCTCGGGATAGATCTCGTTGTTGGGAGCGTTGGCAAGGTCGCGTGCGATGTTGACGCTCTCGACGATGGTCGACGCTGTTTCTACGGCTTGCTTGATGGCCTTCTGATCGGCGCGGTCGGCGCCGATGATCGAGAACGACGTTACCATGCCATTGCCGTTGTTGGCGGTGGTCTTGTATTTCCAGTAACGATACTGGCTCAGCATCGCACCTTCCGTTACGGCGAAGGCAACATCGCCGATGCTCATATCCTTGATGGCAGCAACGTCATAGGCGCAGTGCTTGACGCCGGCTGCAGCGGCAGTCTTGGTTGCGGCGGCGGCGGCACGACGGACGGTCTCTACCGTGATCTCGTCGATCTCGCCAAGGCCTGCCAGGATAAGGCGTGGAGCCTTGAGGGCGGACCCGGCATAGGCCAGGACTGTTGAACCTTTCTTTCCCGTGAAGTCGCCGCTGTCGATCAGCGGTTGGATGTGCGGCACGTCGGCGGCAAGCGCCTTGATAGCGGATTGGAACAGTTTCGTGGTTGACGGGATGAACACAACGAGTGCGTCGGCCTTGACCGTACGGCGCTGTGAAATGAGACCTGTGGCGTGCATCAGCAATCCTTCACAAAAGACAGTAAATGGCGTTGATCAACGAAGCAAAAGTACGCAAACGGCGTTTCTCGGACGCCTACGATGCAGGAGTGAATGTTGTGTAGCGAACCCAGTCTGCCGGAGGCCGACGTTGCACTGGCATCCGCACGTATCCGCCCTTCATCCACAGCTGTACCTGATCGGCATAATGTCGATCGAGAGGCTGTCCCGAGGCACCACCGGGAACGACGCTGTATACAACGGAGTCCTGCAGGTCGCAGATCATCCGCATGGCTGCCGCAACGCGTGTGTCGAATGGCTTATACACAGGCCACTCGCTGTTGTTGATCGTCGTGCCCATGCCCGCCATTTCGAAAGGGCCTTGGTTCATCACATAGCGCATCAATGGGTTGCGTCCGAAGCGATGTCCAAAGGTGATCGTGTGCAGTGTTCCGTAGCGCCATTGCGTTGGCTGATCGTTGTTCATCGCTTCGCGGACCATCTGCACGGCCTCGATGAAACTTCGAATGGCGATCCATGAGAGCTGTTCGCGCTGCGGCGTACGACGATCGTCGAAGAGTATATGCGTGGGATCGTCGATCAGCTCGGAGATGCGTCGCACCGGAATGTTGCCAACGAAGGCCCAATCCATGAAGAGCTGCTGACCGAGCTCATCCTCGAAGGTATTGACGATCATGCGTTGCTGGAAGGCTGCATAGACGGCGGCTGATGGTTCGATGGTGGAGCATGTACCGTCCCACTTGGCAAGCAGCGCAAGCACCTGCTTCTCGAGCGCACCATATCGCGGAGCGCCCTTGCGCAGGATGGGCAGGAGCCGTGCCAGAAATGATCGGGCATATGGCGACAGCACGTCCTGTTGCATCAGCTGGGCGTCGCGGACGCGATAGTCATCATACATCGATAGCAGCTCGTGGATGCGCTCTGCACGTGAGGAGGGTTCGTACAGCGTACCGATGTAGGGTGAAGGCCGAACGGAGAGGGTTTGATTTGCAGCTACCGCATGACCGTTGGTCGTGATGTACGAACCGGCCTGTGTGAGCGGCACGGTGCCCTGCCAGTCGTATCGCGCGTCCCATCCGGGATTCAGGAAGTGAGGATCGGTGAGTGAGCGCACCGGAGCGATACCCATCGGGATGGTGCCAACCAGGCCCTGCGTTGTAGCGAAGGTCAGATTGAATGCCGGTGCCTGCCATGTCGTGACGGCACGCTGCACGTCGCCGACCCCGCGTGCATGGGCAAGTCGGATAAGGGTGCGGACCTCGTCGGACCGTGTCGTGGCAGTCCATCGAAAGGTGAGACATGATTTCGTGAGCAGCGACGATGCGCGTTCACGTGGCATATCGAAGAGCGTCGACGGATCGAGCAGCAGATGCGCGTCGCTGATGACTGCGCTGCGAGCGGTGTAGCGTATGTCAACGAGGGAATCGGGTTGACCGTTGATACGGATTGTATCCCGCCGGTATCGGAACTTCGTTCGTTGTCCCTGGGCGTCGAAGTAGTAGTTCGAATTGCGCTCATCGACGCGTTCGATGAAATAGTCGACGTCGTCCTGCATCACATTCGTCACGCCCCAGGCAACGCTGTCGTTGCGGCCGCAGACGACCATAGGCAGTCCCGGAACGCTCAAGCCGACGACGTTCATCGTTGGTGTCGAAAGGTGGACCTGATAGAACTTCGGAGGCATGCCGACGCTCATATGCGGATCGTTGGCAAGCAACGCCCCCTTACCTGATCCACGACTGACGGCCCATGCATTGCTGCCGATGCCGGAACCTTGCAGATCAAGAGTGGAGCGGACGCGTCGAAGGAGGCTGGCTACACCATTTACGGCGGCTGCGGGTGTCTGGAGGAACCTGTCGGACGGCGAGCCGGATACTGGCGTAGTGGTGCGCGCCGTGTCAAGGACGGTTGGTTCACCTGCACGGCCCGTAGGAATGTACATGCGAGCCACGGGCTGCGTGCGCTGCGCAGCGATCTGGGCGTAGGCGATGTCCGACCAGAAGCCAAGACTCAACTCGAAGGCGATCATACGGCCTACGATCAGACAGTCTTCGGCGGACCAATGGTCGGGGGTGTATCCGAGGGCATCGAATTCAAAGGCAAGGTTTTCGGCATTCTCGTCGAGATAGGCATTCACGCCGCGCGCATAGGCCTCGAGGGCGGCGCGTGACGGCGCGGAGATGGCCGCGAGTTGCCTGCGGGCGATGTCGGCAATGCCAAGCGTACGCATGAACACATCGACGCTTACGGCTTCGGGGCCGGTGACTTCGGCGACGCGGCCACGGCCGATCCGTCGATAGAGATCCATTTGCCACAGACGGTCCTGTGCATGGGCATAGCCTTGAGCAAAGACGGCGTCGTCCAGCGTAGCTGCCACGATATGCGGGATACCGAAGGCGTTACGAAAGATCTCGACCGTATCGCGGACTTTGGCGGTTGCATGTTCACCCGGCTGAGGGTGGCTGCGCGTGGCCATGCGAAGGGCGAAGTAGGCAAAGACAGTAAGCACCAGAAAGATCGTGACGACGATACCGATGGTGCTATGAAACCATGATCGCATCAGAGCCAACCCATGTCTCGATACCAAGTGACGGTCTCGTGAATGCCCTCCTGCAGCGAGATCTGCGACTGGAATCCGAGTTCGTGCAGTGCCTTGTCGGGACAGCATATCCAATATTGGCGCGTGATATCAATGCCTTTCTCGTAGTCGAGGACGCCGGGTTTTGAGCGAAACTTCGACACCAGGCCGGCAGCACCGGCGATGCCAAGGACGACGGCATGTGGCAGTCGAACGCGGCGGATGCGGCGCTTGCCAAGGACTGCTGCCGTCACGGTCGAGATCTCCGGCCAGGTATAGGATTCACGAGACGTCACGAAATACGTCTCGCCAACAGCCTTCGGATGCAGCGCTGCATCGACGATGCCGCGTGCAAGGTCGCGCACATTGATGAAGCTGACATACTTCTCGTCGAAGCCGATCAGCGGAGCGATCCCTCGATTGACGGTAGCAAAGAAGGTCAGCGTTGCTTCGTCGCGTGGACCGTAGACGGCCGGTGGGCGCAGGATCGTTGACGGAATGCGGGCAGACGCGCTGCGAACGACATCCTCGGCGAGTTTCTTGGTGCGACCGTAGGCGGTGATGGGTTTGCAAACATCTGACTCACGCACCGGCTGTTCCAGGCTTGCCGCCGGTCCTGCCACGGCCAGACTGCTGATATGTACAAACCGGGTAAGACTCGGCCGATATGCATCAACGGCATCGATCAGGTGCTGTGTTGCATCGCGATTACCGCGAAGGAAATCTGCCTCGCTCTTGGCCGCAATGACGCCGGCCACGTGGATGATCATGTCGGCATTGGACACAGCCGACCTGAGCGACGTATAGTCAAACAGCGAGCCATCGACCCGACGGACGGTCTTGCCTTCGAGCCAGCGCATGTTGCTTGAAGATCGTGCTATGTAGGATACGTCGAGGCCTCGCTCAAGCAGCACGTCAACAACATGGCTGCCGACAAATCCGGTTGCACCGGTTACAAGAACGTTCACGATGTAAGGTCTGGTTGGTGATGCAAAAGATCGGGGATCATCGAACGATCAGAACCGGAACGGTCTGTCGCAGTCCCGCATGCTGGACGTCGATCAGGTACATGCCGCTTGGCCATTCAGAGGTGGGGATGCGGATGGCATATCTGCCAGGCTGCATCGGTGCTTCCAGCGGAGTCGCACGTAGGGCCCCAAGGGCATCATGCACGTGCATGATCACGGCGTCATGCGTGAGCACCGTTAGTTCAAGTGTCACAACGTCAGTACCAACATGCTCAATGCGAACAGCAAAGCCCTGTCCGCGGCCGGCCTGACGTGATTCCACCTGGCATTTTCCAACGATGGTCAGCTTCCCGTCATCGCCCTTGGCAATGATCTTCGGGATACGAACCGAGTCGACTCGAATGGGCGTACTCGGAAACTGGCCAAGGTAGACCGCGGAACGCATTCGGAAGAGCATCTGCGTCGGAACAAGTGGCCCCGAACTTGAAAGGATATCGATCGTCGCCCGACCGGGCGAACGCTCGGTAACGGTTCCCGTGATTCCTGCGATCCGACTTTGAATGTCAAGAGGTCGCATCACCGTCGGATCATACGAGATATCGATCGACATGGTTTGGGCACCGGCGGGACGAAGGTCATTGGACGACGCCAGCGATACAGGAACGTCAACGTCGGTTCCCGGTGTGCCTACGAGATCTTCCGGGATAACGACGGTCACATCGGTGATGAAGCCCGTCGTTGCCGAGGTGCCGTACATCATGCCAGAGAGTACCTGCGGACATGCGCCGTCAATGTCAACATCGAATCGCAGTGTGTCTGATCTGCCGGCTGCGGTGAAGCTATACTGTAGAATGAGCGTCAACGTCTGGCCCGGTGCGAGTACGGCCGGCAGGGCAGGCGAGGCCGAGAGAAGATTGAACGGCGCCGCGACGCCAGTAACGCTCCGCACGGTGATGCTGTCGGTACCGGTATTTGTGATCTGTGCCGAACGCTGCGAGGAAATGGTTGTTTCGACCGTACCAAAGTCGTTGGTGACGATGTTCAGATTGGCCCCAACCGAGCGGGCTTCGCCACGCACGGGCAGTGCAAGCACGATGCCGCATGGCTGCAGCGTTACGCGGAGCGTGTCGCTGAACGTGCCAACCGACGAAGGCGTGAACGTCAGCGAAACGTCCTGTTGTCCAACAAGTTGATCTCCACGTACGATCGAGGCCGTGAACGGCCCGTTGATCTCGACGTCGTCGACATCAAGCGTTGTCGTGGTCGAATCGCCCACGTAGGCTCGTACCGTGACCGTCCGCTGCGGAGCAGATTCGCATAGTCGAACGACACCGAAGTCGACCGTCGGGACGTTCGTTGCGGCTCCGAGCGGGACGACGGTACCGACGATGGTGACCTGTTGCACGGCAGAGGCGCAGGGGGCAATCGTTGCGACGCACGTCACGCTGAAAGGCCCGGGCTGTCCAGGAACGATGACGCGAGCACGTCGTGTCACAGACCCACCGGGCTCCACGGTCACGGGCAGGCCTATCACCGTGGCATTGCTGACGGCACTGATGGTGATAGGTACGCGACCGTTGTTGCTGAAGGTCAGCAGCGTGTCGACGCTGGAACCGGCTCCGCAAGCATAGACCGACCCCACATTTGCCGTGTCGGGTGCAACCACAGCCACCGGCTTGTAGGTTGCAGCAACGAGTGTTGCACGCAGGGTATCGCTGCATGCGGCAGACGTAAACGGAAAGCCGATGTCCTGCAGGACGCCATTGTCGAGATCGGCTCCAAGCGGACGATACTGCACTCGTATGGCTAATGTGCCGCCGGGAGGGATAAGTGTGTCACCAGTCAGCTGCGGTGCAAGAAGATAGAACGGCGGCAGTACGTTCGGCGTCCGCACACGGATCGGCGCCGTCCCCTGATTTTGCAGGAGGAACGTGGAATCCGGCTTGATGACCGATCCGGGGCAGCTTGTATAGATGCCGTAATCAATGCGGGCACGATCAAGACTTGCAAGTGCTGCCGTACGCTCACCGCGAAGAGAGACCGGTGCAACAGCATTGCATGGAAGTGCCGTGACAGATGCTTGACCGCTGGCAACGCCGATACTGGTAGGAGCGAAACGAAGAACGACCTTGATGCGGCCACCGGGGGGTATCGTTACCGAACCTGGGGCAGGCGACACAAGAGCGAAGCCGGCAGGGAAGTCCGCTGCCGTCGGCGTCATCGCTTCCGCTCCGGTATTGACCAATTCAATGGTCCGCTCTGTGCTTGGCGTACACGCGCCCAGTACTCCGAAGTCCAAGGCTGCAGGCTCGAATCGCAAACCCGTGTTGCGAACCCTTACACGTACGATATCGCTCACACCTGGGCAGCCCTGCGACGTGACGGAGCGCACGAAGTAGTCACCGGAGGCCTTGGCTACAAGCTGCTTGCCGACGGCACCTGGAATGATTGTTCCATTCACGTACCATTCAAACTTCGGCGCGTCAAACGTCACGTTAATGATCACGCTATCGCCGCTGCAAATTGTCTGCAGTCCAGCCGGAGCTATACCGATCTGCTGTGCCGGTAAGACGCTGATCGTCACGGGGTCGGACTCGACGCTGCAGCCGCCATCGGCGGTGATGCGCAGGCGGTACGTACCGGCCTCGCGAACGATGATGGATGTGGTGCCAACGACGGCCACAGGACGTCCATCCAGCGTCCACTCATACAGCATCACTCCCGGACCGGTCACTGCAGTGATCGTAACGGTATCACCGGGGCATACCTGAAGCCTTGAAGCGCTGATGACGGGCTTTGTTGGAAGACTCTTGGTTACCTGCGGACTCTGCGCCCAGATGGACTCGTTGTACTGTCTGCCACGTGCCGTCGAATCAGCCGTCGCAGCAAGCGAGAGCACGTTGTCCTGCCCATAGCGATAGCCGTAGACTCGGTACCAGTAGGACTTGCCGCATTCGAGGCCGACGGAATCAACGAACTTGCTGCCGCGGCTGTTCGGATGAACGGCGATGAGTGTGGCCGTCGAGACGCTTTGCCCCTCGGTTAGTATTGCACCATCTCGAATACCGGAGGCGTCGAAATCGCTGAAGCCATTTGTCGATCGCAGGATCAGGACACCGGTCGTGTTGTCGTCCGGATACGTATCGATCAATGGTATCCATTCAAGCGTGTGTGCCTTTGCCGTCTGCGCGCTGATCGTGAGTCGTGGAGTCGCGGCCGACCACTCAGGTTCGCGCCATTCGCGCCACAGCAGGTGATTGCGATCCCTTACGCCTGCAAAGGCTCTGCCATTGTCAAATCGGTTCGGAAGGCCTCGGGTGACGTTGATGCTTACACTGGTGGAGTCCTTTCCGATCCCCATGCCATAGGCTGCAAGCGATCGTCCAACGACACAGACCGTGCGACCGTTTCCTACGCCCAGTGTATCGTGATTCGCTTTCGGAGCGGCCGTTCCATCGTAGGCGGGTCCAGTCGGTTTCCGGTGTCCAAGACCATGCACATGGGAAGTATCTGCACGCAGGACCTGCAGGAAATCGCCTTCGTTTGCAATGTTCAGCTCGGCACCGTTGATACCGGAAAACGAGGCAACGTCGAACAGTGCATTGTCGTACAGACCTACATCAAGAAAGCCGTCGCTCGGGTCGGCATCACGTCCGGGATAAGCATTGGTCCCGCGATGGCGGATCACGATGATGGTACCTTCACGCACGTGCCGCCACATCGGGATGTCCTTGAATTTCACCCCACCCTGACGTGCAGACTGCGTGCCGTTGTTGTCAGTGACAAACCAGCCAACCATGTTCAGGTCGTCTTTGACAACAACCACCTCCGTCCATTCCGCATCGGGCTGCAGCTCATTCATGTACTCACTGATCACAACCTCCTGTGCACGCATCAAGTGTGCGGACAACAAGAGACCTGCAAGACTCAATACGTAGCGAAGGGGCATTGGTAGACACCGTGTGAATGTGCTGCCAAAAATACGAAGGGGAGCATGCCGTAGGCATGCTCCCCTTGCTAAGACTCGGAAGAATCGGCTTACTTGACGACAGAGATCGTCTGAACTGCCTGTTCCGTTCCGAACGACGTGGACAGCAGGTAGGTGCCGTTTGCCAGACCGTCAACACGGATCGGCAGGGCATACGTGCCAGGAACGACGTCGGCATCAAAGATCGTAGCGGCGACGCGACCCGTGGGCTCGACCAGCGTCATGGTAAGGCGTGCAGGCGAGAGCACCTGGACAGATACCGTAGCAGTCGAGGCAACAGGATTCGGAGCAACGCGCTGCACAATGGCACCGCCAATAACTTGCTCGTCTTCGACGCTGCTGACAACAGGGCGCGTCGTGACGGTCGTCGTATCACTGATCAAGTCACCGCAGACCGACCGGACACGGCACCAGTACTTGCCGGCGTCGGCGGCCTCGGCAGCAGCCTTGGTGTATGTGGGGGCAACTTCACCGGCAAGTTCCACAT
>VFFB01000089.1 GCA_018882585.1 Candidatus Kapaibacterium sp.
GCCGTGATGTACCTGGGAAGTGTGGTCGAGGTGGGAACGGCGGATCAGGTGTACTTCAACCCGACGCATCCGTACACGAAGGCCCTACTCTCATCCGTCCCGGAACCCGATCCGACACGCAAGAACAAGGAACGCATCGTGCTGCAGGGCGACATTCCCACGCCATTGAATAAGCCAAGTGGCTGCGGCTTCCGCACGCGCTGTCCGATCGCACGCCCAGAGTGCGCCCAGCACGTCCCAGTACTTGAGCACAAATCATCGGGAGCCATCGTCGCATGTCCATACGTGGACTGATCGTCGTCGCAGCCATCGTACTGCTTCAGCTCAACGTAACCCGAGCCGAACAGCTATGCGTCATCGTACGGAGCGAAACAACGACAGCCGTGCATCTGCTCGACCCGGCCGAGCCTATGCCAAAGGTTGAACGCACACCGTACTCGACAAACATTACGTTCATGGCGCGTGCCACTGCTCCATTCGAGTTCGTTGCCGACACGGCCGGTCTTTCGGCCGTTGACCGTTGGCTTGTTTCGTGTACGCGCTTTCACGGAGCCGAACGCACGCCGACTCGGCCAAAGGTGACGACCCTTACGGTCAACTACACCGTTATGGCTCTTCGCGAAGCTGTCAAGGCCGAACCGCGCGACGTTATCTACTCGGACCGATTCCTACCCGTCGCAACGCCGTCCACATCACGCGAGCTGCGACTTGATGTTGAACGTGCCCGCCAGGCCGACGGATTCACGGAGCCGGTCGAACAGGTTGACACAGCCGTGGTCTTCGATCCGTCCGTCCTGAAGAAGTCGATCGTGTACCCTGAGGCTGCCCGTCGAATGGGTCTCAAGGGCACGGTCGAGGTCGATGTCGTCATCGGCAGCAACGGTCACATCCGCCTGCTGTCCGTTGGCACGCGCGTGCATCCGCTGCTCGACTCCGAGGCGCTGCGCGCCGTCGCACGCACTCGCTACCGCGCTGCCCGAGAGGGGGATAAACGAATCGCCTCATGGGTTCGCATCCCCGTCGTCTTCGACCTGCGGTAGCACGCTATCCTGCGCGCGGCAATGCACGTTTTCTACTCCGACCACTACACGATCGACCTGCCGGAAGGTCATCGCTTTCCAATGCGAAAGTATCGCATGTTGCGATATGCGCTGGTCGATGCTGGCATCATTACCGAGGAGGAGCTCCGCGACGCACCGCTGATCGATCGCGAAGACCTGCTGCTTGCTCACACCGAACGCTATGTCGATGGCGTGATCCACGGTACACTCGACCGTCTCGAACAACGACGTATTGGATTTCCGTGGACGCCATCGCTGGTGACACGCTCGATGGCAACAGTAGGGGGCTGCCTTGCCTCGGCCCGTGCAGCCCTCGAAGACGGCATCAGCGGAAACCTTGCAGGCGGTACGCATCACGCCATGCGTGATGCCGGCGAGGGCTTCTGCGTCTTCAATGACATTGCCGTGGCCACACTGAAGCTGATGCAGGAGGATCGCATCCGCACGGCCTTGATCATCGATCTTGACGTACACCAAGGCAACGGCAACTCCGACATCCTGGGCGGCCGGCCCGACGTTACCATTTTCTCCATGCATGGTGCCAAGAACTATCCGTTTCGAAAGATCGCATCGACCATCGACGTTGATCTTCCGGATGGCACCGGCGATGAAGCGTACCTGCGCATCCTTGGCGACCATCTTCCGCATTTGCTTGACCGCAAACCAGACATCGCCTTCTATCAGTGCGGCGTCGATCCGCTCGAACACGATGCGCTTGGACGACTGGCAATGACCTTCGATGGGCTGATGGAGCGCGACCGCATGGTGTTACAGGCCTGCCATGACCGGCATGTTCCTGTCATGCTTGCCCTGGGCGGTGGCTACGCCGATCCGATCGACAACACGATCCAAGCACAGCTCAACACATATCGAGTCGCTACCCATTTTGCGAGCTCCAACGTGCGCTGATCTGCATTCTCATGACGATCGGTTTGGCAAGTCTTGGAATCGTTTATATTGTGACGATACGGGTCTGACCAAACTGGCATGGGACGCATATGGCGAATCGGATCGCAATCTTGGGTGGTGGCGTGGCCGGCATGAGTGCCGCCCATGAACTCGTTGAGCGAGGTTTCACGGTCGATGTATATGACCGTCATCATGTGTACGTCGGGGGCAAGGCCCGCAGTGTTGACGTACCAGCAACAGATCAGCTGCATGCCGACAAATACCTGCCCGGAGAACATGGCTTTCGGTTCTTTCCTGGGTTCTATCGTCACGTCACCGACACCATGTCCAGGATCCCGTACCGGCACTCGGACGGACAAGTAGGATCGGTTTACGACAATCTGACAGCGACAGACAGGGTTCTGCTTGCCCGCAAGGGGAGACCATCGCTGACGGCGATCGTAAACTTTCCGCATTCATTCGATGAC
Source organism: Candidatus Kapaibacterium sp. (assembly GCA_018882585.1). GTDB lineage: Bacteria > Bacteroidota > Ignavibacteria > Kapaibacteriales > Kapaibacteriaceae > ZLKRG46. The sequence goes on from VFFB01000089.1 coordinate 2,438, forward strand.
CTGCATGTGCTATTCGCTGATCTGACAGCGGATACCGGATTGTCGGACGACGAGATACGATTCTTCTCCGAGCGCGTCTGGCAACTGATGACCACGTGCCGAGAGCGGCGTCATGACGAATACGAGCGAATTCCCTGGTGGGACTTCCTACAGGCGGATCGGTTCAGCGACACCTATCGTGCACTCCTGGTACAGGGCCTTACACGTACGCTTGTAGCTGCCAATGCACGATCAGCCAGCACCAAGACGGGTGGCAATATCTTTTTGCAGCTCATCTTCAACATGACCAGTCCGGGTGTACATACGGATCGTGTTCTGAACGGCCCGACCAACGATGTCTGGCTCAACCCGTGGCGCCGGTATCTGGAAGACCAAGGCGTCCAGTTTCACCTTGGGCAGAACGTCGAGAAGCTTTCGGTTCGTGATGGGACGATCTCGGCCGCAACGGTCGTGGATGCCCATGGAGTGCATCACGAAGTCGAAGCCGATATCTACATCCTGGCCGTACCTGTGGAACGCGCTGCCCGACTGATGTCCGACGACATCCTGCACAGCGACCCCAATCTGGCTTGCATCTCGCGCCTTGCACCAAGCGTTTCTTGGATGAATGGCGTGCAGTATTATCTCAACACCGACCGACCGATCGTTCACGGACACACCATCTACTCAGATTCGCCTTGGGCGTTGACGTCGGTATCGCAGTTGCAGTTCTGGCCGGACTATGATATCCAGCAACGCGGCAACGGACAGGTGCGGACGATTCTTTCCATTGACGTCTCCGACTGGAACACGCCCGGCTCCAATGGTAAACCAGCAAAGGAATGTTCGCACGAGGAGATCAAGACCGAGGTGTGGAAGCAGCTTTGCGATGCGCTGAATGTGAGTGGCACGAGCATACTATCGGATGACATGATCGAGTATTGGCATATCGACGGAGACATACGCACGATGCCACACGACCGTGAAGCCAACGAGGAGCCGCTGCTTGTCAACACGGTGCGTTCATGGGACGATCGACCCGAGGCCTATACGGCGATCTCGAATCTCTTTTTGGCTTCAGACTATGTACGGACCAACACTGACCTAGCAACCATGGAGGCTGCCAACGAGGCTGCGAGGCGAGCTGTCAATGCCATTCTTGAACGTACCGGCAGCAACGCCGCTCAATGTCAAGTATGGGATCTGCACGAGCCGCTCCTGCTAATGCCCCTGCGGGCAATGGACAAACGACGTTTCGACCGAGGCCTTCCTTGGCGGCCTCCGTTGCACTGGCTCCTGGAATGGGCCATCTCACTGCTGGATTGGATCCGGCACCACTTAGGCAAATCACCGCGCCGACCGTGATGGTCGATCGTGACCGGAAAACCGTCAGGAGAGGATCATGACAATTTGGGAGTATCTACAGAGCCCGCATCCGTGGTTCGATACAGCGAACTATCATCCGTGGCAGATCGTACTGTTTACGACGGGGGCTGTTCTCTGGATCATTGCCTACGGCATCATTCTTAGGGCCGCATTTCGTAGCAAGCAACTGATCATTCCGATTGCCGCCGTGGTCTGCAACTTCGGCAACGAAGTGTCCGGTGCACTGTTCTTCGTACCCGATATGGGAAAGGCGCTCGTCATCGCCTACTGGATGTGGATGCTGCTGGATATGGTCATCATCTACAATCTCTTTCGATATGGCAAACAGCAGTGGACGTCGTCCTACCTTCGCGACAACTTTTCGTGGCTCGTTGGCATCAGCTTCGTGTGCAGCATCGCACTCTCGTCGTTCTTCATGATTCGCTACGATCTTCCCATGGGTGTTCTCGACGCCTACATCGTGAATGTCGTCATGTCCGTCACGTTCATCGGATTGCTGCTTTCCAAAGGTCGCACAGAGCATGATGGTCTGCTGGGATGGACGAAGTTTCTTGGCACCGGCATCATCAGCGTCATGTTTGCGACAAAGTATCCGGACAACGCGTTTCTTACGTCACTCTACGTAACGGTTGCGTTCTTCGATGTGCTGTATCTGATCTTGGTTGCCCGGATGAACAACGCCGTAACGAACGCATGACGTTTTCGCTATCGGCATGGATCGACAGTTTCGTGCCCTCGACGATCGTGCAACGGCCGGATAACATCCGCCGGCACAAGATTTTCATCGCCACGAGCATGATCGTAGCACTCTTCGCAGCCACGTACGGTGTGATGAGCTACTTCATCAACTTCACCGTTGGATTGTATGCGATGGTTGCATCGGTCGGACTCTTCGCCGTCCTTCCATACGCGCTTCGTGCGGGAGTATCCATATGGTCACTCGGTGTGGTGTTCTCGATGTTCATCCTTGCGCTGAACGTTGTGCTGGTAACGTTTTCAGGCGGACTCTTCACGTCTCCCGTCACCCCCTTCATTATCCTGCCTTCGGTGTTTGCACTGATCTTCTGCAACCTTCGAACAGCTGTCTTCTTTGTCGTGCTGTCCGTTGCCTACGTCATTGTGATGATGCTGCTTCGCGACGGTATCTCGGCCATTCCTGTGACGTACATGCCGTCGTTTCACAACACATTTCTCTCTCTGGCGCTTGGTGGTCTTGTCATCATCATGTTTCTTGTGACCAACACGTACGAACAGACGAAGAACGAGGCCTTGCGACTGCTCGAAGAAAAGCAGGAGGAACTGCGCAAGGAGCGGGAACTCAGCGACAGTCTGTTGCTGAACATTCTTCCCGAGGCCACGGTACAGGAACTGAAGTCCGTTGGCGTTGCACGCCCGCGAGCTTACGAGATGGTGTCGGTACTGTTCGCCGATTTCGTCAGCTTCACGCGTATCAGCCAGACGATGACTGCTGCTGAACTTGTAAAGCACATCGACGAATATTTCACGCGATTCGATTCGATCATGGACCGTCACGGCATCGAGAAGATCAAAACAATGGGCGATAGCTACATGTGTGTAGCCGGTCTTCCCATCGAATCAGAACACCATGCGCAGCAGATCATTGCCGCAGCTCGTGAAATGCTTGCCGTGGTCGAAGAGATACGCAACAACAAGCCTGTTACGGGAGGACCCGGTTTCGATGTACGCATCGGTGTTCATTCTGGTCCCGTTGTTGCAGGAATCGTTGGTAAAAGGAAGTTCGCCTATGACATCTGGGGAGATACGGTCAACGTTGCCGCACGACTGCAGCAGCTTGGTCATGTGAACCGTATCAACATGAGTTCCTCGACGCACTCGTTGATACAGGCAGAAGTATCGTGTTCCTATGCGGGCACCGTCACGGCAAAGAACCGCGGCGAAATCGATGTCTTTGTCGTCGACGCCAACGCAGGTTCCACCCCGCAGCAGGACGACACTGTCGTCTGACGATACCTTCGATTGAACGCACATCGGCCCCCGGCCCGCCGTATCCGGAATGATGCATCCCAAAAGCAACGTAGTTTTGTAGTCCTCATCAGATTCCAACACCACGCAATGACGGTACGAAGACCACTGCTGATCCTGACGCTGCTCACCTGTGTATCAGGTGGAATCCTGACTGCTCAATCCGACAAAGCCGTCGCTCATGCGAATCGTGCGATACAGTTGATGGATGGGGGACTTGGGCGGCAGGCTATTGCCGAATGGGACAAGGCCATTGCCCTGGAACCGAGTATCGTAGCCTACCAGTATGAGCGGGTGCTCTGCTATGTGATGGAAAAGGACTACACGGCGGCCTTAACCATGCTCGAGCCGATCTATCGTGACAGCAGTCTGTTCGACCGCGGGTATCAGTTGATGGGGAACATCCATGCCTTGCGCGAAGACACCGCAAAGGCAAGCACGTACTATCGCGAAGGCTACGCCGCCTTTCCGGCATCGGGCCGCCTGCATTATGAGCTCGGTGCCGTCGCCTTCCTCGACCGAAAGATACCCGAAGCCCTTGACTGGTGGAAGCGCGGCACGCGAGTCGAACCGGCCTTTGCCACCAACTACTACTGGCTTTCAAAGGTCTATGCCGACTCGAAAGAGAAACTTTGGTCTGTCCTCTACGGCGAGGCGTTCCTGAATCTTGAACGCTCCAGTGACCGCACCAAGGAGATCTCGAAGTTGATCTTTGACACATGGAACGCTGCCCTGCGTTTCGGTGACACACTTGATCCCATCAACCTTGCCTCGGAAGTTACCCTCGAGATCCCCAGCGCCCTCGGTCCGGCACAGATGAATGCCGCCATGGCCTTCGAGTTCATGGTTGCGAATGCCGGACAGCACCTTATCCCGCAACAAGGCGTTCTCAAGCAACTCACCTTACCACAATTGGTCGATCTTCGTATCCGATTCATCAAAGGGTGGACGCAAGGGGGCAAGGACACAACCTACAGGAATGACGTTCTGAACTTCGAAAGGGCAGTCCTTCAGGCCGGTTGGATCAGGGAATACTTCTATTGGCTCTACTCCTATGGCGACAAACGGGCCATGAACGAATATTTCCGGGCAAATGAACACCGGTACGATACGTTCCTTGCATGGTTTGGCGACAATCAGATGCCATTCGACAACCCCCTTTGCCTGGAACTCAGTTGTCCGTAAGATGACTTCTCCGTAGGTTTGCAGGCTCATTCTCACTTGGAACAACGGAACACATGGAAACGCTTGTCATCATCCTGTGCATGCTTGCATCAATTCTGCTCATGCTTGTTGTGCTGGTGCAGCCAGGTAAGGCCGACATGATCTCGGGCATGGGTGGATTCGGCGGACAATTCACCAACCTGCTTGGTGTTCGCCAGTCGCGAAATATTCTGCAGAATATGACGATTGGCCTTGCTGCCTTCCTGATGGTTGCATCCATCGTCGTCAACAAGTTCATGCTGCCCACCGGCGAAGATGGTCAGCGCGCTCCCATTACGACGGGCGCCGAAGCACCGATGGTGACGCCTGGCGCTCCGGCTCCGCAACAAGCACCCGCAGCTCAACAAGCTCCGGCTGCTCAACAAGCTCCGGCTGCTGCGCCGCAGACTCCTCCGGCTCAGCAGGGCAAGTAATGGTCTAAGCATCGATTACAATGGGCGTTCCATTCGGAGCGCCTTTTTCGTTTCCGACAACCCGTCTCACTCCGCGATCAACGTTATGGCACGTATCATCGGTACATCTGTCGACCATGACCTGGCATTCGCTACGAATGCCGACGCCAACAAGCAGTTGCTCCGTGTTGTCCAAGCCAAGGCAGAACGCACCATGCTGGGCGGCGGAGCCAAGGCCATTGAACGACATAAGGCCAAAGGCAAACTCACGGCCCGCGAGCGGATCAACCAATTGCTTGATGCCGACTCCGGCTTTCTGGAGGTTGGACTCTTCGCGGCTGATGAGATGTACCAGGCCGAAGGTGGTGCCCCCAGCGCAGGCGTCGTTGCCGGCGTGGGCATGATCTACGGTCGCGAATGTATGGTTGTTGCCAATGACGCCACCGTGAAGGCCGGCGCCTGGTTTCCGATGACTGCCAAGAAGAACATGCGAGCCCAAGAGATCGCGATGGAGAATCGTATTCCCATCATCTACCTTGTGGACTCGGCCGGCGTCTTCCTGCCCATGCAGGACGAGATCTTTCCGGACAAGGAACACTTCGGACGTCAATTCCGCAACAATGCGATGATGTCGGCCATGGGCATTCCGCAGATCGCCGCCATCATGGGTCCGTGCGTGGCCGGTGGCGCCTATCTGCCGCTCATGAGCGACGAAGCCCTGATCGTGAACGGTACCGGCTCGGTATTCCTTGCGGGTCCGGCCTTGGTCGAAGCAGCCATCGGCGAGAAGACCGGCATCGAACCTCTTGGTGGCGCCACGATGCACAGCACGGTGTCCGGCATCGTGGATTACAAGGTCGACAGCGACGAAGAGGCCATCGAGACTATCCGCTCGCTGGTCTCGAAGTTCTCGCCCCTGAAGGGGCAGCGAAACTTGTTCGACCGCATCGAGTCACGCGAGCCTGCTCATGCCACAGACGAGATCTACGGCATCATGCCGGCCGACAGGGCCCGCCCATATGCAACGCGGCAGGTCCTTGCACGCCTTCTGGATGGTAGTGAGTTCGACGAGTACAAGGCCGACTACGGAAAGACCATCATCTGTGGCTACGGCCGGATCGACGGCTGGGCCGTGGGCATCGTTGCCAACAACCGAGAGGTCACACGCAACGGCAAAGGCGAAGTGCAGGTTGGCGGCGTGATCTACAGCGACAGCGCGGATAAGGCAGCACGATTCATCCTGAACTGCAATCAACGGGGCATTCCGCTGGTGTTTCTGCAGGATGTCACGGGATTCATGGTTGGTACACGCGCCGAACAAGGCGGCATCATCAAGGATGGAGCAAAGCTCGTCAACGCGGTCGCCAACAGCGTCGTCCCCAAGTTTACCATCATCATTGGCAACTCCTACGGCGCCGGCAACTATGCCATGTGCGGTAAGGCCTATGACCCGCGCCTGATCTATGCCTGGCCCACGGCGCAGATCGCCGTCATGGGAGGCTCGCAGGCAGCAAAGACGTTGTTGACCATCAAGGTGGCTTCGCTGGAAAAGAACGGCCAGCAACTGGGCGAGGCCGAACAGCAGGCACTGCTGAAGGACATCCAGGCCAGATACGAGGCTACGACGACGCCTACGTATGCTGCTGCACGTCTGTGGGTCGATGGCATCATCGCGCCCACCGATACGCGCGCCGTCATCTCGCGTGGTATCGCCATGGCCAATCACCAGCCATCGCTGCCCGAACTCAAGACCGGCGTCTTTCAGGTGTGACCGCCAGAGGCGGGTATTCGGTAGATTCACAGCATGGAGCGTGACCTGATACGCGATCTGCGTGCAGCACTTGGCAGTGCTGCCGTACACGACGACTTGTTCGCACGTCGCGCCATGGCCCGTGACGCCAGTCTGTACCGCATGGTGCCCATGGCTGTGGTGCGCCCATCGACGGCAACCGACATTGTCAACCTCTTTAACATCGCACGCATCCACGGTGCGGCTTGCACCTTCCGCGCTGCCGGCACAAGCCTGTCAGGTCAAGCCGTGACCGACGGCCTGCTAGTCGACATCTCTCGGTCGTGGTCGTCCGCCCAGGTTCTCGACGGCGGTGATCGCATCCGAGTGCAGCCGTCCGTGACGGGCGGCCGCGCCAATGCCATGCTCCGACGCCTTGGACGCAGGATCGGCCCCGATCCTGCCTCACTCATGGCATGCATGGTCGGTGGCATTGTGGCCAACAATGCCAGCGGCATGTGCTGCGGCACGGCACACAACTCGTATCACACCATCGAGTCGATGCGGTACATTCTTGCAGACGGTACCGTCTGCGACACCGCCGATCCACACGCCGACGCACACCTTGCAGCCTCGGCACCGGCCGTGTCGGCCGCAATCGCTGCACTCCGCGACGAGGTACGGTCCAACAATGATCTCGTCGCCCTGATCCGCCGCAAGTATCGCATCAAGAACACCGTCGGCTACAGCCTGAATGCATTTCTCGATGAAGATCGTCCAGCCAGGATCATCGCCAAGTTGATGGTCGGCAGCGAGGGTACGCTGGGCTTCATCGACGAAGTGGTCTTCGGCACCATCGCCGATGCCCGTGTCAAGCATACGGCCATCATGGTCTATGCATCACTGGATGCCGCCTGCGATGACGTGTCCTTCTGGCGCGACAGCGGTGCCGCCGCCGTCGAGCTCATGGACGATGCATCGCTGCAGTCCTTCGCAACACTCCCATCAACGCCCCCTGAACTACGCATCACACAGAAAGGGGCAGCGGCACTGCTGGTTGAGTTCCATGATGTGGAGCCACCTGCCCGACACTTTGATGGCTATGCCACGGAGTGGACCACAGATCCGAAACGGCAGGCCGAACTTTGGCACCTGCGCAAAGGCCTGATGCCCACCGTAGGCGCCATGCGTCCAACGGGTACGACAATGATCAACGAGGATGTGGCGGCGCCGCCTGAGCGTCTGGCTGACCTCGTACGTGGCGTGCAGGCATCGTTCGCGCGTTTTGGTTACGACGACGGCATCATCTTTGGTCATGCCAAGGACGGCAACATCCACTTCGTGGTGAACCAGCGGTTCGAAACCGAAGACGACATCACACGCTATGCCGAATTCATGGATGACATTGCCCGCATCGTGACGGGGCTTGATGGATCGCTCAAGGCCGAACACGGTACCGGACGCAACATGGCCCCCTTTGTCGAGCGGGAGTGGGGCACGGTGGCCTATGGTATCATGCTGCGAGTCAAGTCCATCCTCGATCCCGAAGGTATCCTGAATCCCGGCGTGGTGATCAATGCCGACCCCACGGTACACGTTCGAAACATCAAACCCGTGCCGACCGTCGATGCGTCGGTCAATGCCTGCATTGAATGCGGGTTCTGTGAACATGTCTGTCCAACAAGGTCGTACACACTTACGCCC
>VFFB01000008.1 GCA_018882585.1 Candidatus Kapaibacterium sp.
CCGGTAAGACGGTGCGCGAGTTCGTCGAAGAAGGCGCTGCCGAAGCCGTAGGCCTGCTGCGCGAGTACAACGCCATCAGCGAACAATTCGCTGATCCCGATGCCGACTTCGACGCGCTGCTGGACAAGCAGGCAAAGTTGCAGGACAAGATCGAGCATCTTGGAGCCTGGGACATCGACTCGAAGTTGGAGATGGCCATGGACGCACTGCGCTGTCCGCCTCCCGACTCGCTGATCAATAACGCCTCCGGCGGCGAGAAGCGTCGCGTCGCCCTTGTGCGCCTGCTGCTGCAGAAGCCCGACGTGTTGCTGTTGGACGAGCCCACGAATCACCTTGATGCCGACAGCGTGGCATGGCTCGAGCAGCATCTTGCCAAGTACGAAGGTACCGTCATCGCCGTCACCCACGACCGTTATTTCCTTGACAACGTGGCAGGCTGGATCCTTGAGCTCGACAACGGCCATGGCATTCCGTTCGAGGGTAACTACACGCGCTGGCTGGAGCAGAAGAGCGAGCGACTTGCCCTCGAGGAAAAACAGGAGAGCAAACGGCAGAAGGCCCTGAAGGAAGAACTCGAGTGGGTGCGCATGAATCCCAAGGGACGTCATGCAAAGAGCAAGGCTCGCATCAGCGCCTACGAGAAGCTGCTGGCCGAGGAGACTGTCAAGCGCAACGAGGAGATGGAGATATTCGTGCCGCCGGGACCGCGTCTTGGCGACGTTGTAATCGACGCAAATGGCATCTCGAAGGCCTTCGGCGATCGACTGCTGTACGAGAATGTGAACTTCTCGCTTCCGCCCGGAGGGATCGTCGGTATCATCGGTCCGAACGGAGCAGGCAAGACAACGCTGTTCAAAATGATCACCGGCGAACTGCAGCCCGACAACGGAACATTCACCGTTGGCGATACCGTCAAGCTTGGCTACATCGATCAGAACCGTCCGCTCGACCCCACGAAGTCCATATGGGAAGAGATCTCGGACGGACATGACATGATCACCCTTGGCACCCGCGAGATGAGTTCGCGTGCCTATGTGGCACGCTTCAACTTCAGCGGAAGCGACCAGCAGAAGAAGGTCACGCAGCTTTCCGGCGGTGAGCGCAATCGTGTGCACCTTGCCAAGATGCTCAAGGAAGGTGCCAACGTACTACTGCTGGACGAGCCCACGAACGACCTTGATGTGAATACGCTGCGCGCTCTCGAAGAGGCCTTGCAGAGCTTTGCCGGTTGTGCCGTTGTCATCAGCCACGATCGTTGGTTTCTGGATCGTGTCGCCACCCATATATTGGCATTCGAAGGCGACAGCCAGGTTGTATGGTTCGACGGTAACTACTCGCAGTACGAGCAGGACAGACGCGAACGCCTGGGTATCGAAGCCGAGCGTCCGCATCGCATCACGTATCGCAAACTCATGAGAGACTGACGCGGCAGCCGTGCCGCCTCGGCAAAAGGATCACCATGAAGAACATCGTAAGGATCGCACTTGCGGTCATGCTCTGCACAGGCAGTGCGCTTGCACAGCGTTTGCCCAAAGATGTACCCATGCCCCCGATCAATGCCGGCCCCGGGCGGACGGTCGAGGTAAAGAGCGTGGTGAAGCACTACAACTTCTGGGGTCTGAAGCGCGAAGTGCCGCTTCCCTGGGACCAGATCGTGATGAAGAAGTCCGCTATTCCTCAGGGTGTCAAGCTGGTGTCCACCACGATGTCGCCCTCACCGGCGCTCACCAAACTGATCGCGAGTCCGTCGATCATGCTTGGGGGTATCGAATCACCGGCAAAGAAGGAAGTACAGCATTTCAAAGGGACGAATGCGGCTGATAACGGCACCATCGTTTACATGCACTGGAACAAGAAGCTGCCTGCCGATATGCGCGAGCGTTTGGCGAAGATCTTCTACAGCAAGAACGTGCGTCCCGATGGGCCGCAGCTCGTGGAGTTCATCGTCAACGACAACACATTGATCATCTGGGGCTTCACCAAGCACGAGAGTGCAGTGAAGCAGGGACATCAGGAAGAGATCTTCAACGTGGTGTCGGATCTTGCCAACAAGATGTTTCCGCCGACTGATGCAAAGACACCGCCGGGACGTTGATGAGCCTTGGCGTCGTGACCATTGTTGCGGCTGACGAATTTTACTTGGGACCAGGGAACAGGAGACCATCATGATTATGCTGGCAACGTTTACGAACGAGATCGACGCGCAATTGCTGGAGTCACAGCTGAAGAGTAACGGCATCGACTACCGCGTTGTCCGTGAGGACCCGACGGGTGTCATGAGCGACACCATTCGCATCATGGTGTTCGAGGACGACATCGACGAGGCGCGCGAGATCATGCAGTCGCGCGAGATGGACGATGACGATTATCTGCCTGGTCTTGGCGAGGATACTGACTTCGACAAGCTCAGCGACGAAGACTTTGGATAAGTCTGAAGCGAGACCATACGAATAACAGAAACGGGCAACCCTTGTGGGTTGCCCGTTGTCGTTTCGGATATGTTGTCCGGTTTACTTCATGGCATTGCGGACGCCTTCGTCCACGCTGTCGGCAAACTGCGCAAAGTTGTCTTCGAACAGCTTCACCAAGTGCGCTGCCTGTGCATCGTAGGCTGCCTTGTCTGCCCAGGTGTTACGTGGGTTCAGCACTTCCGAGGGAACGCCGGGGCAGGACGTTGGGATGCTAAGGCCGAAGAATCCGTCCTTGACGAATTCCACGCCATCAAGGTCGCCATTGATGGCAGCCTTCAGCATGGCCCGTGTGTGGTAGATCTTCATGCGGTCGCCTACGCCGTAGGGGCCGCCGCTCCAGCCGGTGTTCACCAGCCAAACATGCGAGCCGTGCTTGTTGATCTTGTCGCGCAGCAGGTTGGCATAGACACTGGGATGGTGCACCATGAAGGGGGCGCCAAAGCAGGTCGAGAATGTGGCCGACGGTTCCTTCACGCCGGCTTCGGTACCGGCGACCTTGGCCGTGTAGCCGCTCAGGAAGTGGAACATAGCCTGTTCGGGCGTCAGCCGTGCGATGGGCGGCATCACGCCGAAGGCGTCGGCCGTCAGGAAGACGATGTTCTTCGGATGTCCGCCGCGATTGCCGGGGGCGATGTTGGGGATGTTCTCGCGCGTGTACGAGGCTCGTGTATTCTCGGTGTACTTCTGCGAGTTCAGGTCGATCACGCGGGTGTCTTCGTCGATGTCCACGTTCTCGAGGATCGTACCGAAGGTGCGCGTGAGCGAGAAGATGATAGGCTCGGCCTCGGCGCTCAGGTTGATAACCTTGGCATAGCAGCCGCCTTCATAGTTGAACACGCCTTCGTCGCTCCAGCCGTGCTCGTCGTCGCCGATCAGGGCGCGCTCGTGGTCGGTCGACAACGTCGTCTTGCCCGTGCCCGACAGGCCGAAGAACAGGGCGACGTCGCCGTCGTGGCCGATGTTGGCCGAGCAGTGCATCGACATCACGCCGAGTTTCGGCATCAGGTAGTTCAGCACGGTAAAGATCGACTTCTTGTTTTCGCCGGCGTAGGATGTGCCGCCGATCAGCACAAGCTTCTGCTTGAAGCTCAGGATGATGAAGACCTCGGATGCAGTGCCGTCAACTTCGGGGATTGCCTTGAACTCGGGCACGGTGATCACGGTGAAGTCACTGCTGAAGTTCGCCAGTTGTTCAGCCGTGGGCTGGATGAACATGTTCTGCACGAACAGCGAATGATAGGCATGTTCCTGGATGAAGCGTACGTTCAGCGAGTACTTCTCATCCGAGCCTGCCACAAGGTCTTGCACATAGACGTCACGTCCTTGCAGGTAGGCCTGAACGCGTGCTTTCAGCGCGTTGAACTTCTCTTCGGAGAACGGGCGGTTCACCTTGCCCCACCAGACATCGCCCTTGGTATCGTCCTCTTCAACCACGAATTTGTCGTTCGCCCGACGTCCGGTATATGGCACCGAGTTCACGGACAATGCACCGTGTTCGGTCAGCATGCCTTCGCCGTAGGTAACGGCATGCTCGTACAGGTCGGCGGCCGTCAGGTTATAATTGATCTCGCCAAGGTTAGCAAGACCTGCAGCTTCAAGGGCCGAACGAACGGCATCAGCTCCGTTGCTCATGATGGTAATCGTTTGGTAATGACACAAAGGGTCGAATGCGACGCAAATATCGGGGATTTCGCCCAAGCAACACATGACGTTCCTCAGGATGGAAGAAACGTTTCTCAACGAACTGCGTCGGCCGGACCTCATCGACCTTATCGAATCGATGTCGGCCATTGTTGACGCACACGGTACGGACCTTGGTCCGTCGGCCGTCGAGGCCGTCCGTCGCGCCGTTCCGGCGGTCTGGCAGCAGCACATTCCCACGTTACTCGACATCGTGATGGGCACGCGTCGGGCGGCACGTCTTGGCAAGCACGTCGACGGATGGTTGTTCACCGAGACGTCGTCGCAGCAGGCAACGCATCCATCCATCGCCGAATACCACGCCACGCGGTTCTCGGGCTGCCGTCATGTTGTCGAGGTATGTCAGGGGGCGGGGCTCGACACGCGCGCGCTTGCGCGCGCGTGTGATACGGTGACGTCCTTCGAGGCCGACGCCGTGACGGCGGCCATCGCCCAGGGGAACTTTGCTCGCACGGGCATTACCAACGTCTCCGTCGTCTGCGCCCACGTTCCACACGAGCAATACCGTCAGGCTCTTGCCACGGCTGACGCCGTATGGGCCGACCCTTCGCGGCGCGACTCCCGCGCGACGCGTCAGCGTCGCGGCGGGTCCTACGATCCGCCGATCGCCTTGTTCACCAATGCCCCTTCCCACCTTCGTGTGGTTGGTGTGAAGGTTGGACCGGGCGACGAGATCGATTCCGAGATCGCGCGCGCGTTCACGTCGGAGTACATAGGCTGGCGCGACGAATGTCGCGAGCGCGTGCTGTGGCGCGGCGTCGACGCTCCGGCGGTGGCGCTGGTCGATGTCGGCACCGAATGGCGTCCCCACGAATCGTCATACGCCGTGGTCCCGGTCGACCCGCAGCCGGACATGGTGTTGGTAGAGCCGCATGCGGCCATCATGGCAAGCGGCAAGGTGACGGCATACTTCCGGCATATCGGCGCTGCTGTCATTGATCATCGTATCGGCTATGGTCTGTGCGCAGCCGATCCCGGGGCTTCTGCGTTGCACCGGCGCTTCAGGTTGGTGCAAGTCGAGCATGGCATCGACGCAAAACGCATCCAGCGTCAGATCCGCTTGCTTGGCTGGGGCCGCTCCACCGAAGTGAAAAAGCGTGGCGTCGACATCGAACCAATGACGCTGCACCGCAGCCTCGACTTCGCTCCTGACGGTCCTGCCGGTGTGATCCTGCTTGCGCGCGGTCCCGCTTCGCGGCTTACGCTGTACGCAGTGCGGCTGGGGTAATGGGGTAATGGGGTAATGGACAATGGACGATATGGACACGATGGACGAAATGGACGATTGACGATGGACATTGCCCAACGGAACAACATGGTCGGGTAACTAACGCGCTACCCAGGCCATACTTCCAGCCAGGCATTGCTAAGCATGTGCTTCCGGCCAGGCATTGCCAAGCATGTGCTTCCAGCCAGGCATTGCCAAGCATGTGCTTCCAGCCAGGCATTGCCAAGCATGTGCTTCCGGCCAGGCATTGCCAAGCATGTGCTTCCGGCCAGGCATTGCCAAGCATGTGCTTCCGGCCAGGCATTGCCAAGCATGTGCTTCCAGCCAGGCATTGCCAAGCATGTGCTTCCGGCCAGGCGTTGCCAAGCATGTGCTTCCGGCCAGGCATTGCCAAGCATGTGCTTCCGGCCAGGCATTGCCAAGCATGTGCTTCCGGCCAGGCATTGCCAAGCATGTGCTTCCGGCCAGGCATTGCCAAGCATGTGCTTCCGGCCAGGCATTGCCAAGCCACGCGTTGCCAAGCATGTGCGTGCGTGGCTGTGCATGGCTGTACATGGCTGTGTGCATGGCTTTTCGTTTCATCCGTCCATCGTCCATATCGTCCATTGTGTCCATATCGTCCATCGTCCATCGTCCATCAAGCGTCACACCTTCAGGTGGTTCCGCCACGTAGCAGCAACGGAACAACCATTCAAGTTCAACGAAGGAGTGACTTATGGGCACAGCCAGAGGAGATTCGCAGCCGTCAAGGCTGATAAAGCCGCATGGCGGCTACCGAAAGCTGAAGAGCTTTCAGTTGTCGCAGCTTGTGTACGACGTAACTGTGCGATTCTGCGACGCCTATGTACCCAAGCGGAGCCGAACGCACGGCCAGATGGTACAGGCAGCGCGAAGCGGTGTGCAGAACATTGCTGAAGGCAGCCAGGCCAGCGGTACATCGAAGAAGATGGAGCTCAAGCTGACCAACGTTGCACGTGCAAGCCAGGAGGAGCTACGTTTGGACTACGAGGACTACCTGCGACAGCGAGGGTTCGAGCCGTGGGCGACCGATGACTCACGACGGTATGACCTTGTGGCAAAGCGTTGCACGACGGTCGACGAAGTGTCTGCTTGGGTGGCACTTCAGTATGCCGCACTTCAGGAGCAACTGCATGAGCGACTGATTGACACACCCGGTGACCACCCAGTCGAACTACCCAGCTATCCCGTCATTACGGCCAACGCTGCGCTGGTGCTGATCGGGGTTTCATGCTGGCTGCTCGACCGGCAGATCCAAGCACTTGAACGCCAGTTCCTTCACGAAGGCGGCTTCACGGAACGGTTGTATCACGCACGCCGCAACCGTCGCGACAACAACGCGCAATCGGACGCGTGACGCTCCGTGCGCGGCTTAGCTACGCTTGCGCAACTCGTCGCGAATCTCCGTTAGGAGAACGATGTCTTCAGCCGGTGCTGCTGGCGCTGCTGGCGCCTCGGCCTGCTTGCGGCGAAATACATTCATGGCCTTGATCACCAAGAAGATGGCAAAGGCGACGATCACGAAGTCAATGATGGCATTCATGAAGATGCCGATGTTCATTGTCACCGCCGGCGTCACCACGTTGCCTCCCTCAACGACGGCTGCCTTCAGCGTCAACTTGATGTCCTTGAAATCGATCCCACCCATGATCATCCCGACGGGTGGCATGATGACGTCGTTGACAAACGACGTCACGACCTTTCCGAAGGCGGCACCGATGACAACGCCAACGGCAAGATCGACGACGTTACCTTTGGCGGCAAACTCTTTGAACTCGGAGATAAGACCCATGGAGGATTCCTGACGTTGTTGGATGTAACGCGGTTGTAAACATACAACGCGAACGTCAGGAATGACATCCGAACCAGACCGTAGGTGGTTTCTCTGGGTATCGGCTACGCAACGAGCAGTGCGCAAACATGGGAATGCGTTCAGTCAGGCTTCAGTCGCGCTGATCGCGCGTGCGGCGGTCTGTGCAGCCGCATTGTTGCGCGAGCGTTTCGCGCAGACGAGCTTTCTCGTCGGGGCTTAGCTGCGCGCACGCCGAGTGCATCGCCGGCGAAGTGCCCGCCGTCACAACGTCGTAGTCTGGCGCCATTGTCGAATCCACTTGCTGCTCGGATGTGATCTTCACTTCGATCGGCGCGGCCTTGCGTCGAACCTGCAAGGCATGCCTGGCGCCAAACACTCCGATATAGGCAAAGGCTGTTATCCCAGCACCCTCAAGGAACGTCAGCGCACGGTCAGTCGTGATCACCGACGTCAGCACCTGGTTCCACAAGACCATGACGACAAGGGCATTACATGCCAACAGCCCGCCGATGCATAGGATGTATACGATCGCGCGGGCTGTTGAAGACATCATCGAAGGTGGGGTCGGTTAGCTTTCGTTGACCGTGTCGTACAGGTCCTGCAATTTCTTGCGAAGGTACAACACAGCGTAGCGTTTCCGAGCGAGCAGCGTGTTGATGTTCACACCGGTCTCTTCGGACATCTCTCTAAACGAAACACCTTCGAATTCATTTTTGACGAAGACCCATTTCTGCTCCTTCGGGAGCTCCTCGAGGCCTTCCAAGACGGCTTCCCAGATGGTCTTGCGCACCAGGTCGCTCTCGGGGTTGTACGAGAAGTCGCCCAAGAATCGCTCCACATGGTCCAAACTGCCGTCATCCTTCGTGTCCGAACCGCCGATGTCCGAGAAGTTGTCAGCGCGCTTCTTGCGGTACGAATCGATGATGCGGTTGCGCACCGAGGTGAACACCCATGAAGCAATGTTCTCGATCGGCTTGTTGACGTCCTGCGAGGCTGCAAGAACGTTGGCAAACACGTCCTGAAGGATGTCTTCAGCCTCTTCCTGGCTGCGGACGCGCTGGCGAATGAAGCCTAGGTACTTCTTCCGATCGTTGCGGAAGAGTTCTTCGATCTGCAAGGCGAGGTCCATAGAATCGCTCCCTTCTGACAATGTGAAACCTTGTTGACGCACGTTTGCCGACACCGGGGTGATACCGGTTTTCCGACGGAATTCTGCGGTCTTCATGACGACTCCTTGCTACAGACTGACAAATTGACACAGTAGAGTCGCTGTGTCTGATGAATTGGCGTAGCAGTCGTGCCATTATGTCCGAGATTTGTGCAACTAGTGTTGTTCAGAGAGTAGCGGTATTTCTATGCCAAATTTCCTTGCGTTGTGAATAGCTCGATCGTAGCCGGCATCAGCGTGTCGCAATATGCCCATTAGTGGGTCATATGTCAATACGCGTGCCAATTTTTGTGCTGCCAAGTCTGTTCCGTCGGCCACGGCGACCATCCCTGCGTGCAGTGACAGTCCCATGCCGACACCGCCGCCGTGATGGAGCGACACCCAAGTTGCTCCGCCCAAGGTATTCAGGGCGAAGTTCAGGTACACCCAGTCAGCGATGGCATCCGAGCCGTCCTTCATGGCTTCGGTTTCGCGGTGCGGTGATGCCACCGAACCGCAATCAAGGTGATCGCGGCCGATGACGATCGGCGCCGACACTGCTCCTGAACGTACCAACTCGTTGAACAAGTTCCCGGCCTTGGCGCGGTCGCCGTAGCCAAGCCAGCAGATGCGGGCGGGTAGACCTTGATAGCCGATGTGCTGCTGCGCTTCCCGGATCCACATATGCAGTTGCTCGTTCTCGGGGAATAAACGCATGATGGCGTCATCGGTTACACGGATATCTTCAGGATCGCCCGAAAGGGCCACCCAACGGAACGGTCCTTTGCCGTCGCAGAACAGCTCGCGCACAAAGGCCGGAACGAAACCCGGGAAGTCAAAGGCATTGGCAACACCGGCATGGTCGCGAGCGATGCCCCGAATGTTGTTGCCGTAATCGAAGACCACTGCCCCCTTCTGCTGGAATGCCAACATGGCGGAAACATGTGCCCCGATTGAGGTGTGTGCACGTTCGATGTAGGTGGCGGGGTCCGACAGACGTAGCGTGTCGGCATCGGCCTTCGACATGCCGGCGGGATAGTAGCCATGCAAGGGGTCGTGGGCCGACGTCTGGTCAGTGACCACGTCGGGCGTGATACCGCGGCGGACAAGTTCCGGCAGGATCTCGGCCGCGTTGCCAACCAGTCCGATCGAGATCGGTTCGCGTCGCTCCTGATACTCGCGGATCACGGCCAAGGCCCCATCAAGATCGTCCATCCTGCGGTCTAGGTAGCCGTCACGGATCCGTTTGTCGATACGCGATGCATCGATTTCGATACAGAGAGCCGCAGCACCGGCAATGGTGGCGGCAAGGGGCTGTGCGCCACCCATCCCGCCGAGGCCGGCGGTCAGGAGGAAGCGGCCGTGCAGCGTGCCACCGAAGTGCTGCCGCGCGCACTCGGCGAACGTCTCGTAGGTGCCTTGCACAATGCCTTGCGTGCCGATGTAGATCCATGAGCCTGCCGTCATCTGGCCGTACATCATCAAGCCAAGAGCATCAAGACGGCGGAACTCGTCCCACGAAGCCCACTTCGGCACAAGGTTGGAATTCGCGATGATGACGCGAGGCGCACCCTCATGTGTAGGCACGACGCCGACGGGCTTGCCGCTTTGCACCAGCAGCGTCTCGTCGGGATGCATGTCTCGCAGACAGCCAAGAATGGCATCAAACGACTCCCAGTTACGTGCAGCCTTGCCAAAGCCGCCGTAGACGACAAGGTCTTCCGGCCGCTCGGCATTGTCGGGATCCAGGTTGTTCTGGATCATACGATATGCCGCTTCGATCTGCCAGTTCTTGCAGGTAAGCTGCGAGCCGCGCGGGGCGCGGACGATGCGAGAGGTGCTCATAGGGCTTGCTGGGTTAGGTTCGAACTGCTGGCGAAAACACCGGTTCAACGGTCGACGTTCCTGGGGGTATCCGTCCGATCGGTCCGATCCGTCCGATCCGCCTTATCCGCCGGCTCATCCCTTGGGGAACTGCTGGTCGATCTCGGCGATGGTTGCCGCTGTGAGTTTCTTCGACTCGAACACCGTACGGAGCATCTCCCAGGTGTAGATGCCCGAGTCGTGTCCGTCGTTCCACGCCGCCTGTACGCCGTAGTTGCCTACGGGCACCAGCGAGGCCAGCTCGTTCATGCCGGGCGCGAAGGTCTTGATGCCAACGAAGACCTGCTGACCCATGATCTCTTCGCCCGTGCAGTAGGCGCACGGACAAGCATCGCGAAGGTCGCTCAGCAGGATGCACGATGTGAAGCCGTCAGACCACGAACTTTCAAGGACGGCGGCATTGCGGCGTTTGAGCGAGGTAGGGCGTATCATGCTTCAAAATTACATGGTTGCAAGTCATTCATCGCGCATGCATGTTTGTCCGTGGAACGTGGGAGGCATCAGATGCGAAACTTCATGATCGCTGTGCTGACGGTCACGGCTCTGCCGGTGTACGGTCAGGCGCTCGTCAACCTCGACTTCGAAGAATGGAAGTTGTTCAAGGGGCAGTTGCTGTTCCGTGATTACGAGGAACCTACCGGCTGGACCTCGGGCAACGGCGTCATCCACGTTGCACCGAACACCGATGCGCTGACGTCGAAGTCGTCAGACGCGTCCAGCGGCAGCTACTGCGTGCAGATGACAACACGCAACATCTTTGGACAGATCGCCGCAGGGACGTGCTATACGGGGAAGTTCGAGATCAACCTGAGCGACCCGGTGAAGAGCGCGAAGCTGGGGATACCGTACACGGACAGACCCGCTGTGTTTGCCGGTATGCATCGCTATGCTCCCGTGAACAATGACTCGGCCACGCTGTACTGCGTCCTGTCAAAATGGGATGGCTCGGCACAACGACGCGTTACCGTCGGCGAGGCGCGCCACGTGGTCTATAAGTCTGTGCCCACATGGACGCCGTTCTCGTTTCCGATCGAGTATGGATCGTCTGACGCCCCAGATACGATCACGGTCGTATTCGCCGCAAGTGCAGGAGGCGACCTGATGAAGGGCGAGGTGGGCAGTACGCTTTGGATCGATGCGGTACACATAGGCGCGGCCACGTCGGTGGCTGTTACGCCGGAAACGCACGGCGCGGTTACGGTGGTTGACCGTATAATGTCGACGCAGGTGTCAGACCATGCAATGTCGACCGTGACGGTCTATGCGCTGGACGGGCGTCGGCTGTGGCAAGAGGACGTCAACGGGCCGACGCTCTACCTTGGCGGAATACCTTCGGGTCCCGTCCTGATCGAGATCGGCCTGCAAAGCCCAGACGGGTCGCACGTCTGCCACCGCCTGATGACCGTACTGCCATGAAATGGCTTGTTGCAGCGCTGACGCTCCTGCTGCAGTTGGCAGCGTCGCAAGCGCAGCCGCTGATGCTTCAGGCAGGCATCACCGTGGGTACGCCTATTCCCATGGGCGATATCCCGGAAGGCGCCACGGGGGCGCCAGTGCCGAAACTGACGTTTGCCATGGAGACGTTGTTCGATATCGGCGGACCTTGGGCCGTGGCCACGGAGATACGCGCCTGCGGCTATGGTTCGACGTTTTCGACGCCCCTTATCAACCAACCGATCATTGACAAAGTGCCGGTGCGGATCGCTGACGGTTCGACGGTGATCTACGAGGTCGAAACGATCTTCAATGGTTCGTCGACGGGAACCTTCGACAACACGTATGTGCAGGTGCCCGTGCTGTTGTCGTACCGGCTGAGCGACGCGTGGGACGTCCTTGCCGGTCCATACGTGGCTTGGATGGTGGCCACACGGTCGAATGCGCGAGGCGTAGGAACGGTGGGCATCAGGCCTGAGATTGTAGAGCGCGACATGGAGTTCGGCGACCGCCTTGCAGAGATCGATTACGGCGTGCAGATCGGTACGCAGACGTCGCTGAGCAGTTCCGTTGTGCTTGATACGCGCATGGTCGTGGGACTTGTGAGCGTCTTCGACGCATCGTACAAAACCGTCGACCAAGCCCTGCACAACCTGTACCTGCATGTCGGCCTTGGATATCGGCTTTAGCCGACAACTGTGTCGTCGTGCCGCCGTATGTTTGCGGCATGGAATCGCGTTACAAGTCATTTGTTGCCATCGAGCAGCTTGCCGACAAGGTTGGCGAAACGGTAACCCTACATGGTTGGGTCTACGACAAGACCGAAAAGGGTAAGCTCATTTTCATCAAACTGCGGGACGGATCGGGCACCGTGCAAGGTGTTCTGTTCAAGCCGAATGTGGCCGAAGATGTCTTCGCTGCCGCGTCGTCGCTGACGCAGGAATCAAGCGTGTCGATCACGGGTACTGTCCGCGCTGAACAGCGCGCGCCAGGCGGCGTCGAAGTCGATGTTACCGAGGTGCGCGTATGGCAGATCGCCCGCGACTATCCGATCACGCCCAAGGAACACGGCGTCGAGTTCCTGATGGAGCACCGCCACCTGTGGTTGCGCTCGGCCAGGCAGCACGCCATCATGCGCGTGCGCGCACAGGTGATCAAGGCCATCCGTGACTTCTTTGACGGCAATGGCTTCAAGCTGATGGACTCGCCGATCTTCACGCCGAATGCCTGCGAAGGCACGTCGACGCTGTTCGAGACGGAGTACTTCGATCTTGGCAAGGCCTACCTGACGCAGTCGGGTCAGCTCTACGCCGAAGCATCAGCCATGGCCCTTGGCAAGGTCTATACCTTCGGTCCGACCTTCCGCGCCGAGAAGTCAAAGACGCGGCGTCACCTGACGGAGTTCTGGATGGTCGAGCCCGAGATGGCCTACTTCGACCTGAACGACGACATGGACCTTGCGGAAGACCTCGTGGTATATATCGTCGAGCAGTGTCTGAAGAATTGTCAGCGCGAGCTGGCAACACTTGGCCGTGACATCGCGAAACTCGAGAAGATCAAGCGTCCGTTCTACCGCATGAGTTACACCGAAGCTGTCGATTGGCTGAATGCGAACAACGTGAAGCTCAATCGCAAGCAGGCAGACGGATCGGAGATCCAGATTGACTTCCCCTGGGGTGAAGACTTCGGCGCTCCGCAGGAAGAGGCGATCATGACGCAGTTCGATCGGCCCTGCATCATCCATCGGTATCCGTCGGAGGTCAAGGCCTTCTACATGAAGCGCGACCCAGAGAATTCGAAGGTCGTTCTTGCGATGGACATGCTGGCTCCCGAAGGTGCCGGCGAGATCATCGGCGGCTCGCAACGCGAAGACGATCATGACCTGCTGCTTGAGCGGCTGCGTCACGAGGGTCTTCCCGAAGAAGCTTTCCAATGGTATCTCGACCTTCGCAAGTTCGGATCGGTACCGCATAGCGGCTTCGGCCTTGGCGTCGAACGCACCGTGAAGTGGATCACCGGCGCCGAGCATATCCGTGAGGTGATTCCGTTCCCGCGGATGATCTATCGCATCGTACCCTGACGGAACTGCGCGACAATACTCTGACACCACACCAACCACGGTGGTTCTGCCTTTGTGGTATCACCGAGCATCTCTGAACGAACGAAATACGACATGGAAGCCACAGCGAAGACCGGCGCAGAACACGTAATATGGGACCTTTCGGACCTCTATCCCTCCACCGAAGACGATCGCTTCAAGAGCGACCTTTCGGGCATTGCCCAACGCGCGGAAGCGTTCCGCGCCGCTTGGTCGGGACGGTTCCCGACGGCGACGGATGCCGAAATGGTGACGTTCATCGAGGAGTACAGCGATATCGTCCAGACGGCCGACCGGCTGGGATCATTCTCGCATCTGCGGTGGACGACGAACACCGACGACCCCGAGTACGGCCGGACGCTGCAGACAGTCCGCGAAACGCTGACGTCGGCCTGGCAGTGGCTCGTCTTCGTGTCGACCGAAATGAACACCCTCGAAGAGTCGCGCCTGGACCACTTCATCAACGCCCCTTCCCTTGCCCCTTGGAAGCACTGGTTCGAAGTAGTGAAGAATACGCGAAAGCACGTGCTGAGCGAAGACGTCGAGAAGGTGCTGAGCGAGAAGAGCCTGACGTCGCGCGCTGCGTGGGTGCGGCTGCATGACGAACTGATGGCTGCCGAGTCGTATTCGCTGGACGGGCAGGACTATACCGAAGCGCAGATCCTGAAGATGCTCCACGACCCTGATCGTGCGAAGCGGAAGGCTGCGGCAGAGGTGTTCTCGAACGGTCTGAAGAAGGGCTCGAAGACGCATGCCTTTATCTACAACACGGTGATCGCCGATGTTGCCAGCAACACCCGCATGCGCAAGTACAACACGTGGGTCTCGTCGCGCAATGAAGACAACGAAGTCAGCGATGCTTCGGTGCAGGCATTGATCGACGCCGTCGTGGGTCGCTACGGCATCGTCGAACGATTCTACACCCTGAAGCGCCGTCTGCTTGGCCTTGACGAAATGTTGGACTACGATCGCTACGCACCTGTAGGTGGCGACTCGGGCTGGTGGACGTGGGATCAGTGTCGCGAGCTGGTCGTGAAGGCCTATGGCGACTTCCATGCCGAGGCAGGCGAGATCGCATCCATGTTCTTCGACAAGCCGTGGATCCACGCCCCCGTCTTGAAGGGCAAGAATGGCGGTGCCTACAGTGCCGGTACCGTTCCCTCGGCCCACCCCTACGTCTTCCTGAACTACATGGGTACGAATCGTGACGTCCAAGTCGTGGCACACGAACTTGGTCACGGCATCCATCAATACCTGTCACGCCGTCAGGGACAGCTGCTGGCAGACACGCCGCTCACGATCGCCGAAACGGCCAGTGTGTTTGGCGAGATGTTGACGTTCCAAACGTTGCTCGACCGCATGACGTCGAAGGAAGAGCGTCTTACGCTGATCATGGGTAAGCTGGACGATATCATCGCCACCGTGTTCCGCCAGATCGCCCTGAACCGTTTCGAAGATGCCATGCACGTGACGCGTGCTGCCGAGGGCGAACTCAGCGTCGACCGTCTGTGCGAACTGTGGATGTCTACGCAACAGACGCAGTTCGGCTCCAGCGTGACCTTCACCGAAGGCTATCGCTACTGGTGGTCGTACATCTCGCACTTCATGCATGTGCCGGGCTACGTGTACGCCTATGCCTATGGCGAGCTGCTCGTCCTTGCACTCTACGGCATCTACCGCCGCGAAGGAGCGTCCTTCCCCGAGAAGTACATGGACCTGTTGCGTGCCGGTGGTTCCAAGTCGCCCGAGGAGCTGCTGGCTCCATTCGGTTGCGATATCAACGACCCATCGTTTTGGAATGTGGGTCTGGACGCCATTGAGCAATTGTTGCAGGAAGCCGAATCGCTGGCTTCGTAAGGGGCGGCGTTACTTCACCTTATCGGCCAACGTCAGCACGGCATTGACGTAGGCGCCGCTGTTGTTGTAGTGGCGAACGGCGGCGCGATGACTCTCGTCGGTTTCGGCCCAGCCGTTCGACCGAAGGTAGTTGCCAACGCTATGCATGGCGTCGGCGCGGTTGAACAGGTCGATACGTCCGTCGCCATTTCCATCACGAGCCCACCGTTGGTACGACGAGGGCAGGAACTGCGGCAAGCCGAAGGCACCGGCCCATGAGCCGTACAACGACATGATATCCAGGCCATGCTGTTGCTCGACAGCCTGCATGGCCTTGAGTTGTTCGATGGCCCAATTGGTCTTGCGCGCGGCCTTGGCCATGACGAGCGCTCGCACAGAGTCGACCTGCTGCGGCGTGAGCGTCGTATCCTGCGCGACGGCCCGAACATTTTGTTCGATGAACTCCGGTTCCGACGCAAGGGCAACGCTCAGGTAGACGCTTGGCAGGTGGTGCCGACCAAGAACACGGCCATATTTTGTTTCGACCCAGATGATGGACGCGATCACTTCCTTGGGAACGCTGTACGTGCGCTCGCAGGC
Source organism: Candidatus Kapaibacterium sp. (assembly GCA_018882585.1). Lineage (GTDB taxonomy): Bacteria > Bacteroidota > Ignavibacteria > Kapaibacteriales > Kapaibacteriaceae > ZLKRG46. The sequence continues at coordinate 16,231 of VFFB01000008.1, forward strand.
GCTGAGCAGCGAATCATGATCGGCAATGAACTGGCGCACCCGCCGCACGCTGGCAGCATCGTAGTTGTGCGCGTAGTTCGGCTTGATGGCAAAGTTGGTCACGTTGATGCGGACCAGGTCGCGATTGAATCTCGTCTCGGGCTCCGTGATCAGTCTGATCGCAAACGACGAATCGACGCCGCGCGCAGTCACAACGTCGAGCGCGCGACCCAACATCGACCGTTTGACCACGACATTCCTCGAGGCAGGGTCGGGGTCGGGTGCACCGGTCGACAAGATGCTGACTCCAAGAATGACGGCGAAAAGAGCTGACAGAGAGATCATGAAGATGGCTGCATGTTGGCGCATGACGCACGAAATAACGAAGTTGTATCGTCTTGGAAGGGCCGAAAAAACACACAGTTGTCCACACCCCGATGCACACACACACCGCAACATCCCAACGCATCGCGATCATGCTGATCGCAATCTGTTCCATCACCGCAGCAGCAGTTGCTCAGCCGCGATTGTCGATGCCGGCCGTGCACGATTGGGGAACGGTCACGGCGTCGAATTCGACGGTCGACGTGCAGCAGGTGTCTGCCGTGATACCACTGGTCAACACGGGCACGTCACCGCTGAAGATCAAGGAAGTCCGCACAAGTTGCGGCTGCACGTCGGCGCCGCTCGACAAGGACTCGCTCGCCCCGGGCGATACCGCGCGACTGAGCGTAACGTTGAATCTTCCGAACGGCAACGGTCCTATCGAGAAGTACATCACGATCTTCACGAACGAGGTCGAGACAAAGCCCCATATCCTTTCCATCAAGGCGAATGTGCAACGCGCCCTGCAGCTTTCGTCCAGCCATATCGCATTCCCTCCAGGTGTGGTGAATACTCCGCACACAGGTACAATCACCGTGACATCGAACAATGCCAAGCCAGTGACCATTACGTTTTCTTCGGACATTCCAACATTGTCGATCGGGCCGGCAAAGACATTTGTCCTTAATAAGGGCGAATCAAAAGACGTGTTCTTCACGTTCACGCCCGACGCTGTTGGCACGTATTCGGTCAAAGCTCTGCTCACAACCGATCTTGCCGGCTACGAGATGATTGCCCTATCGGGATTCGGCACTGCCACGTTGAATGCAAGTGACCCAGCACCAACCTTCATGAAGATCGGCGACTGATCGCAGCGCCTTCGCATAAACGCAAATCAGCGCTTCTGCCAACGAGCAGCGGTTGAATGGATGCCGGTAGTGATTAAGGCAGACAATGTCATGCCAAGAAGAACATCCTGCAACGCTGCCCCCTGCATCGTGTCCATCTCGAAGAATACTCGCACCCATTCGACTGGTGGTAAGGAGGGGGCAAGGAGTACGCCAAGGAAGAGCGCTGCAGCACCTGTGGCAAAACGTGCGATCATGCGGCGCGTGGGCGCATGCGTATCGACATAGGGGAGGGACGCAAGCACCGACGCGAGAAGTGCCGAATAGGTGGTGAAGGCTGTGATGCCGGTTGCCGAGGGCAGCGTGCCTGTCGCAAGCACGGACAGTGCGGCGGCCAAGCTCGTCAAGCCGCAGTAGCGGGCGATCTCGCGATAGGCCGACCTCACGGCAGTGTCTGACCGGGAACGCGCGGCCAGAACGGTCGACGGTATGGCCACAGCCAGGATGGCGATCAGGCCACCACGTCGCGGCGTCAGCATGGCGGGTGTCCACGATGCTGCAGCCAGTAGCGCCGCGATCAGCAGTACTGCATTCTTGGCTAAAAAGATCTTGGCAATATGCATGATGGTGCGCATCGTGATGCGCCCCTCGTAGATCAATGATGGCAGTACACCGATCGAGGCTGCATCAAGAACGATGTCGGCAACGTGCTGTGCCACCGGAGCGGCATCGGGGGCAGCAATTCCTACATGCGCTTCGCGCAAGGCGGGGATGTCGTTGATGCCATCGCCGACGAAGGCAACGTGGTGGCCGCCGTCCTGCAATGCGCTGACGTAGACCTGCTTGTCCGACGGGAACATGCGCGCCTTGAGATACGTCCGGGGCAGGAGAACTCCGGCGCTGTCCAGCCGGCCCACCCGCGACAATACGCGGAGCGCTGACTCCGGAGCGTCGCCGGTAAGGACATGCACATCGATGTGAGATGCATCAAGATCACGAAGCAGGCGTGCGGCATCATCGCGCATAGTGTCGTCGAGAACAACCCAGCATAGCGGCCGAAACGAGGCTTGCATGCCGTCGATGGACGATGCCCTGCCGAACATTACGACACGGTCTGTCGAATGGGCAGCGGGAATCTTCACGCCGGGTGCCAGAACGTGGCCGGAGCCAAGGACGTACCAATCGCCGCTACCTTCGCGCACCGCGCTGAAGCGCCGTTGCGACGTGAAGGGAATCCGGTCGACGATGTTCAACGTCTCGGCGTGATCTACGTGCAGCTCCTGCAGGGCGCGCATCGTGGGCTGCGCATCGTCCATGCCCACGGCAAACGCGCGCAGCGTGGATGCAAGCTGCTGCTGCGAGAGATCGGCAAGCGGCACGATGGCTGCCACTGATGTCCGACGCTCGGTGAGCGTTCCGGTCTTGTCGAAACAGACATCGGTGACCGAGGCAAGATGTTCGATGCTTGACAGGTGCTGCGCGAACACGCCTACCTTGGCCACTCGGGCAACGCACAGCGCAAAGGTCACCGTCGAAAACAAGACCAAGCCCTCGGGAATCAGCCCAAGGACGATGGCCGCCGTCTGGCGTATCGCATCTGCATCAAGGTCGTGCCGCTGCAGGCGAAACACAAGGTCGATCACGGCGATGGCGACGGCCAGCACGAACGACGCTTCGAACAGACGGTTGATGCGTCGTTGCATCGGTGATGTAGCAAGCGACAGATGCGACGCCGACTGTGCGATATGTGCCGCCGCCGTGTCGGCGCCGGCACTGGTCACTCGGACGCTGCCGCTCCCGGCCACGCACACGGAGCCGGCCATGAGCGCGTCGCCTACGCCGCATGCATGCGGTGCCGCCTCGCCCGTCAGCATACTCGTGTCGATCTCAAGCGCCGCCGACGTCACAACGTTGCCGTCGCCCGGCAAGATGCTTCCGGGCGCAAGCACGACGGTATCGCCAACGACCACCTCGTCGCTGTCTGCCGTCAGGCGCTGCCCGTTCCGTTCGACCATGACGGTGTGCCGCAGTGCTCGTGCTGCGCGTTCCACGGCGCGATGCGCCCGCACTTCCTGCGCAACAGCCAGGATGTTGTTCGAGATCACGGAGAGCACAACGCCGACAGCGTCGAGCAGGAAACGTACATCCTGCTTCCAGATGTAAACGGCTGCTAGCGCTGCGAGCAACACGACGTTCAACGCATTGAATGGTGTGAACGTATTCGATAGGATAATCGATCGCAGCGATCGGTTCGCGGGGGTAGGACTCACGACCGAAAGATACGTCCGCGCTTGAGCTTCCGCCTCTAATCGTCGACAGCAACAGCGGGTATTAAACTTTTGCATGTTACCATTGGTCGATTGCGCGGTCAATGATAAACTGGAGCCTCTATGGCACTACTTGACGCTTATACAGGTCCATGGACCGAGGCCGAAGCGGCCCATCTGCTGCGGCGGACGACTTTTGGATGCAATCCGCAGCAGACTGCGCAGGCCGCATCGCTTGGCCTTACAGCAACGCTCGACGCGTTGCTGAAGGTACAGCCCGCGCCCGAGCCACCGGTCGATCCAACGACGGGCAAGACGTTCGTGACGGGTACGATCGATCTGACCGGAGGAAATCCCGGCAGGTATAGGGCCTACGTCAAAGCCTGGTGGGCCGACCTGATGGCAACGCAGCCGCCGTCGATCACCGAGAAGTTGACGCTGTTCTGGATGAATCACTTCGTGGTGGAAGCGACCGCGGTCGGACATCCGCAGATCCTGTTTACCTACCTGGCCTACATGCGGAGCAATGCCCTGGGCAATTTCAAGGGCATGGCTCGGCAGGTGACCATCGAGCCGGCTATGCTGCGCTACCTGAATGGCAACACGAACACCAAGGGCAATGCCAACGAGAACTATGCCCGCGAACTGCAGGAACTGTTTACCATCGGCAAAGGCCCCGAGCGCGCGTCGGGTGACTACACGACGTACACCGAGCGCGATGTTCGCGAGGCCGCCAGGGTCCTGACGGGATGGCGTGACGCGCGGTTGACGTTGCAGACAACGTTTCTTGCAACGCAGCACGACACAGGCGACAAACAGTTTTCGGCCTCCTACGGCAATCGCATCATCAAGGGCCGCTCCGGTGCTGACGCCGGCAACGCAGAACTCGACGAACTGATCGCAATGATCTTCGATCAGCAGGCGACGCGGTATACCATCGTTCGGAAACTCTACCGGTGGTTCGTCGACTGTGACATTACGCCCGACATTGAGCAGAAGGTTATCGAGCCTCTTGGCGATCTCCTGCACGCCTCGGATTGGAACGTCACTCCCGTGCTGCGAAAGCTCCTGATGTCGCGCCACTTCTTCAGCGACGACATCCGCGGCGCCCAGTTGAAATCGCCGGCTGATTTCGTCATCGGCTTGCTGCGAAGCATCAGCTATCAAGCGCCAACCGACGTGCAGCAGCGCTATGCGGCCGGCACCAGTGTTGCCAACACGCTCACAGCACTCCAAATGGATCTGTGCGAGCCCCCAAGTGTTGCTGGCTATGATGCGACCTATCAGGGTCCCGACTACGACCGTTTGTGGCTGAATACGGCAACGCTGCCATTGCGGAACGGTGCTACCGACGTCATCATCTACGGTCAGCGCGGTCGCGGTGGCATCTTCGACAGTATCGCCTACATCAAGAGCATTCCCAATGCATCCGACGCCTACGCATTGGTCGATACCGTCGTACAGCGCCTGTTTACCGTGCCCGTGAGCACCGATATGCGCAAGACACTCGTGATCGACGTGCTGCAGCAGGGTGGACGTGACTACGAATGGACCCAGCAATGGGAGGAGTTTCTTGCCAACGAGCAAAACGTTGCCAACCGCAATGCTGTCAAAGCGAAACTGGACCTGTTCTTCCGATACATTTTCCGCATGGCCGAGTTTCAACTGCTATGAGGGACACTACCATGGACCGTCGCCGTTTTCTCCTTCGTACCTCCGGAGCCGTCTCGCTGCCCCTTGTCCTGAATGGCCTTCCCCTGAAGGCATTTGATGGACCCCTGCTGCAGGACATGTTCAACACGACCGAAGCATCGGATCGTGTGCTGGTGCTGATACAGCTGAACGGAGGCAACGATGGTATCAATACCGTCCTGCCGCTGGACCAGTACGACGAGTTGATGAAGGTGCGTGCCAACATCGCCATCGACGAAGCGAAGGCCCTGAAGCTTACCAACAAGATCGGCCTGCACCCCATGATGACGGGCGTGCGCGACCTGTACACCGAGCAGAAGGTCGGCGTCATCGCCGGCGTTGGCTATCCCAACCCCAACCTGTCGCACTTCCGCTCGACGGATATCTGGATGACGGCAAGTGCGTCGAACGAGGTGATCTCGACCGGCTGGCTAGGTCGCTACCTGCATCGCGACTATCCGAACTATCCGGAAGGGTATCCGAACCAGACGATGCCCGACCCGATCGCCATCCAGATGTCGGCCGTGGTCTCTCTGGCCCTTACCGGACAGGATCAACATTCGCTGGGCACGGCACTGCAGGATCCCGAGACATTTTATCAACTCGTCTCAGGTACGACATCAGGGGGCGGTGATCTGCCCTCGCAGAAGAACGCACGCGACAACGTCATGTATGTGCGTGGTGTCCAAGCAAAGTCGATGTCGTATTCGACGGTCATCAAGGCTGCTGCCGATAAGGCGAACAACATTGGGACGTATCCGACGGGCAACAGGTTGGCCGACCAGCTGAAGGTCGTGGCTCGACTTGTGGCCGGCGGACTGAAGACGCGGGTCTATGTGGTGTCGCTTGGCGGTTTTGATACGCATGCCGGACAGGTGGTTGACGGTGATACGGCCACGGGCGGGCATGCCAACTTGCTGCAGCAACTTTCGGACGCCGTGATGGCCTTTCAGCGAGACCTGGAAGCCTTGAAGTGCGATAGCCGTGTGCTGTCGATGACGTTCTCGGAGTTTGGTCGTCGCGTTGCTTCAAACCTCAGTCTGGGTACCGATCACGGCACGTCAGCACCGATGTTCATCTTCGGGACGCCGGCGCAGGACGGAGTACGCGGGCCGTATCCAAGTTTGACCGACCTTGACAACGGCAACCTGAAGATGAACGTCGACTTCAGGGCTGTCTACGCATCAGTACTGCAGCAATGGTTTGGCGCCGACGCTGCCGTGCTCCGAGAAGTGCTTTTCAACGACTTCACCACGATACCAGTGGTCAAGAACAGACCGACGTCAGTGTCCGACAACATCACCGATGCAGGCTGCACGCTGTTTCCCATCGCCCCCAATCCCGTTATTGGTCAGGCATTGATCAGATATCAGCTTGACCGTCCGCGCACCGTTCATCTTGGCGTCTATGACGCATTGGGGTTCCATGTGGCGACGCTGGCCAATGGTCTGGTCGATGCGGGTTCGCATGATGCGGTGTTTGCCGCTGGCGGCATGCCGTCGGGAACGTACTACGTGCAACTACGTCGCGACGACGTGCGGCTCGTGCAGCCGATCGTTGTCATGCGCTGAAGAATGCCGGAATATGAGCTCAGGCGTCGGCCTTGGCTCGGCGCTGCGGACGTGCGTCGGCAAGTTCCAGCAGCGGCGAGGCGCCTGATTCGACCGTTGCCTTTGTGATCACGCAGCGGCGCACGTTGGTGGCATCCGGCAGCTCGTACATGATGGGGTTCATGATCTCTTCCATCACGCCCCGCAGGGCGCGGGCTCCGGTGCGGCGCAGCTTGGCACGCTGCACGATGGCCGCCAGAGCCTCGGGCTCGAACTCGAGTTCGATGCCTTCAAGGACGAGCAGTTTCTGATACTGCTTCACAAGTGCATTCTTGGGATTCGACAGAATGTCGAGCATCGCCTCGTCGCTCAGCGGCTCCAACGTCGAAACCACGGGCAGTCGTCCGATGAACTCGGGGATGAAGCCAAAGCGCATCAGGTCTTCCGGTTCGACGAACTTCAGCAGTTCCGGTGTCTCCTCGATGGCCTCGCTCAGCGCTGCCGTAAAGCCCATCGTTGATGTGCGTTTGCGACGTGCGATGATCTTCTCGAGTCCTTCGAAGGCACCGCCGCAGATGAACAGGATGTTTCGCGTATTCACGTACAGCAACGGTTGCTCGGGGTGCTTGCGTCCGCCCTTCGGAGGGATGCCGGCGACTGTACCTTCAAGGAGCTTCAGCAGGCCTTGCTGCACGCCTTCGCCGGACACGTCGCGGGTGATGCTGGCCGAATCACTCTTGCGGGTGATCTTGTCGATCTCGTCAACGTAGATGATGCCGCGCTCGGCGCGTTCGACGTTGTAGTCGGCATTCTGCAGCAGGTTCACGATGATCGACTCGACATCGTCGCCAACGTAACCGGCCTCGGTCAGCGTCGTTGCATCGGCAATGGCGAACGGCACATCCAAGATGCGCGCCAGTGTCTGGGCCAGGAGCGTCTTACCCGTACCGGTTGGCCCTAGCATCAGGATGTTGCTCTTCTCGATCTCGACGTCATCGAAGGCGCTAACAAGTTCCCGCGCCTGGATTCGCTTGTAGTGGTTGTACACGGCAACGCTCAGGACTTGCTTTGCCATTGCCTGACCGATGACGTACTGGTCGAGCTGACGTTTGATCTCGGACGGTTTCGGCAGCGACTTCGCAGCCGCACGCGTTTGCGTCGGCTCTGCATTCTTCTTCAGAATGCCGACGGAGTTCTGCACGCAGACGTCGCAGATGTAGACGCCTTTGCCGGCGATCAGGCTTGATACTTCGCGTGCGTTGCGCCCGCAGAACGAGCAGCGTATGTCTTCGTTAGAGCCGTGTGTTTCCAAGGCGAGCGTTATCGAAGTGTGCAGGAACCCACGAACTTACGTCGTAGCGGTGGGAGTACGCTCCAGAACGCGATCGATCAAGCCATAGGACAGCGCTTCCTGAGGCGACATGTAGTTGTCGCGGTCGGCATCCTTCTTGACCGTGTCGTAGTCCTTACCCGAGTGGTGGCAGATAATGCCGTACAGGGTGTCGCGGATGCGAAGCATTTCCTTGGTATAGATCTCGATGTCGGTGGCCTGACCTTGTGTTCCGCCAAGTGGCTGGTGCATCATGATGCGCGAGTTCGGAAGGGCGTAGCGTTTGCCCTTGGTGCCCGCGCAGAGCAAGACCTGAGCCATCGAGGCGGCCATGCCGACGCAGATCGTCGAGATGTCGGGCTTCACGAATTGCATCGTATCGTAGATCGCCAGGCCTGCCGTGACGCTTCCGCCGGGCGAGTTGATGTACAGCGAGATGTCCTTCGTGGGGTCTTCGCTTTGCAGGAACAGCAGCTGCGCGATCGTGAGCGATGCAACCATGTCGTCGATCGGCGTACCGATGAAGATGATGCGTTCTTTCAGCAGTCGCGAGTAGATGTCATAGGCGCGTTCGCCGCGGCTGGTCTGCTCGACGACCATTGGGACAAGTTGGTTGTGCATCGCTGTATCCTTCGGAATTGGGTCGCAGTGGCTGTAAAACACCTTAGCCGATCGTATCGGCGTCCACGTTGACGTCATTGATGATGGCATAGTCTATCAGCGCGTCGATGGCCTTCTCGGCAAGCAGCTGCGTGATGACACTGTTGTTCTGCCGAACGAGCATCCGAAGCTGATCCTCGGTCATGCCGTAGCGTTCTGCCGCTGCAGCGAAATCCGCATCGGTGATCTCGAGGTTTTCGGCCTCGATGATCTTCTCGCGGATCAGCTCCCAGCGGACAATACGCTCGGCGGTCGGCTTGAGCTGGTCTTCCAGGTCGTGCGCCGTCAGCTTCTCGATGCCAGGGGCGCCTTCGTTGCGACGCTTGAAGTCGTCGAACAGCTGGTGTACCACGGAGTGTACCAAGCTGTGCGGTGCATCAAAGCTGTGGGCTTGGACAAGTTGGTCCACGATCTGGTTTTCGACCTGCTCGCGTCCGGCGTTGGTGAAGTACGTCTGCAGCTGCGTTGTGATATCCGCGCGCAGCTCCTCGGTCGTCTTGAAGCGTCCGCCGGTGATCTGCTCGACGAAGTCATTCGTGAATTCGGCCGGGATGACCTGCTGAATGTCAGTCACGGTCACACGGAAGCTCGGAGGAACGGCCGTTTCTTCCGTCGTTTCGGCCACGTAGGAAAACGTATCGCCGACCTTGGTATTCATCAGCGAGTTCCGAAGGTGCATATCGACGTTGTCGTCGTCGAGGAATACGCGCTCTTCGCGGGCTTCCTTGCCAAGGATGGGCATTGACGTCTCGGCATCAAGTTCGGTCATCGAGAACGTTGCAATGTGCATGGCATCGCTGGCCTCTTCGGCCGGAGCGAAGCTCGCGGCGCGCAAACGGATGCGGTCGATCTCGGTCTCGACATCAGCATCGGTCACGGTCTTAATTGGCCGGTTGACCACAAGGCCGCGGTAATCGCCGAGTTCGAACGAGGGCACGACTTCATAGCGGATCGTGAATTCGACGCCGTCGCCAGACTTGGCAATGTCCGTCAGGGCAGGGCTACCAAGGACGTGAATGCGCTCGGCGGTAACGAACTCTCGGAAGTTCGTATCGGCGATCGTTTCCAGGGCATCGGCCTCGATCTGGCGTCCGTAGTGTTGCTTGACCAGCGCCAGCGGAACCTTGCCCTTGCGGAACCCCTTCATTTCGATGCCTGCCTGTGCTTCGACGTAGGCTTTCTCGTAATGCGGTTTCAGTTCGGCGTTTGTAAGACTGATACGGACTTCACGGCGGGTACCGTCGAGTTCTGCAACGTTGCGTTCCAAGGGGTTAGCTCCGGTGGGAAAGAAGGAGAAACAAGTGTGCGGAAGGAGAGACTCGAACTCTCATGGGTCGCCCCGCCAGATCCTAAGTCTGGTGCGTCTGCCAATTTCGCCACTTCCGCGTTCGCACGAGTTGACGCAAGGGCACAAACTTACGGAACCGCGGGGAGATTGGCCCGATCCGTGCGATCCGTCCGATCGGTATCTTCGCCGATGCTCCTGTGCAATCCTCTGCAGCGTCTTCGCTGCGCGACAGCGCCCCTGGTGTTGCTGCTGGCTATGGTACAAACGGCGGCGGCCGCCGCCGATAGTGTTTCTACGGCAGACTCGGCCCGGATGGTCGAGGGCCGGCAGGTGGTGATCAGTGCAAGCCGATGGGCCGAGCGGGCGTCGACGGTATCGCGTCAGATCGCTGTCATCACCCCGGAAGATGTACGAATGCGTAACCCGGCAACGGCGGCCGATCTGCTGGAGGGCACGGGCGAGGTATACATGCAGCGCAGTCAGGCAGGCGGCGGCAGTCCGCGTCTGCGCGGCTTTGCTGCCAACAACGTCCTGATGGTCATCGACGGCATTCGCCTGAACAACCTCATTTACCGCACGGGCAATCTGCAGAACCTGATCCAGGTCGATGCATCAAGCATCGCCGGAGCCGAGGTGCTCTTCGGCCCCGGTTCGGTACAGTACGGCTCCGACGCCCTGGGAGGTGTCATGGTCTTCCGCACCAAGGAGCCCGTGTTTAGCAGTGCCGAACAGGGATTCACGATAAGGGGCGAGGGGTTTGCGCGGTACGCCTCGGCTGCCGCCGAGCGGACGCTTGGCGCCGAGGTCGACCTGTCGTGGAACAAGGTGGCATCATACACGTCCGTCACGGTAAGCCGATTCGACGACCTGCGATCCGGAGGTACGTTTCCGCAGGCCCAGCCGACGTTCGGACGCCGCGACTGGTATGTGCAACGAATCGGTGGACGTGACACGATGCTGGTGAATGCGGATCCGTTGCTGCAGAAATTCAGCGGCTACGATCAGCTGAACCTGCTGCAGAAACTTCGCTGGCAGATTTCAGACAATTGGACACTTGGGCTTACGGCGCTGTTCACCACGTCAGGCGACATACCACGGTACGACCGCCTGTTCGAGCTGCGTACTACCAATGGCGTTACTCTGCCGCGGCAGGCCGAATGGTATTACGGTCCGCAGTTCCTTAGTCTGAATGCGCTGACGCTGACCGGTCATGCCGTTGCGTCCTTCATGGATGACCTTTCGATTACCATCTCGCAGCAGTGGTATCGGGAATCACGACATGCCAGAACGTTCCGAAGTGACGTGCGGCGTGACCAATACGAAGACGTTGCGGTCACGAATCTGAATGCCGATGCCCGGCTCCGTTTGTATGAAGGAACTGAAGACCGCGACCTCTACTACGGTATCGAGGTCTCCCTGCAGGGGGCATCGTCGTCCGCCACGGATGTCAACATCGCGAACGGTCAGCAGAATCCCGGAGTGACGCGGTATCCGGATGGTGGTTCGACTTACAACTCGTACGCCGCCTACGTGCAGACCCGTTGGGACCTCTCGGACGAACTGACCGTTGCGGGTGGACTGCGCGGTACCCTTGTTCAGCTTCGGTCCGAGGTGTCAGACGTATCCGTGTTCAGGCTTCCGTACGAAACCATTCAGACTGATCCGTCGGCGCTAACCGGTTCGATAGGATTGACATGGTCAACAACGTCATGGCTCACGATCCGTGGTAACGCCTCGACCGGCTTCCGCGCACCCAATGTCGACGACATCGGCAAGGTCTTCGAGTCGCGCACAGGAAGCGTCGTCGTCCCCAATGCGAACCTTGGCCCCATGACCGTGACCACGCTTGAGGGTGGTGTTGAACTTCGACCAATCGATGGCTGGTCGTTGTCTGCAACAGCGTTTCATTCATGGCTGGCGGACGTGATGCAGATACGATCCGCGACGTTCAATGGCGCGGATACCATCGTGTTCAACGACGTGCGGAGTCGGGTGACCTCGCTGCAGAATGTTGGCACGGGCTCGCTTGATGGCATTGCACTCGTGTTGACGGGAACCATACAAACCGTGACCATCACGGCCACGGCATCGGTAACAACCGGTCGCGACGATACGGGCGCCGTATTGATGCACATCACGCCTGCCTTCGGCATGACGCGTATTGCGTGGCGTCCGATGCGAGATCTGCATGTCTCGGCCGACGTCCGCTGGTCGGCTGCATGGACAACGTCGATGATCCCTCCGGTCGAGGCAACCCTTAACGTCAATTACCCTGCGGGCGGTCTTCCCGCATGGACCGTCGCAGGCGTACGCGCATCATACGACGTGACCAGAGCGATCACCCTGCAGGCCTCGGTCGAGAATATCTTCGACCAGCAGTACCGTCCTGCCGGCTCGGGAATCTCTGCACCTGGCCGCAACGTCGTGGCGGCCGTTCGTGTGCGCTGGTAGAACGCACAGCTGTCAGGGATAATGCCGCATAAATTGACGGCGATATTGTCACAGATGTTGTCAGTTGTTTGTGTGATCTTATCTCTCGATTTATATTGCAGTTACATGATTATCAATGCCATTTATGGCAGTATTTTTGTCACTCATTGTGATATATTGCGCTGTCTCTTTTGTCATAAAAGTGACACTCTTCCAACGGTGCAACTAACAGCATGACGGCCAAAGGCATACTATGGGCGTTGGACCGGTACATGGAAGGGGAATCCACGATACAACCGTCACGCAGTGCAAAGGCAGCTCTATGTCGGACATCCTGCACCGAGAATATCCGCATGTACAATTCCGGAAACACTGGAACCTGTCGGACCGAGCATTGATGCTCCTTGGTCAGTGTGAGGCCTATGTAGAAGGCATTTACAACACGCCGATTTTGCCGCCGCAGTATGCGGAACTCATGCAGGTTGCCTTGTTAACGGGGGCTCAGGCCACTACGGCGATCGAGGGCAACACGCTTTCGGATGAGGACATCCGCTTGATTATGACGGACGAGAAGCTGCCTCCCAGTAAGGAATATCAGGAAATCGAAGTACGCAATATCCTTGATGCGTTCAACGTGCTAATGCGCGAAGTGATCACGGAAGGAAAGGATCATCTTGTGTCACCAGACTTGCTTCGTCGGTTTCACACGATGATCGGCCGAAACCTAGGAGAGCACTTTGCGGCGATACCGGGACGGCTGCGTGAGCATGACGTGGTAGTGGGAGCGTACAGCTGTCCTGACTATCGCGATGTACCGGTGCTCATAGAACGTCTATGTGCTTGGCTGCTGCAGGAGTTCCACTACGGACGTAAGCAGCAGTCGTTTTCGGAGGTAGTCATCCAGGCAGTCGTCACGCACGTCTACATCGCCTGGATCCATCCGTTTGGTGACGGAAATGGACGCACCGGCCGGCTGGTGGAGTTCTATCTGCTCTTGCGTGGAGGAAATCCGGATATCGCGTCGCACATCCTGTCGAACCATTACAACATGACGAGGCCCGAGTATTATCGGCAGCTCGAGCAGGCGACGGCAACCCGTGATCTTACGTCGTTTATCGAGTATGCACTGCTGGGGTTTCGCGATGGTCTCGTGCAGACGCTTGGGACGATTCAGCGCAGTCAGCTTCGAACAACATGGGAGCGGTTTATCTACGATGCCTTTGACGAGATACGCGGTACTGTGCACAAGGAAACGCTCCGTAGACAGCGATCCCTTGCGCTGGAATTGCCGTTTGATCGGTCGTTTCAGATCACCGACGTGCCCAATCTCTCAACGCCGCTGGCAAGGATGTACGCTTCTACTGGCGATCGTACCGTTCGGCGGGACGTCGAGCGCTTGATGAAGCTGTCACTCGTTGTTCGAACAGAACAAGGCTACGCGACAAACACAAATGCATTGCGAAGTATGATCGCAAAACGCCGTTCACGGTTGGCTTAGCGGACTGGTTTCCGAAGTCGCTTTACGTGGAAATGAGATAAAACGCCGAATACCCCTCCCACCCCCTACAGCAGTTTTGTACCATTCGGCACTGCCGAATCGGGAACGCAAAGTATCACGGCTCCGTCGGCACGGTGGAAGCCTGTCACCAGCACTTCGGACAACCATGGGCCGATCTGCTTGGGAGGGAAGTTCGTCACGCAGACCACCTGGCGTCCGACAAGTTCTTCCGGTGCGTACAGCTCCGTGATCTGCGCGCTCGAGGTTTTCACGATGCCCCCTTCGAACTCCACCCACAGACGATAAGCAGGTTTACGGACTTCGTGAAAATGCTCGGCACGGATGATGGTGCCCACGCGCAGATCGACGCGCAGGAAGTCGTCGAAGGTGATTTCCATGCCGGAACTTCCTGAACTTTGCCAAATGACACAACCCATCGTCATCATCGGCGGCGGCTGGGCGGGCATTGCAGCTGCTGTTCACGCCGTCGAGCGCGGACATTGCGTCGTGCTGGTCGAGGAGCGGCCGTACCTAGGCGGACGCGCGCGCTCGTTCGTTGACCGGACGACGGGCGAGGTGATCGACAACGGACAGCACCTGATGATGGGTGCATATCGGCATGCCCTGCAGACCATCGAGCGACTTGGCACAATGTCGAAGCTGCGTCGGCAAACGGCCTTGCATGTGCGTTTTGCCGAACCCGGCGGGCATACCGACGAGTTGAATGCTCGGGCGTTCGGATTACCAGGGAAGATCGGCGTTGCCATGGGCATCATGGGGCTGCGACGCGTGTCGTTGCGCGGACGCCTTGCCGCGATGCGCTTTGCGGTTCGCCTGCAGCTTGGAATGGTCGACCCTGTAGGCAAGACTTGTCTGCAGTTGCTGCAAGAGGAACGACAGCCGGCCGACGTCATCACACGCCTGTGGGAGCCAATCATCCTGGCAACGCTCAACGCCCCAATGGATCGTGCCGCAGCGTCGTTGCTGACGACCGTCCTATCGAGGGCCTTCTTTGGCGGAGCCGATGCGTCGGCACTTGTGATACCGACGGACGGACTGTCGGCTCTTATCGAACCGTTGCCGGACCTCATCTGCCAGCGCGGCGGCGACGTCCTGGTCAGCACCTCTGTCGATGCGATCCATGTCACGGACGGTCGGGCTACCGGCGTCACGCTGTCGGACGGACGTCTGATACCTGTCGACGGCGTCGTCTGCGCCGTGCCTCCGCGTGCGTTGGTGCGGATCGCGGGAGCGCCTGACGTAGCGATGCCGGATCTGTCCTTTTCGCCGATCGTTTCGATCTACCTGTGGTACGACGTGGCCTGGATGGTCGATGAGTTTGTGGCCGTGCTGGGAACGACCGTGCAGTGGGTGTTCAACAGGCGGGCGATGGTCCGTGCCTCGGCCGACCACGTTGCGCGGTATCCGGGACATGTAGCCCTGACCATTTCGGCGGGAAGTGCACTTGTCGATCAAACGGCTGACGACATCATTGCTGCATGCGATGCCGAGTTGCGCAGCGTCTTCGCCCCGATGGCCGGCGTCTCGCTGCTGCACGGCCTTGTGATCAAGGAAAAGGCGGCTACCTTCTTGTCAACGCCAGACGTCGAACAACGGCGTTCGCATCCACGTACGGCCATCTCGAACGTCGTACTTGCCGGCGATTGGACGGCGACGGAGCTGCCAGCCACCATCGAAGGGGCGGCGCAAAGCGGCGTTGCCGCCGTTGACGTTCTGTTGGGTGGACGTCACTGAGCGTCGCTGCGTTGCAGGATCGTGGTCAGAACTTGGCGAATCGGCCGCTGAGTTTACTCAGGCCGTACCCGGCGAGTGTGCCGATTGCCAGACCACCCACGACATCACTGGGGTAGTGCACGCCGCAGTACACGCGGGTGAAACCTATGATGCCGGCGATGGTCCACCACAGCCACGTGTATCGTCGGTAGTACGAAGACAGGATCATCGCTGCCGAGGCGTTGTTCAGCGCGTGGTTTGATGGGAACGAGCCACCGCCCGACCCAACCAGCTTGATCACATCGCCGAGAGCCTCGTAGGGACGGATCCGCTGGATCGTCTCCTTCAGCAGGTGCGTACTCAGCGGATCGGTCAGCGCGATGCTCACCAGCAACGTGGCTGCGCACCAGCGTCCGCGCGTGCCACCGCGCCACAGCAGCAGCAGGATGCCGGCGATGTAGCATGGCAGCCAAAGGCGCGACGACGTCAGCACGGGCATCACCGTGTCGAACAACTCGTTCGACAAGCCGTGGTTGATCGCGTAGAACAGCCAGATATCCAGTGTTTCCATGGAGTGCAACGTGCAAAAAAATACCGCATCATCGCCGTTCCGACGTCTGATGCGGCAGCGTCATTTGCAGCCAAACTATTGTTATCCACCTACTTGCTTTTGTTACTTATCCACATGCGCTTCTCACTCTTTTTTCCATGGAAACCTCCGTGTTATGTTGGGCCTCGCCGACGCAGACGGCGCAGCATAAAGAGGAAGCAACGCGAACATCAATCAGGGTTTATTCTTCGACGCGAAAGCAGAAACAAAGGGTGGATCATCCTGTACGCTGCTGCAACGATTCGTGAGTGTCTCCTGTTACCTGCTGTTCACCTTGGATTGAGCTGTCTGCCTAGGTGTACGTATTCCTTACTGAACGACTCCGACACTGATGCGGCGGCAAGATGCTGTTGGATCGGTGTCGATACCCGTGGGAGGGTTGAATGAACATTGAGCGTCGATTTACGACGGCCGGCACAAGTGCATACGACCTTGTGCAGTATACGCGTCGGTCATCCGTGCTGCGGAATCCGGACGGATCGACGGTATTTCAGATGGACGACATCGAAGTGCCGTCGCGTTGGTCGCAGGTTGCGACGGACATACTTGCGCAGAAGTACTTCCGGAAGGCCGGTGTGCCGGTTGTCGATGAGAATGGCAATGCCGTTCTTGACGACAAGGGCAACCCCGTGACCGGTCCGGAGCGTTCCGTGCGTCAGGTCGTGCACCGTCTTGCCGGATGCTGGCGCTTCTGGGGTGAGAAGTACGGCTACTTCAACACGGCCGAGGACGCTCAGGCATTCTACGACGAAGTTGCTTTCATGCTGTTGAACCAGATGGCGGCACCCAATTCGCCCCAGTGGTTCAACACCGGCCTCAACTTCGCCTACGGCATCACGGGAAATGCACAGGGGCACCACTACGTCGATCCCGATACGAAGGAGCTTACGCGTTCGGCCGATGCGTACACGCATCCGCAGCCGCACGCCTGTTTCATCCAAAGCGTCGAAGACGACCTGGTGAACGAAGGCGGCATCTTCGACCTGGCCACGCGCGAAGCGCGGATCTTCAAGTACGGTTCCGGCACAGGTTCGAACTTCTCGAATCTGCGAGGCGAAGCCGAGCGTCTGTCGGGCGGCGGTCGCTCCAGTGGTCTGATGTCCTTCCTGCGCATCTTCGACCGCGCTGCCGGTGCCATCAAGTCGGGCGGCACCACGCGCCGCGCTGCCAAGATGGTCATTGTCAACGTCGACCATCCGGACATTGAGAAGTTCATCGAGTGGAAGGCCAAGGAAGAAGAAAAGGTGGCAGCTCTCGTTGCCGGCTCGAAGATCGCTTCGACCTTCCTGCAGGCCATCGCCGACGAGGCCGCAGCCAACGGTGTCGACCCCGATACCAACCAGCGCCTTCGCATGATGATCCAGCGTGCATTGCACCGCGGTGTGCCATACAACTACATTCTGCGCACGCTTGCGCTGGTCGAACAAGGCTTCACAAACGTCGACTTCCAGACGTTCGACACGCACTACGAAGGCGAAGCCTATGTTACCGTCTCGGGACAAAACTCGAACAACACCGTCCGCGTCACGAACGACTTTATGGACGCGGTGTTGAGCGACGGTACGTGGGACCTTGTGTGGCGGACGGACAAGACGAAGCGCCGCACCGTTCGTGCCCGCGACCTGTGGAATAAGATCAACATGGCCTCGTGGAAGTGTGCCGACCCGGGCCTGCAGTTCGACACCACCATCAACGAGTGGCATACGTGTCCGGCGGACGGTCGCATCAACGGCTCGAATCCGTGCTCGGAATACATGTTCCTTGACGACACGGCCTGCAACCTGGCATCGCTGAACCTTGCCCACTTCTACGACGAAGAGAAGGGCGTGTTCAAGATCGAAGACTTCCGGCATGCCGCGCGGCTGTGGACGGTGGTGCTCGAGATCAGCGTGCTCATGGCCCAGTTCCCGTCCAAGGAAGTTGCCCAGCGCAGCTATGACTACCGCACGCTTGGTCTTGGCTATGCCAACCTTGGCACCATCCTGATGGTGTCGGGCGTGCCGTATGACTCACCCGAGGCGCTTGCCATCACTGGCGCGATCTCGGCCATCCTTACCGGTGAGTCCTATGCCACGTCGGCCGAAATGGCACGCGACGTAGGCCCATTCCCTCGCTACGAAGCAAACAAGGACGCGATGTTGCGCGTCATGCGAAACCACAGGCGTGCAGCATACGCGGTGGAGGAAGCACAGTACGAAGGCTTGACTATCAAGCCCATGTCCATCAATGCCGACCTTTGTCCGGAGGAACTTGTCGAGGCCGCCCGCAAGTCGTGGGACCGTGCCCTGGCGTTGGGCGAAGAGTTCGGCTATCGTAATGCCCAGGCAACCGTCATCGCCCCCACCGGTACCATTGGTCTGGTGATGGATTGTGACACGACGGGCATCGAGCCGGACTTTGCCATCGTCAAGTTCAAGAAGCTTGCCGGCGGCGGATACTTCAAGATCGTCAACCAGTCCGTCCACAAAGCCCTGTTCCATCTGGGCTATACGGACCAGCAGATCGACGAGATCGAGAAGTATTGCAAGGGGCATGGCACGCTCGTGGGATGTCCGCACATCAATCGTGCGGCGCTCAAGGCAGCCAGGCTGGCCGATGACGTGATCGACAGCATCGAGGCACAGCTGGATTCGACCTTCGATATCCGCTTTGTTTTCAATCGCTACACGATCGGCGACGATGCGTTGCTGGCGCTGGGCATCACGGCAGAGCAGTTGGACGACCCGATGTTCAACGTGTTGGGTGCCCTTGGATTCGGCAAGGAGCAGATCGACGAGGCCAACGACTACGTCTGCGGCACCATGATGATCGAGGGAGCTCCGCACATCAAGGACGAGCATCTGCCGGTGTTTGACTGTGCAAACCGCTGCGGCAAGCGCGGCCGTCGCTACATCGACTACATGGCCCACGTACGTATGATGGCTGCCGCACAGCCGTTCATCAGCGGTGCCATTTCCAAGACCATCAACATGCCCGGCGAAGCACAGGTCGACGAGATCGGCGAAGTGCACCTCGCCTCGTGGCGCATGATGCTAAAAGCCATCGCCTTGTACCGCGACGGTTCGAAGTTGTCGCAGCCGCTCAACGCAAGCAGCGACAACTACGACGAGATCGTGATGCTGGGCGACGAGGACAACCTCGACGAAACCAAGGGCCCTAAAGAGGTTTACCAACACATCGTCGAACGCGTCTACCACCGCGCCGAACGCCGTCGTCTGCCCAAGCGCCGTCACGGCTTCGTCCGCGAGGCTACGGTTGGCGGACACAAGGTCTACCTGCGAACAGGCGAGTTCGAAGATGGTACACTGGGCGAGATCTTCATCGACATGTACAAGGAGGGCGCCTCCTTCAAGGGGTTGCTAAACTGCTTTGCCGTGCTCACTTCGAAGGCGCTGCAATACGGCATTCCGCTCGACGAATTGGTGGATACCTTCACGTTCACGCGGTTCGAGCCTGCCGGCTTTGTTGGCGGCCACGAGGCGATCAACAATGCGACGTCGATCTTGGACTACATCTTCCGGACACTCGGATACGACTATCTGAACCGGACTGACTTCGTGCACAACAAAGCCGTTGATGAGTCCGGTGCGTCAGCAACTGCCGCCCCTGCTGCTCCTCCGGCACCCTCGGCACAGACCGTTGTGGTCGAACCCAGCTATACCGGCCCGGTCTACATAGGCGAGACTGCCACGCAGGCATCAGCCGCAGGCCAGTCCGGTAAGATCGACCCACGTGAGCTTGGCTACACCGGCGAACAGTGTGCCTACTGTCAGTCCTCGCGTGTCCGCCGTAACGGCTCGTGCACTGTCTGCGACGACTGCGGAGCCACCAGCGGCTGCTCGTAAGACGGCAGTTGCCCTCATGAAGAACAAAATCGCAGGGGCCTCGTAACCACGGGGCCCCTTTGTTGTTGATGCAACGATCCCTACCAATGGCCAAGTTTTTGGACAGTTCTTGCCAATGCAGGGGTCTGGTGCCTGCTTCTTGGCTTGCGCGGGGCAACGTCGATCGTGTCCACGGTGGAATATCGTCCTCCGTGCGCTGCACACAACAAGGTCGTGCGACCGACGTCGCCCTGTAGCGTCGGTGCGGCAACGTTCCACAACGGCGTCCTGCAAGGCTTTTTTTCGTTGGAGAACTGTCCCGATTGCGATAAATTGAGAGCCGTCCGCCCTCTTCCGTGGCTGACCCTGTTTGAACACCCAATATGTCAGGTGAACCAATGACAATCCGCAATTTCATCGTGTCTGCTGCGCTGTTGTTTGGCGCAATGGCTACCGTGTCGTTCGCCGGTGGCAACTGTGACGAGAAGGCCGCCAAGACCTCGGCAAAGGGCTCGTGCTGCTCCTCGACGGCCAAGGCCGTCAAGGCCACGAACATGGATGCCGATCACTGTGCAACGACGAAGTCCACTTCGGCAAAGAGCTGTGACATGACAAAGGATGCAGCCTCATGCACGACGAAGTCGACGACGGCAACGGCCACGACTTCGTTCAAAACGGTCAAGGCCACAGGCAATGAAGGCAGCTGCTGCTCTATGAAGGGCAAGGGCGCCAAGATGACGTCTGCTGACCAGGTAGCCCCCAAGGCTGAACAGGCAGCGACTCCCGAGAAGTAAATCACCACGACAGCACTATGCATTGTCAGGCCTGCCCGAGGCAAGCTTGACAATGATGCGAAACCAGGGTTGCACCTGGAACACTAGAGCACACACCAGACCAGAGGCCGGAGGAAGCCATGTCTAAGGGCGGAGCGGGAAAAGTTTATTTCGTGCTGTACCTCGCCGTTATTCTCGAACTCCTGATCATTATCGTGGAGCGAGATGAGGCCGAGGAGCATCTGATTCGGAAACAAAAAGAAGCCGAAGAAATCGTCGAGGCCGTGATGGCCCAGCTCAATACGGGCTCGGGCTCGAGTGGCGTTAATGCCTTGCCACAGGACGAGATCACGTTGCTGGACCCGCGCACGATTCAGGGTGTGGCCGAAAAGGATAAGCCGAAAGATGAGCGCACATATCAGATCCGGGTATCGACAGTGCGCGTGAAGGACATCCTTGGCGATGCCTTGCCGGACGATCCTGACAACAAGCGTCGGCGTATTGAGGAGATCATCCGTCTGTTCAACGTTTCGAACCTGAACTTGGTTGACAGCGTCAACCAATCAAGCATGGTCGAGAACTTGACGCTTGAACTGAAGCAGGAATGGCTCAAAACCAAGGCAGACGAAATCGTGAGGAAAATGGGTGAGCGTAATACGATCACCGATGTTCCCGAGTTCAAAGATGGACTTGGTTTCCTGAAGGCAATCACGCCCGATTCCGTTGACTTTACCTCCAATACCGATCTTGCCACCTTCCGATTCAGTCCGGCACTCACGCTGGCTGATAAGAATCAGTTCGAGGGTGGTATCAAGGTATTCGAGTATACCTTCAAGCAGAAAAACGCCGGTCTATACAAGGTGATGTTGCAGTCGAAGACCAACAACATCATCGGTGTGACGGGACTTGACAAGAAGAACAACGAATCGGATGAAGACGTTGTCAGCATCGGTACGATTCAGCTGACGCGCCGTCAACTTTCAAAGGTTGAAGCACGACTTCGTTCTACACTCGGTGGTACCGTCGAAGCTCTTTGCGACAAGTTTCAGACGTCGTCAGACTACAAGTATCCGCAGTTCAGTGCAGACCTCGAGGCAGCACTGGACAAGATCAACCACGAGGACATCGGCCTTCCTTCCAAGTCTGATAAGATTCGTCGCGGTGAACTTCTGAAGAACATTACCGTGCTGCTGCACGGTGATGCTAACCAGATGGAGCAGAACAACCCGACGTTCCAGTTCGAGATCAATGTCAAGAAGCCGAACATTGCAACGGCCGATCCGTGTATCGCGGACCTTGTGAAGTCGCAGCGCGTGCTGTCGGGCGTACGCAAGATCGTGATCCCTCTGACGGTCAACAACTTCCGCAATGACGTGCCACAGGTAACGATCACGCCAAGCGACGCTACGGTCAAAGTTGTCCCGATGGGCTCGGGAACAGCTGGCGGCGGCGGGCTACGTAACCAACCCTATGAGATTCACATTGAAGGAGCTTCGGCGATCGGAGAGCGAAAAGACTACACGGTTAAGGTCACGAATTTGAAGATGTGTGACGACACAGACCCGATTTCAACCGTGTCGGTTTTCCCGTCTGACCTATCAAACAAATCTACAATTGATGGTATCCTGGAAAAGCGTGTTTCGTACGGAAAAATGGTTAAGCTACCCATTTATCCATCTTCGGGCGGTGATATACCAGCGAATCAGTTCGAACTCTCTTACACCCTCGACGGCCAGGAGATAGCATTTGCAGGCACAAATCCACTGTTGATTACAGTCCCGTGTGTGCCTAAGAATTTTAGCACATTGAAGGCGTCGGTGAAGTGGATATACAAACCTGTTCCGAACTACAAGGAAGAGGTTGTTATCTACGAGCGCACGGTAAACCAAGCAAAGCAGTCACCTCCTGAAATTCTACTGGCAAATACCAGTGAGATGCCATTTGAATCGAAAACGATGAGGCTAGTCATTAGTGGAGTGGAAGTCCTTCCTCCGGTTGTCGACTGTAATGTGAATGCTCAGGATAAAGATGTCAAAGTGGACGTTAAGCCTGATAAACCCAGTATTGGAAAATATCAGGTACTTGCATCTATTGAGCCAGAAGGAACAGGTAAATACAAGATTATTGTTCAGTTGAAGGGCCCAAGAACGAAATTCGACGGTGAGACCATCGAGCTGACTGTTTCCGCTTCGATCGGGGGAGTGCTCATAACCGAAACGAAGACAGTAGCAATCCCTGCATTCCGCTGAGAACACAATCCATGAGAACATCTGTAATGAAGCACCGAATGATCCGAGCCGTAACCCTGACCGTTGTCACGCTATTTGCGTTGCCAACGATTGGTCAAACGGATGGGGCGTACGTCGGCAAGTTCAAAAACGTCCTTCGATCACTATCGAATTACCGCTATGGTGACATCTCGGTGTTTCGAATTGAGGGCCAATTGTTTGCCGATCTTCAACGTTACTTGAATCCCCCACCGGTGGATAAAACAGGGTCGATCGAAGCGCTAACCAAAAAAGACGGCAAGCTTGTAACCGCAATTCAAAAGTCGGTTAAAAGATCGCAGAATTATGATAAAATCGTGCAGGACCTTGAGGAGAGAGAGGGGTACTCAGCGGATGACCTGGCCGATCGCGACGTGCAGAACGTCATTCAGTATTATCTCGATGAGCGTCAGTACCAAAGCGAACTCTTTACAGGTGCGTACATCGTCACATCGAAGTACCAGCGTGGCGAAACAGGCGACGATCTTGTGATCATCGGTTTGATGAAGACACGCGTGAAGCCGGCCGGCAACACTATCCGCGATCTGCGAGGCGTGAACCCAGGCGATGTGATTACGCGATATGAGCTTACAAAGCTGGACCCCCCCCCGTCATCTTCGAAAGAATATGCTGACAAAATGCAGGGCTATCTTCGCGACCAGGTGATTCAGAATAACGTCACAAACGTTACGCTTGAAGCACAAGGCATCGACGACCCAGATACACGGTTTGTACGTCCTGTGTTCGGTAATGCTGTTCAAGTTTCGGAAGACGACGTACAGCAGTTCATCAAGATCACGAACGGTATTCCCGTTGCGTATACTGGTCCGAATGAACTAACGGTGTCAGCCGCTGATCTTATTTCGTATCGCCGTTACAAGGCTGACCCGACGACAAAGCTGGTCACGTCCATTGAAAAGGATTCAGCCGGTAACGACGTTGAGGTTGAGAAGGAAGTTGTGACCTACAACAGTCGCCTTCCCCAGTACGGTGGTGAGATCCGTTATGGCCTCGAGGACGTTAATTATCCTTCGCTCTGGAGTGAGCGGATGACCTTAAACGCAGTATGGAGCCAGGCTCGTCTCGGCGTGATTCTTCCCACAAACGGTTGGTCTTCGCTGGCATCGTCGTTCGGTAACGAGCGCACGATGACTACAGCGGGCTTCGGTGTGAATACAAACATCGAAGTACCGATCAAGCTTATCGCGGAATCTGGTGTGTTCAACTTTGCAGCCAGTTACGTGTTCGACGATGCTCGCTCGACAAGCCACAAGCGTTTCGATACATCGGTTCGTCGTTCGTTTGACCACCTCATTCGCTTTCACGCCTCAGCGCAATACACGTTTGCCGTTCGCATCGATGAGTCGAATCTATTCCGTCTGCGCCTTGGTGGTACGGGATATTCGATGGAGCGTTGGTTTGACCGTGATTCTATTTCCACAACTGGAGATACGGTGTCGAACTTCTCGAAGTTTGACAGCGAATTCATTGGTGGAATTTCAGGTAAGATCGAATTCATGAATACAAGCTGGTCGACACCGCTGGGTGCATCGC
>VFFB01000187.1 GCA_018882585.1 Candidatus Kapaibacterium sp.
ACGTTGGGGCGGGGCTTGGGATATCGATTTTACTGCATCGACGGACCCCATCGAGGATCTCGTGAGTGATTACATCGGTCGGCGCCGTAGCCAGAACAAGCGCGCCTTCATTGATGGGCCGCACTATGAACTACCAAAGGGTCTGTACCCGTGATGGATCATCTGGCCTCGGTTCCACATACGTGAACGATTCACCTATGAGCTTTGCGAACCTGGGATGCGTGTGAAGCTCTGATAAATCAACGATGGGGTCAATAGTGTCGACACGATCTATCGTGCTATTCGTTGGCGCCGGCGCAAGTCGGCCCTACGGTGTTCCGACGGCTAATGCCATCGCGCACCGCATCGTTGGTGATGTCCTTGGCTCGAGCGGCGGAAAGCTGCTTCGCGGTATCGACGACGTCTACAACAATCCGCTTCGGCATGTACTGAAGAGTTTTCTTGTGAGCACCTTCCCGGCCATAGGTGAATACGAAGCAGGACGTCCGGCCATCACGGACATACTATCCATCGTTGATTATTCGATCGCCACAGAGACTATCTTGCCCATTGATCTTGACGACGGCTCAGTGTTTGACATGCACGAGGTGCGGCGGGCGCTCGAGCACTGCGTTATGGAGATCATTGCCAGTGCGCAAGAGAAGGCCGTAACGATCAACGCGAATGCGATGTCGACCACGCAGGCACCATCGTCGCAAGGCAACATCTTGGCGGTGGATACGCTCAGGCAACTCGCCACAAACATCAATGCATGGACCGAGTCTAGAACTGGTACCTTCACCTTGATCTCGACGAACTACGATACCATCATTGACCGTGTGGTATATGACGTGGAATCGGAGGAAGCCGACCATCAGTTCCCACATACAGATGTCGGCACAACCTTCCGCGTACGTTACAGCGAGCAGGGCACGTTGATCCCTCGCAATACCAATGCCTCAAAGCGGCTGTTCAAGCTCCATGGTTCTCTGAACTGGCTCAAGTGCCCTGCCTGTGAGAATCTCTATATCGCGAGTGTCGACGAGAACCTCACGAAGTTTGTCGAAAACACCTACGGCGTCGAGGCACTAAATGACTGCCACTGCGGGCACGCTCCTCTTCGCCCCCTGATCATTTCACCCTCCTACGTGCGTGATGTGCGTGACACTGCGCTGCGAGAGATTTGGCGCTCTGCACAGGAATCGCTGCGCATGGCCGATGTGTGGATCTTTGTTGGGTACTCTCTACCTGCCGAGGACGTCGCCATCCGATCAATGATCGCACGAGCACGTATGTCCAGGAACTCATCAACCGGCGGACGCAGGATCCACGTGTACGACATTGTGCCAAGTACAGATAACTCCATGTCCGACGTCGAGGCTCGCTACAAGGTCTTGCTGGAGGGTAACAACACGGCGCTGACCTATCACAGCGGCGGCCTCGAGGAATTCCTGAACGACATGCGCAACGGATTTGACGCATTATGCAAGTAAACCATCCGTAATGTTTCAACCCTTTCGAAGAGGATCGCCATATGAGCGACGACAGCATGACGACGCAACAAGGACGCGGACAGGAGCCTGCTGGCACTGTACGTATCGTACTCCTCGCAATAGTATTCTTTGGACTGATGGTGCTGAGCATACACGAGATCATTGCGCTATGGCCGACAATTATCCTGAACTCCGTCGAAGAAGGTAACCGCAGCCTGAGTATAGCACAGTGGCAGACATCCTACGTGGATGGTCTTTATCTTAACGTGCTACCTACCTCCGAGCAGCGCGCATTGTGGCTTATCGTCTTCTCGGGCGTTGTTGGCTCATGCGTCCATGTGCTTACATCGTTGGCACCCTTTGTTGGCAACAGAAGATTCCTGCGCAGCTGGACGCTGTGGTATCTGGCTCGTCCGCTCATCGGTGCCGGCCTCGCATTCCTGATCGTAGCCGTCCTGTGGGGTGGCCTTTCGACACCAATGCAGGGCTTCAACGGTAGTAACCCCTACCAGCTCGTTGCCATCTCCGGCCTAGCCGGTATGTTCAGTCGGACTGCGTCAGATAAACTCGAAGAGTTTTTTGATCAGCTATTCAAATCCGATAAGAACGACATCCGCGAAGACAAGTAGTCTTACCGACGGCCCGCACTCCACGCCCAACAATCTCTGCTATCGCGACAACCTGCGTCACATTGCTGGTCGATGTTCGCATCATAACAGCACGTCATTGTGAACCACGTCCATGGCAGGAGGTTGTATGCAACCGGAGCAAAGCTCAGAAGCCGCATCGCTATCGGCGATGCTGACCAGCACTGGCGAATGCCTCCTTGCTGCGCAAGTGGGACGCTGGAACCGATACGAGCTCGAAGCGACGGGACCGATGCGCCCCGTCAGCCTTGACACGATCGACGCGATCCGCCATGCCTTTTCGCCATGGCAGCTCTCGCGAGCCGAAGCAGCACTGCTGGCTGTCATCTGGAC
>VFFB01000090.1 GCA_018882585.1 Candidatus Kapaibacterium sp.
CCTTAATCGTACCCTCGACGTCGCCGCAATCGACCTTTAAGGCGTAGGCTGGCGGCGTCTGTTCAACCTCGACGATCGAGTCAAGCGACATTCCGTAGATATTGGCGTAGGAGTCTGCCGGACCAACGCCATACATGACACCGCTGAACTTGCCGGTGGATGATTCAAGGACGAAGGTGGCTGGCTCGACCCGGAACGACGCATAGCATAGGTTGGTCCCGGGAACATATCTCGTACCGAACCCAGGGTCGATCGCCAACAGCGAACTGCCGTTTGCCGTAAGCGTGCGCACAGCCGCATCCTCGGCGATCACGCTGAAGTAGTAGGCATAATCATCCAGGCCGGCATCCTGCTGTGGCAGAAGTTCTGGCACCCGGAAAACGGCGCGTTCGACGTAGCGCTCCACCGGAGGTACGATGACCATGGCAGGATCCATGATCGCCCTGGGCTCCATCTGATTGCTCATCATGATCTGTGCAACCATAACGGGGCGGTTCGATGTCCACCTGACGGGGAAGTTGATGTTCGGAAACTCGATCCATCCGCCGGCCGTGGCGATACGATACTGCGACTTCAAGGACGCAGACTCTGCGGTGACGATCGTTTCATCGTGTTGGGCAACGATCCGGATCATGTCGCCGACCTGGGTGTTCTGAAACGGCGTCGTGACGTGTTCAAATCCCCACCGAGTGGTAGGCAGCAACATTTCGCAGAGATGATCCTTGTTGTTGACATCGCTGCGAGGTACCGATGTTCGCATATGACCCGAGAAGACGCCTATCGGTTTGTCGGAGGTAACCCGACTGCCAGTCAGGTCGTGCGAACCCGAGGGACCCTTCGCCGATTTTACAAGGTGCGTTTGACCACGCTGCAATGTGACGGTGGATGGTACGCCCGGGATCAGCCCACGCTCCGTGCGCGCCGTTGTGGTATACGTGACCGTCGTGTTGTCCTCATTGGCAACGATCAGGAACTCCCCCTGCCTCGACGTCGTGTCCAGGGTAGGGTCGGGACGCGTGCGGTCAATGCGGTAGCGATCCACTCCCCGCGAGACCACCATGTAGTCCGTGCCGAAATGCTTGACCGGGATGGCCGTATAGGTGTCTGTCGATTTGACCCTGGAGTTCAGGGCGTAGGCAACAATCGGGACATTGGATGTGATCCGGATGGCCTTGCGTTCGGTCTGCTCGGAATTCGTCGACATCCACTGCGATGGCACATCCACCACCTGTACGTTGTCCGGACTGATGGTGTAGCGACTCCGAGCACCATCGGGATAATCAACAACAACGTTTGCCGTGAACTCTGAAGCAAGGAATATCTGGAGCACGACCGGTGCCTGCGAAACCCTCACCTCGTTTTCCATAAACGCGATCAGGAATTCCGTGCCCTCGAGCGTGGCTTTGGTCCGTCGCGGCAACACGCGCTCGACCTGCGCCATGGTAGTCATGACGAGGGCACCAAACACGCCGGCAACCACAAGGTATCTCCAACGCCGCATGCAATGCTCCGGGGTCAACGATACCCCTCCAACAACACGCATGCAGGTTCGTTACATCGAACCGTCGCGAAGGAAGGGGATGTCAGGGGGCAATGTACGAACCGGACGGTCATTCCGCCAGATGAATCCCGGAAGTCGATACGATTCGGTTCGGCCTGCAACGATCGACTCGGGATGGTGCTCGCCCCGAATCCCGCCTAACCAGACAATATCGTCAGGCGTTCCCGCCACCATGAGAATGCGGGTGGTATCACTCGCAAACTGGGCCAACCCCTGCGGCTGGCCCTCGTCCGAGCCGAAGTACAGACTCCGGGTGTTTCCGATCGCTTCGACCATGCGAAGCGTATCCGCATCGACATGCATGACGATGGTGTCGCCCATGAGCTGATCGAAACGGTCCCTACGCGAGGTATCCTGACGACTTGCCATGAAGGCACTGCCGGTACCACGAACGGAACGAAGCTTGCGGCCCGGAACGTCGATGTCGATGGAGTCGGCTATCAGCATCGTGCTGTCGGACCATACCACCGGACGACCGCGAAGCACCACCAAGCCACGTTGCAGATCGTAGACCATACTGTCGCTTCGTGCCGCCACATCACCTCGCAGCAGCCTGACGTCGCCCCGAGCTTGATATCGCTCGATCGTATCACGAACAGATGTGAGCGTATGGGCTGCAAGGTAGACGGAGTCTTCGCGCCGCCATACTTCTGCACGGCCGTTCACCACCGTCGTGCCGGCAACGGCGTCGCTTATCAGCGTGTCGCCCCGCAGCCACGAGGAACTGTCGCGGGCCGCCATGACCACACTGCCCCATGCACTCCGGATGTTCGCATCGCGATCATAGACAAGCGTGTCCGCAACAAGACGCATGGAGTCGTCCTGCAGTCGAACATTGTTCAGGAATCGCACGATGTGGGTCTTGGTCGAGTACCTGGCCTCAGAGGCTTTGACGATGCGCCCTGCCTCCCGGACAGTTACACCTCGACCGGCATGAGCGGTGTACGTGCTGCCGTTGTAGGTGATGGCCGGCGCTTCGATGGTAAGATTCCCCTGCGTCACGCGCACTCGACCAAGAAGGTCGACCATGTTCAAGGCCGCATGATGCACGGCCCGGTCGGCCACCACCGTCACATTTCCCTGCCGAAACCGCACATTCCCGAGAAACGATCGTTCGGCCGTCTCGGTGGGGCCCCGGCCTACAAGGCTGTCGGCATGCTCCAGCACGATAGGCAGCTGCGGGCCAGCCTCGTCCTGGGCACGCAGTGCGCCCTGGAAGATCAACAAGGTCAACAGTACCGATAAAGCCCGACAGTTCATGACACGAATCTACGGCAGCGGTAGATGACCGTACAGGTCGCGACGCCGATTGAGTGTAGTTTTGTTCCCCGTTCCTATTAGCAACACGCATGTACGACATCGCTACAAAGCCCCGCGAGCGGGCCATCATGCTCGCCGTCGTCCGAAAAGGAGCCGACCCGGACGTCGTTCGCGAGCATCTCGACGAACTGGCATTACTGCTCGACACGGCAGGAGCCGACGTCGCAACGCGTGTCGTACAGGAACGTGAACGCCCCGAAGTGGCGACGGCCCTGGGGAAAGGCAAGGTCGAGGAGGTAAAGGAACTCATCACCGAGACCGGTGCCTCGATGGTGGTGTTCGATGACGACCTTTCACCCGTGCAGGTACGCAACCTGGAAAAGGCATTCAACGTCAAGGTCCTCGACCGTGCCGGCGTCATCCTCGACATCTTCGCCTCGCGAGCTCGTAGCGCAGAAGCCCGCACGCAGGTCGAACTGGCCCAGCTGGAATATTTGTTTCCCCGCCTTACCCGAATGTGGACCCACCTTTCCAAGCAATTTGGTGGTGTTGGTACCAAGGGGCCGGGCGAAACGCAGATCGAAACAGACCGGCGGATGTACCGCACACGCATCCAACGTCTGCGCGAAAAACTTCGCGAGATCGATGTGCAGCGCGCCGTCCAACGTCAGTCTCGCGAAGGCATTCCGCGCTTTGCCCTGGTTGGCTACACAAATGCCGGTAAATCAAGTCTGCTGAAGTCACTGACCGATGCAGAAGTGTATATCGAGAATCGCCTGTTCGCAACGCTCGACACCACCGTACGTGCCTTTGAGCTTCCCAGCGGACAACGCGCCGTGCTGTCCGATACGGTGGGCTTTATCCGCAAGCTGCCTGCGCAGCTGGTGGCCTCGTTCCGTTCCACGCTTGCCGAAGCAGCCGAGGCCGACGTCATCGTCCACGTGGCCGACGTCACCTCGCCGCACGTGCGCGAGCACATCGACGTCGTCAACCGCACCTTGGTCGACCTGGGTATCTCCCAGCGGCCGATCCTGATGACGTTCAACAAGGTCGACGCGCTCGAAGACCGCCTGCTCCTGCATGACCTCGAAGCGGAGTATCCCGGCTGCGTCTTTGTGTCGGCCGAACGCGGCATCAACCTGCAGCGCCTTCTGGCACGTATGCAGGAATGTCTCGAGGAAACGTCCATTGTGCAGCACCTGCTGATCCCCTACGATCACATGCGCGACGTCTCGCATCTGTACTCGGAAGTGGAAGTACTGCTTCGCGACGAGGTCGACGCCGGCGTTCGCTTGGCAGTGCGCCTACCGAGCGATAAATTGAACGCGTTCCAACGTCGGTACGCGGCCTTCGTCACGGCTTCGTCGCCAGACCCCATCTAACAAGGATTCTCATGGCTGCTCTGCTTATTGCTTCGATCGCCATTGCAACGTATCTGATCTCCATTACGGTGGTCGTGGTCGCCCAGGAGATCCATCTTGCTGCAGGCATTGCGCTGTTTGCAGCCGTGGGCTTCGGCGCCTATAAGCTGTTTCAGGCCCGTCTAACACGTCTGTAAGCTCCTTGAGCATGCTCAGGCACCTATCGATCCGTGATGTTGCCCTGATCGAACATGTTGAGTGTTCGATCGGCACCGGCATGACGGTGCTTCTGGGCGAGACCGGCGCCGGGAAGTCCATCATCATCGACGCATTGGCAGCCGCCCTTGGCGAACGCATGTCGGCCGACCAGCTCCGCAGCGGGGCCCGACGCGCCGTGATCGAGGCGACGTTTACGTCGGACGCGCCGCAGTTGCATGCGCTGCTGGCAGAACTTGACCTTGCATGGGATAATGCCGATATCGTCTTCCGCCGTGAGCTCACGGCGTCGGGTACGTCTCGATGCTTCGTGAACGACACGCCAACACAGGCAGCCGTTGTTCGCTCGCTTGCCGCGTTCCTGCTGGACTTCCACGGACAGCACGATACGCATGGACTTCTTCATCCATCGCGCCACCTGACGATCATCGACGCCGTAGGCGGCCTGCAGGAGCAGGCGACGGCCATGGCTGCTGCCTGGCGCAACGTCGTCGAAGCACGCTCGGCTCTTGCCGCGCTTCGCGCGCGCGCCAACTCGGCCGAAGCCGACCGGCAACGTCTGCAGCATCAGGCCGACGAGATCACGAATGTGAACCCTCAGCCGAACGAAGACGAAGAGATCACCGTCGAACTCCGTCGCGCCGAATCCTCGGAGTTCGTGGTTGCCAACGCCACGGCCTTCCGCGATGAACTCTACAATGCGTCGATGTCGGCCTATGACCGACTGTCGAACGCCATACGCCATGCCGACGCTCTTGCGCCGTTTGCGCCTGAGTTGGCACGGCTGCGCGATGACCTGGCGAATGCCATGGCAATCTGCAGAGACGCTGCACAGGAAGCCTCGGGCTTGGCGGATCCTGAGGACTTTTCGCCGGAACGGATCGAAGAACTTCGGCAGCGTCTGGTGCAGCTGCAACGGCTGGTGCGTCGATATGGGTCGCTCGACGAGGCCCGTTCCGAGCATGCGCGCCTGCTGGCCGCACTTGATGAGATCGACCATGTTGACGAAGCTCTTGACGAAGCACAGGCAACACTCGAGGCGCATATGTCGGCAGCAACTGCTGTTGCAGCAGACCTCAGCAAGCGCCGACGCAAGGTAATCGCCACCCTTGCCTCATCGATCTCGAACGCACTGCACGAAATGGGCATGCCCTCGGCCGTGGTCGAGATCGCACACTCGAAGGTCGATCTTGGCCCGAACGGCATCGATGCCATCGAGGTACTCTTCACGGCCAACGCCGGCGAATCGCCGCGCCCCTTGTCAAAGGTGGCATCGGGTGGCGAACTTTCGCGTGTGATGTTGGCGATCAAACGGACCATGGCCGTACGCGGTGCGATCGGAACGATGGTCTTTGACGAGATCGATACGGGCATCAGCGGTAAAGTGGCTCGGCACGTCGGCGAAGTGATGAAGGAATTGTCGACGCATCATCAGATCCTTTGTATCACGCACCTGCCGCAGATCGCGTCACTGGCCGACCATGTGGTTCGCGTCGAGAAGCAGACAACGCCAACGTCGACAACCGTGACCGCAACAACCGTCGAAGGCGAAGATGCGATCCTGGAGATCGCCCGCCTGCTGAGCGGCGTTACCGTGTCGGAAGCGGCCATGGATAGTGCCCGGGAGCTCATGACATCGTCGCAGAAACGGTGATCCCATGTTCGCGAACGACCAGCCATCATATAACGCCTCGTTCCTGAGCCTCGAAGAAGTCGAGGCACGCATCGTGCACCGGTGTGACCCGCTCGATGTGACACGTGTAACGGCCGCCTACGAGATGGCGAAGTCAGTGCACGAGCATCAGCTGCGGAATGACGGAACGCCCTACGTCTACCACGCAACCCGCGTGGCCAGGATCCTGATGGACGAACTAGGATTGTTTGATGCCGACCTGTTGATAGCCGCCCTGTTGCAGGATGTGCTCGAGGATTCCACAACGATCACGCGGACCGTGCTCGAGTATAACTTCGGATCCTACGTCGCCTACCTTGTTGACACGCTGACGAAAGACCTTGCAAAGGCCAAACAGGACCCCGATGGAGTGGACATCGCCCACGCCGAAGGCCTGCGCGCTGCAAGCGAGGACGCCATGTTGATCAAGCTGGCATCAAGGTTGGACAACTTCCGGTGCCTGAGCTTCAACGTGAAGCGCAACCCCTTGGTCTACATCCGCAATACGTTCGAGCGGTACCTGCCAATCGCCGATGCATCAGCGAATGCACTGCTCCATCGTCTTGCCGACGAGATCCGCAAAGAGTCGAACAAGTTTCTGGGCTGACCGAAAGGTCATGACGCGGCGACGTTACGACGTCTCGCACGAAGGGCTGCGCCTGCGGGAATGCCTACGGCGAATGCTGCCGTGTAGATCAGCCATGACAGCATGAGCATGACCGAGAGCTTTGGTGACGAGCGTTTCTCGGGCGGCTTGGCTACGTCAAGGATGACGGCGGCCGGCGTGTCCTTTTCTTCCTGAATCTGCTCCTGCAGTCGCTGCGTCTCAAGGTATGCGTTGATCTGCTCCTTGATCTTCAGGTCACGTGTCAGGTTCAGATATTGCCGCGATAGTGCCGGGATCTTGTCCATCGGAATGCTGAATCCATCGGTCTGCACCAAGCCTCCGGTCTGCACCTTGCCATACTGTTCGCGCAGACGGTCAACCTTTGTCTGCAGCAGCGCGACCTGCGCGGAAGACGGCTGGAACTCCTGCCGCGTCAACGCTAACTCGATCTCGGCCTGCGCCAATGCCGCACCGACCATGCTGGCGTTCTCGGCCATGGCGGCAAGTTGCTCCTCAAGGGCAACGACCTTGTTGGACTGCTGAAACTCCTGCATGATGTTCTGCAGCGAATCCACGATCCGTCGATTACTTGCCATCACACGCTCGATGTACAGACGGGTCTTACGCGCTTGCGAGACGCTCTTCTCGCGGCTCATCAGATCCAGCTGTCGACAGCACTGATTGGCGATGTCGGCCGCGATGGTCGCCGCCATGTCCTTCTTGCCCCAGAACGGCAGCCAACCCGTCGACACGTCGACGTCGATCACGACCGATCCGGTCTTCTTCATGTCGAGCTCAATGTCTGCCTGCAGCACTTCGCGAAGCTTATAGTCAGGTAGTCCCTCGAACAGCGGATGCTGTCGGAGCCTAAGCGTATCGATGACACGCTCCAGAAGCGTACGCGATTCCAGAATCTCGGCAAACATCATCGAAGTCTTATTCTCACCTGCCCCAAGGCCAACGGCGATAGGAGCACCCTGCAGCAGTGACGACAGTCCACCGGCGCCGCTCTTGGTTTCGGGCGGCATCAGACTGGACGTGGCCGTGTACGTGTGGGGCATCAGAAAACTGGCCACTGCAACGACGGCAAGCAGGAGACCGACCGTTCGCAGATAGGTCGGAAACCACTGACGGTAGGCGTCAAACAGATAGGTCGATGCTGAGTCCCGCTCGGTCATCATCAATTCAGTCGTACGATGGTGAGAACAACGCCCATGATCGTCACAAGCTGGGTTGCAATCGTCAGCGCTTTCGTAAAGATGTCGATGGCCAGCGTCTCAGGCTCGTCGAGCACCAGAATGTTATCGCCAGGCTCGAGCGTATAGTTTTCGCTGTCGGCCGGAAACTGATCGCCCTTGACCTTCACCACGAAGGTAGCGTCACGGTCGGCACGGAATCCGTAGCCACCGGCAAGATCGATGTATTGCTCGTACGTCAGCCCAGGCTTGAAAACGATACGGCCCGGATTACGCACCGATCCGCTGACGTTGATGTAGTTATTGTGTTCGGGAATGTAGATGCTGTCGCCATCACGCAAGACGGGGTTGTTCTCCATCAACCCCTTGAGGAAGAGGTCCGAGAAGTTCACGGAGATGACACCGCGAACCTCACGCGCCTTCGTACGGAAGTACTGCAGCTCCGTCACCGACATTTCTGATGGCGGCAACTTCTCGAGACGCTTATACTCCTTGTCTTCGAGGTTCATTTCGCTGGTACGGATGATGACGGCGTCTTCGATCGAGGCTTTCTCGGAAAAACCGCCAGCGCGTTTGATCACTTCCGTCAGTCGCGTCGTATTCGGCTCGATGGCATACTTACCCGGAAACTCAACCTCGCCGCGAACGACGACTTCGTGTCGCTCGCGCCAGCGCGGTATCTGGCGCACATACACGCGGTCGCCCGTGCGCAAGGGCATGTCTCCCTCGAGTTGCTGTCCGCTGAAGAGCCTGTCGCGCCATGAAGAAAGATCGACAGTCACGACTTCGATACGGCCACCCTGCTCGCTGACGCGTACGAGCTGTACGGAATCAAGTCGGGCCGATGGCAAAAATCCGCCTCCAAAGCGGACGAGCGTGCTGAGTGAGTCAGACGGCAGAAAGTCAAACTCGGCAGCCTGTGGCACTTCGCCTCGAATGCCAATAGTCGTCTTGTCGTTCCGCAGCGGCACAACCAGTCGGTCCCCGCCTTCAACGATAGGGTTGGAGCTACGGTCACCAAAGGACAAATAGCGCTGCAGGTCTACAACGATTGGTTCGTTGGCATTGTCACGCAGCAGGTAGATACCCCGCACCGACCCGGTGTCTAGCACACCTCCGGCACGCTGGATGACGTCGAACACGCGATCGGCACCGGTCGCGGCAATGATGGCCGGCGATCGAACGGCACCCATGATGGTAACCTTGAACTCGCGCAGGCGCTTCAATGACACATCGATGGTCTGTGCCTTGTACACCCGCTTTGCCTCCTGCAACAGGAGCTCCCTGGCCGCCGCAAGTGTCCTGCCTCGCACGTCAACCACGCCCGCGCCGGGCAGGATCACACGTCCCTCGGGCGTGACGGCAATGTCCTGATGGATGGCCTCGGTCGACCAGACGCTGAATGTCAGCACGTCGCCCGGACCAAGCACGTACGTCGATGCGTCAATCTCACGCTCGAGCAGTCCGGCCGACTCCTCGGCATACTGCATGCTCTTCATGCGCGCCACGGTATCGAAATCCCCTCGCTTGAGAGGCTTGTACCGCGGCTGCGTGAAGTTCTTGAGCTGGGCCGACGACGTCACCACGCCAATCAGAGCCAAGCATACGTAGAGTGCTAAACGGCGCATACACCAAAGATACGAAGTATGGCTTGGCAACTCATGACCTTGCACAGTAGTTTGCAGGCGTGACGCAACCAACGCTTTCTCTCGATTCCCTCGTCCGTGACGTCATTGCGGCAAGTCACGAGGCCGGCGCGCTGCTTGCCGGAGGATTCGGCACGGCCTTCTCGATCCAAAGCAAGACCGGACGACACAACTTGGTGACCGAATATGATCTGCGCTGCGAAGCGCTGCTCCGCGATCGTCTTGGAGCGTTGCTACCCGAAGCGGGCTTTCTTGGCGAGGAAGGCGGCGGAACCAACACCGAGGCCCCGATGCAGTGGATCGTCGATCCTCTGGACGGAACCGTGAACTTCGCCCACGGCATCCCGATCTTTTGCGTTTCGATCGCCCTTGTGATCGACGGCAGCATCGCCCTTGGCGTGATTCACCACCCCCTTTTGCGCGAGACGTTCTGGTCTGTCAGGAGCAAGGGGGCATGGCTGAACGATCAGCGCCTCGGCGTTTCGGCTGCGGCGTCAGTCCATGATGCACTGCTCGTGACCGGCTTTCCGTACAACGTCCAGGACAATCCCGATCACTGCATCGAGCAGTTTTCGTTGATCGTACGCCAGGGCATTCCTGTGCGTCGTCTTGGCAGCGCCGCCCTCGATCTGGCCTACCTTGCCGCCGGCAGGTTCGACGGATTTTGGGAGGTTCGCCTGCACCCCTGGGATATGGCCGCGGGCGTGCTCCTGGTCGAAGAGGCCGGCGGACGCGTCACACATTACGGCGGAGCGCCGTTCCGCCTGCATCACGCAAGCATCGTGGCAACGAACGGCCACATTCACGACGAGCTGGTGTCTTGGCTAGGTCAGGTGGACGCATGATGACCTGGCACTACTCCGGCGCCGGTAACATGTTCGTGATGATCGACGACCGGCTACATGAACATTCCCTCGACGAATGGATGGCGGCTACGCCGTCGCTCTGCGACCGTTCGTCCGTTGGCCTGCCCAAGGCCGAAGGCGTCCTGGTCCTGCGCGACACCGGCCTAAACCGCATC
>VFFB01000009.1 GCA_018882585.1 Candidatus Kapaibacterium sp.
GTGCTGCTGCCTTGCAACGCATCAAAGGTTTGAATCTGGGGGGCTTGGGTTTTTCTTTCGGTGTGCAACTCGACAACCTGGGGGCTCCTGGCGGCACCACCCTGGCTCAAGCCTTGACGGAGCTGATTGACCAGGCGGGGATCAACGTCGTGCTGATCATCGATGAGGTTCAGCAAGCCTTGGTCACAGAGGACGGTTACAACCTCATGCACGCCCTGAAAGCGGCACGCGATGCCGTGAATGCCAGGCCCCAGACAAAGGGTTACTTTTTATTCCTGGGGACGGGCTCGCACAAATCCTTGGTCACCGACATGGCCACGCGTCGGTCGCAGCCGTTCATGGGGGCCATGACGACCGCGTACGAACCACTGGCTGAAGACTTTGTGGAGTGGAAGTGAAAGCAACTGGCTTCAACGCCAGGACGCAAGCTGCCCAGCGTGTCGGTCACGTTGGCCGGTTTTAAAACGATGGATAACTGTCCGGAAGAACGGCTCAAGCTAGTTGTTTTTTTTTTTCAAGCAGAAGTCGGCATACGAGATCATGCTGAGCGAGTCGCAAGAGCGCATGCTTGTTGTTGTTGCAAAGGGTATGGAAGCGAAGGCCTCGGCGATCTGCGCGAAATGGGATGTGCCGTTCACGCTGATCGGCGAAGTCACCGACGATGGTGTCATCACGGTGTCGCGTCACGGGAACGTTGTTGCCCAGCTGCCGGCAGCGTCGCTCGTATTGGGCGGTGGTGCGCCGGTCTATGTCCGCGGGCAGCAACGTCCGGCATACCTGGAAATGACATTGAGTCCGATCGACCACGGTCCGACGCTGCACGAGAACGAGTGTACCGAACTGCTTGAACGTCTGCTTGCCCAACCTACGATTGCAAGTAAACGTTGGATATTCGAGCAGTACGATTCTCAGGTGATGACCAACACGGTGCAGCGCAGTGGCGGCGATGCCGCCGTGATCCGCATCAAAGAGCAGCCCGGCAAGGCCGTTGCTGTTACAACGGACTGCAACAGCCGCTATGTGTACCTGAATCCTTACCGTGGTGCCATGATTGCCGTGGCCGAAGCCGCACGCAACTGTGCATGTGTCGGGGCCGTGCCGGTGGGCGTTACCAACTGTCTGAACTTTGGCAATCCGTACGATCCGGAGGTGTACTGGCAGTTTGCCGAGGCCATTCGTGGCATGGGCGATGCGTGCCGTGCATTCGATACGCCTGTTACCGGTGGCAACGTAAGCTTCCACAACGAGTCGCAGAATCATGCCGTCTTCCCGACGCCGACGATCGGCATGCTTGGCGTGATCGACGATGTGCAACAAACGGTCGGCGCCGCCTTCACGGCCGAACATCAACCCGTATGGATGCTCGGTCCGCAGCGATCGGACCTTGGTGGCTCTGAATACCTGAAGATGACCAAGGGAGTAATACGCGGCGACGCTCCGCAGTTTGATCTGGCCGAGGAGGTCGCGCTGCAGAAAGCCCTGATCGAAGGCATCCGCAAGGGCTATGTAAGCGCCGCCCACGACTGTGCCGAAGGCGGCTTGCTTGTTGCACTTGCCGAAATGACCTTCGCTCGTGGAGTGGGTGCTTCGGTATCGATTCCCTTCGAGCATCATGCCGGACATCTGTTCGGTGAAGGCCAAAGCCGTGTTGTTGTCGAGGTTCATCCGGAACATGTCGACGCGATGCGTTCGCTTTGTGCATCACATGGCGTGCCGGTTACCGAGCTGGGCGTGACGCAGGACAGCTCGCTTGCTGTTGACGGTCTGGTTCATCGTGACGTTGCCGCTCTTCGGTCGATCTACGAATCGGCTCTGCCTACCGTACTTGCACGCGAGTATCACAGCTGATCATTCACGGCCTCTATCGGAGCATCGTCATGCAACGGGATACCTTGATCGCCCTGTTCACCCGACCCTGGTTGTCGGACCTTTCGCATCTGCTTCTGCGC
Organism: Candidatus Kapaibacterium sp.; assembly: GCA_018882585.1. Lineage (GTDB taxonomy): Bacteria > Bacteroidota > Ignavibacteria > Kapaibacteriales > Kapaibacteriaceae > ZLKRG46. Next base: position 1,950 of record VFFB01000009.1, read on the forward strand.
GTGGTGCTGGGTGTGCTGCTCGTCTACCACGGAACGAGCAAGGTCTTCGACGGCATGCAGGGGCTTGCGTCGAATCTTGCTGAACTTGGATGGCCCTGGCCGACGTTGCAGGCATTCGCTGCGAGTTACATCGAGTTTGCAGGCGGCATTCTCATCACCGTTGGACTGTTCACGCGTCCCGTGTCGCTCTTCATTGTTGCGCAGTTTACGATCATCACCTTCGTTTACCACGGTGCCGATCCGTTCAAGGTACAGGAAAAGGCATTCATGTTCCTGGTGATGGCCAGCATGCTCACGCTGATGGGGCCAGGTCGCTGGAGCGTGGATGCGCGGCTGTTCTCTGCCGACGCGTCACGGGTGTCTTAGCGGAATTGCAGAGCCCGAGCGGGCGCGAGCCTGGTAGCGATGATGACCGGGGCCACAGAGGCGACAAGACTTGTCAGCAGCGACGTTGCCGCTACAACAAGATACGGCGTAAGACTGATGGCCACCGGAAGCGACGAAACATAGTAGATGGAACCGTCAAGTCGGATGAACTGCCATGTCTGTTGTGCAAGGCAGAAGGCCAATGCAAGGGTCGACCCAATGGCCCACCCGGAGAGTCCAACCTGTAGTCCTCGCCACAGAAAGATCTTGGTGATGTCTGCCGTTGTCATGCCTAAGGTCTTGAGGACGGCCAGCTGACGTGTTTTTTCGACGACCGTGATCAGGAGTGTTGCGATCACCGTAAACACGGCCACAAGACTGATAAGGCCCAGGATGATAGGAATGGGTTCCTTCTGCAGCTCGATCCACGATTCAATGGCCTGAAAGCGCTCGCGATAGGTCTGAACGTACAGCGACGAACGGCCATGCAGTGAGGTTCGCAGTCGGTCTGCAACGGCATTGATGTCCGTTGACGAATCCGGATAGACGGCAACATAGGATCCCATCGCATCTGTCTGCCGCAGAATGCGACGAAGGTGGAGCTCATCCATGAAGACGGCCGTCTCGTCGTACTGCTGCATGCCTGACCGGAACAGACCGGAGATGCGCGTTGCAGCAATGATCGGCGCGGTACCTGCGGCGTCGGCCGTGTAGATCACCATGGTATCGCCAACGTGTAGCGAAAGCCTTCGGGCAAGTTCGACGCCGATGACCGACTGTGGCTGCCTGGCCGACGTAGCACCGAAGGTACGTCCCAGCGTTACCATGGGCGTGATCGTTGTGGCGGCCCAGTCTTGCCTGGCACCGATCAGCAGGATACCGTCAACACCGTCACGACTGCGGCCCAACGCCTCGCGTGATGCCACGGCCTGCGCGTGGCTTACGCCGTCGATGGTCGACGCGTGCTCGGCGAGCGCTCCGGCATCAACCATGACGGATGACGCTAGGGAACGGATCTCAATAGGCGCAGTAAAGCGCGTCATCGTTGAGCGCACGGCCGCTTCGTAGCCTTCAAGAATGCTCATGGCGACCACGACGGCAACGCAGCCCAGCGCTACACTGGCATACGACACGACGGTGGTGAAACGTGCAAATCCGTCATTCCGCAGCGATGCGGTAAAGCGTCGTGCGATGTACGTGGTAAGCGACACCTTACGATTCGTACGGATAGAAGCCACGGCCCGTCTTACGTCCGTGCAGACCGCCATGGACGATCTGTTGCTGCAGGAGCGAAGGCGTGAACCGCGGCTCGTAGAAGAACTGTCCCCACATCGACGTCGTGACGTCAAGGTTGACGTCCACACCGATCAGGTCCATCAGCTCGAAGGGGCCCATCTTGAAGCCAAGGGCTTTCATGCAGCGGTCGGTCTGTTCCACCGTGGCCGCACCTTCCATCACGATGCGTTGCGCCTCGTTGTAGAAGTTGCGGGCAACGCGATTGACGATGAAGCCCGGTGCATCCTTGGCCAACACCGTCGTCTTTCCAAGCCCCTTTGCAAACTCCGTCACCATATCAATGACATGGGGGGCGGTGAGCATACCGCTGACAACTTCTACCAGCTTCATGATGTGTGCGGGATTGAAGAAATGCAGGCCTACAAATCGCGACGGATCGGCAAGGCAGCGGGCAAGGGCAGAGATGGAGATCGACGATGTGTTGCTGCTAAGGATGCAGGTGGGGCGACAGATCGCCTCAAGCGTTTTGAACAGCTCGTGCTTGACGTCCAACCGCTCTACGATGGCCTCGATCACAAGGTCGGCGTCAGCAAGCTCGTGCAGATCTGTCGTGGTGCGCAGGCTGCCAAGCATAGCCGCCTGTTGCTCGGCAGTGATGCGGCCCTTTTCGACGGATGACTGCAGCTGCTTGCCGATATACGCCGATGCCTGGTCAAGAGCCGGACCATGCTGATCGGTAATGATGACGCTGTGATTGGCCAGCAACGAAGACAGGGCGATGCCCCGGCCCATGGTACCGGCACCGCAGATGGCTACCATCATGAGATGACTCCAAGTTGTTTGCCGACCTTGCCGAAGGCTGCGATTGCGCGATCGAGATCTTCGATCGAGTGGGCAGCCGAAACCTGGACGCGGATACGTGCCTTGCCTTGGGGCACGACGGGGTAGAAGAAGCCGATCACATAGATGCCTTCATCAAGAAGCATATCTGCCATGCGCTGCGCCAGCGGCGCGTCATAAAGCATCACCGGCGTGATGGGATGCGTGCCGGGAACAATGTCAAATCCTAGTGCTGACAGTCCAGTGCGGAAATGCGCCGTATTCGATTCAAGCTTGTCACGCAGTTCCGTTGTCGAACTCAGCAGATCCATCACGGCAATACCGGCACCAACGATGGCAGGGGGCAGCGAGTTACTGAACAGGTAGGGCCGCGAGCGCTGGCGGAGCATGTCGATGATCTCCTGACGGCCGGTGGTGAATCCTCCGATGCCGCCTCCAAGGGCCTTGCCAAGTGTGCCGGTGATGATGTCGACACGGCCTGTCACGCCGCAGTGTTCCACCACGCCGCGTCCGTGCGTTCCCATGAAGCCCATCGAGTGACACTCGTCAACCATGACAAGGGCTTCGTAACGGTCGGCCAGATCGCAGATCTTGTCAAGCGGAGCAATCGTACCGTCCATCGAAAACACGGCATCCGTTACGATGATCTTGTGTCGGGCGCCGTCGGCAACGGCCTGCTGCAACTGCTGCTCGAGTTCCTGCATGTTGCACGAGGCGTAGCGATAGCGTTTTGCCTTGCAAAGGCGCACGCCGTCGATGATCGACGCGTGATTCAGGGAGTCACTAATGATGGCGTCCATTTCATCGAACAACGGCTCGAACACGCCTCCGTTGGCATCAAAGCAGGCTGCGTAGAGAATTGTATCGTCGGTATGGCAGAAGGCAGCGATCTTCTGTTCGAGCTCCTTGTGGATGTCCTGCGTCCCGCAGATAAAGCGAACGCTGGACATGCCAAAGCCGTGGCTGTCAAGATAGCGCTTGGCTGCATCGATCACGTCGGGATGCGACGACAGCCCCAGATAGTTGTTTGCGCAGAAGTTCAGCACCGGCTCCGAGCGTCCGGCTACCGTAATGGATGCGCCCTGTGGCGAGGTGATGATCCGCTCTGTTTTGTAGAGCCCCTTCTCGCGGATGGATGCAAGTTCTTGCTGGAGAAACGCCTGCAGTGTGCCGTACATAGTAGTGTTGTCGTCGTGAATGGAATGACGATGCAAATATCGGTGTCGCGGTCGACATCAGGTGCGTACGTATTTTTGTTGGCGAGCAACGAACCGTGAACGAACGGCCTGCGCTCTGCGTTATCCACACTGTGCAAAACCATTCGTGTCCGGTTCGCATATCCACCGTGACACATGAATTTCAGGGAACATTCATGCTTCGCAGTCTTGTCATTGTCGGCTGTCTTGTCACCATGTTGGTGCCTGCATCGGCTCAGCAAACCTTCGACGACATCCGTCGCCAGATGAAGTCGGCCTTCGAAGGGGTCAACCCAGACGGCTCAGTTCGCGTCAGCAAGCAACTGCGTCGCTGGGAATGGTACTGGGAGTCCCGCCTGAAGCAGGACGGCACGCTGCCCACACCTGCGGATTACGTGAAGGCCATTGACCAGGTCCGAACAAAGGGTGTCATTGATCAGGCACAATCTGTAAATGAATGGAAGGAACTCGGACCCGTAGGACCAACGAATCTCTCTGTGGCATCATCGTTCTACGGCATCGGACGTGTCAACTGCGTTGCGTTTTCGCAGAACGACGCTAATCTCCTGTACCTTGGTTCGGCACAGGGAGGATTGTGGCGCAGCACCAACGGGGGCAGTTCATGGCAATGGGTGCAGATCGCCGGCATGCCGATCTTCGGTGTGAGCGACATCGCCATTGCGCCGAACAACGATAAGGTCATCTACGTGGCCACAGGGGATGCGGCCACGGCCATAGCAGGAGACATCAACGGCTATCCGGGTTTCTCCTATGGCGTGATCAAGTCTACCGACGGAGGTGCCACATGGGCCACGACTGGACTATCGTATCAGCCTGAGCAGAACTATGGTGTTGGTCGGCTATGGATCGATCCGACAAATTCGAACACACTGCTTGCAGCGACCACTCTCGGCATTCGTCGCACAACCGACGGTGGTGCCACGTGGCGACTGGTGTCGTCCAACGCCAATGTCCGGGATCTGGTCCAACATCCAACGATCGCGACAATTCTCTATGCCGGCACGTTCAATCAAGGGGGCAATGCTGCACTCTGGCGTTCGACGGATGCCGGACAAACATGGTCAGTGCAGCATACCGAACCTGCTGCGTGCCGCTGGCGTATCGCCGTCACAAAGGCATCGCCCAGTACTGTTTGGGCGGTAGCTTCGGCCACGTATCCGTATGCCCTCAACGGTGTGTTCAAATCGACAAACGTTGGTGAGGACTATGAGAAGGTGTACTCTGCCAAGAATCTTCTTGGATGGTCTCGCAGCGGTAACGACTTCAACAGGGGCGGACAGGGCTGGTATGACCTGGCCATGGCCGCCTCGCCGACGGATCCAACTCGTGTGTTCGTTGGTGGCGTCAACAACTGGCGCACGACAAACGGTGGAGCAACCTTTGAGTTGGCCACCGAGCAAAACGGCGACGGCGCTCCGTGGGTTCATGCCGATCAGCATTTCTTGGCCTTTCATCCCATCAATGGCCGGCTGTTTGCATGTCACGATGGCGGCATCGCGCGTTCGACCGACGGCGGTCAGACGTGGTCAGACTGTTCTGTCGGCCTGTCGATCCAGCAGTACTATGCATTCGCCACCACCGACCGTGACCCGAACCTGATGATCGCAGGTGCACAGGACAACAGCACGACGATCTTCGAGGGAACGCGGTTCGCCCACCATATCGGTGGCGACGGTATGGAGTGCGCCATCGATCCGAACAACTCGAGCATTCTGTACGGAAGCGTTTACTATGGCACGTTCTACCGCACCACCAATCGTGGCAACAGCTGGACGGTGATCTCTACGCAAGACGTTCGAAACGAGCCCGGTGCCTGGGTCGCCCCATTGGCCGTGTCGCGGAAGACAGCAAATACCATCTTCGCTGGTTACAGCAACGTCTGGAGAAGCAGCAACAACGGATCGTCATGGTCCCGAATCTCGAGTTTTGGCTCTTCGGCAACATTGCGCACGCTTGCCGTGGCTCCGTCGGACGACAGATACATCTACGCGGCCTTCAGTCAGGCCATGTACGTGACGTCGGACGGAGGCGCGAACTGGAAGCAGTTGAGCGGATTGGGGGGCTTTATTACCGACATTGAAGTAGATCCAACAAATCCGAAGCGCATCTGGGTTACCTACGGTGCATTCAACAGTGGGATCAAGGTTGCAGAGATCACCGACGGTGTCGTGAAGAACGTCTCTGGTAACGGTCTTCCGAATGTACCGGCCAACACGATCACCGTGGCCGAAGGCTCGCCGCGTCGTCTGTTCCTTGGTACTGATGCAGGCGTCTACGTCTGCGACATCGGCTCCACACTCTGGTCTCCGTATGGATCGGCCATGCCTACAACGGTGATCTCGGACCTAGAGGTGCTACCCTCGACGAAGAAGCTGCGTGCTGCAACCTACGGACGGGGTATCTGGGAAGTCGACATCACGCAATGCACGGCCACGAAGCCGTCCGTCAAGGCGCTGACGTCAACAACGGTGTGCTCTGGTGACTCCGTTATCCTGGAGGTCGAAGGCTCGTATGCGCGTGTGCGCTGGTCCAACGGCGACACGACGCGCAGGGTCGTTCTCCGCTCTGTGACAGAGACAGGCGACTACTCGGCCGGTATCGAAGATGCCAACGGCTGCCGGGCAACGTCGGACGCGATCAGTATCGTGATCCAACGCACACCATCGAAGCCAAGCGTGCAGCGTCGCGGTGATACGCTTCGTTCGACGACGCTTGGCGGGGTGACATCGTTCCAGTGGAAGCTCAACGACGTCGACATTGCCGGGGCGACGAACAGAGAGCACCTGCCATTGGTTGCCGGAGCCTACAGCGTCCTCGTGAAAAATGATGCCGGATGCTCAAATCTGTCAGACCCCGTCAACGTGACGCTCACGTCGGTTGCCGAGACCGAGCGCATGCCAGTCGTCAGTATCGCACCGAATCCCACGACTGATGCCGTCATGCTGATGTTTGGCGTAACAACCGTTTCGGAAGCAGCCATCACGATCACGAACATCGACGGACAGAACGTGCTTGCAACGTTGATTCCACCCGGAGTCGCGACAACACGGATCGACCTGTCGCATGTGCCCGCAGGCGTCTACATGCTGCGTTGTTCGATGGGCGGCACTGTGGTGTCGATCCCGATCGTACGGCAGTAACAGCAGACGCGGGCGTCTACTCGTCTAAGGATGCGGTGATGATGCCGCCGCCAACGACATCGTCGCCCTCGTAAAGCACCACGCTCTGTCCCTTGGTGATCGCGGGCCGCGGCTCGGCGAACTCTACGTGCAGCGTGCCATCCTCATCGGTATGGCACGTAGCCATGCATCCTGCATCCTTGTAGCGGATCTTGACCATGAGCTGGCGGGGTTCCCGCAGGTTGGCATACTTCTGCAGGTTGACGTCGCCGGCGGTGAGTCGGCGGTGGTAAAGCTTTTCTTCTGTTCCGACGACAACAGCGTTTTCCTGCGGCAGCACGTTGAGCACGTAGAGCGGCTCGGCATGCGATACGCCTAGCCCCTTACGCTGTCCCACGGTATAGAATGGATAACCCTCGTGCGTTCCTATGACCTTGCCATCAAGGATGATAGGGCCGCTGCCAACGCGGTCATTGATGTCGTCGACGTTGTCCCGCAGGAATCGGCGGTAGTCATTGTCGGGGATAAAACAGATCTCGTATGATTCACCCTTGGCCGCGATGTCCAGACCAAGCCGCTCGGCTTCGGATCGGGATTCGGGTTTCGTGAAGCCTGCAAGAGGGAACATGGTGCGGCCAAGCAGCTCCTGTTCGACGCTCCAGAGCATGTATGACTGATCTTTTGCTGCGTCGGGGCTTCGGCGGATCCAGCGACGTCCGCTCTGCTCGTCATGCATGATCATGGCATAATGGCCCGTGGCAATGTATTCGGCACCAAGGGAATCCGCCTTCCTGAGCATCTCGCGCCACTTGATGGTACGGTTGCATCGTACGCATGGGTTGGGCGTATTGCCGGCCATGTAGTCATCAATGAAGTAGTCGATGACGTTCGCCCGGAAGGTCTCGGAGAAGTCGACCGTATAATGCGGGATGCCCAGCTGCATGCAGATGCGGCGTGCATCATTGATACCGTCCAGCGAGCAGCACGAGGAGTCGTTGCCGACATTTCCTCCTACGTCCTCATAGCGATACGTCTTGATCGTGATGCCGATGCAGGCATAGCCTTGTTCAACAAGGATGCCGGCTGCCACCGACGAGTCGACGCCGCCTGACATTCCAACGATCACGCGATTGGGGTCTGTTCTCATGCTGTCTATGTTTGTAGCAATGCAAGTTACAACGGCACCATCGTTCATTCCCGCCTCTCCGCATCCGCTTGGCATGGCGTTCTGGGGAATGTGGTTCCAACGCACGCTTCGGCGTCACTTCCATACGGGACTGATGAAGGGGGCAGAGCAGGTACGCCCGTGGACGGGCGACGGACAAGGACGTATGACGCAGCCGTTGATTCTGTATGCAACGCATGGCTCATGGTGGGATGCAGCGCTGAGCATCGTACTCAGCGTCCCAGTCCTTGGGTTGCGATCGTATGGCATGATGGAGTATCGCCAGCTTGCTCGGTACAAATTCTTCCGACAGGTAGGGATGTTCAGCGTGATCCGCGAAGACGCCCGAAGTGCCATGCACTCCCTGCGTTATGCGGCGGACCTGTTGCGTGATACGGGGCGGTCGTTGTGGATGTTCCCACAGGGTACGCTTGTTCATCAGGAGCATCGACCTATCGTCTGCGAGCCAGGGATCGCGTTGCTGACGAAGTCCATTGGCGACGTGTGGTTGTGTCCCGTTGCCTATCGCTACGAAATGCTGCGTGAGCAGCGCGGCGAGATTCGCGTTCTCTTTGGTACACCACACCGTGAACAGTGGAGCCCGGACCGCTCCGTTCGCGCCTTGGTGCAGGACTGCACCCACCGGCTGACAGTCCTTGCCGACGAAGTCCGTCACGACGCCATGCATGAACAACGAGACGGCTACGACGTTTTCCTGCGCGGTCCACTCTCCATGGAACAGCGATTCGACCGCATCTTGGGCCGCACTCCCTCGCGATGATGGTATCTTTGCGCCGTGAATTCGCACCCATTCTTCACGTTGGACCATACCGACCAGGCAACAAAGGCCCGTGCCGGAACCATCATCACCGATCACGGTGTGATCCCAACGCCAATGTTCATGCCTGTGGGCACGCAAGGGGCTGTGAAGGCCATTGAGCAACGAACGCTGTCTGAGCTCGATGCGGCGATCATTCTCGGTAACACCTACCACCTGTACCTGCGCCCTGGCACCGAGACGCTGAAGACCATGGGGGGGCTGCATCGGTTTGCGTCGTGGACGCGTCCGATCCTCACCGACAGTGGCGGCTTTCAGGTGTTCTCGTTGCGGGAGCTCCGCAAGATGTCGGAAATCGGCGTCGAGTTTCGCTCACATATCGACGGTTCGCGCCATCTGTTCACACCCGAGAACGTGGTCGATACGCAACGCGCCATTGGGTCCGACATCTTCATGGTGCTGGACGAATGCACGCCCTATCCAAGCACCTACACCGAAGCGCGAACCTCGATGGAGTTGACCGTACGCTGGGCGGAACGGTCGGCCCTCCGTCATCGCGATGCCCCCTTCCTGTACGGACATCGACAGTTCCAGTTCGCGATAGGGCAGGGAAGCACGTATCACGACCTGCGGCGGGACTGCATGCAACGGCTGGTCGATATGGACGTTGATGGCTACGCCATCGGTGGATTGTCGGTGGGCGAACCCGCCGACGATATGTATGCCATTACCGAAACGAGCACGGCCGTGATGCCGGTGCATAAGCCGCGTTACCTTATGGGCGTGGGAACGCCCGAGAACATCCTCACGGCCATTGGCCTTGGTGTCGATCTGTTCGATTGCGTGATGCCCACCCGAAACGCCCGCAATGGAACGATCTACACGACGCATGGCCGCGTCAACATCAAGAATGCTCGATACAAGCTGGTTGATGAGCCGATCGACGATGGTCTGGACTCCTATATCAGTCGGAACTATTCACTGGCGTATCTTCGTCATCTGTTCAACGCCGGCGAGATCCTTGGATTGATGCTGGCCACGGCACAGAACTTGGCATTGTACCTATGGCTGACCAGAACTGCTCGCACGCATATTCTGGCCGGTACATACAAGGAGTGGGCCGCCGCGACTGCACAGCGGCTCATGCAACATCGACCCTAACATCTTTCACGTTTCACTGGAATAACGACCATGCTTGCAATGCTTCTTATGGCACCTCCGCCGCAGGGCCAAGGCGCCGATCCGACCGGACAGCTGATCTCGACACTCGTCATGTTCGGCTCGGTGATTCTGATCTTCTACTTCATGATGATCCGTCCGCAGCAGAAGCGTGCGAAGGAGCATCAGAAGATGCTGACCGGTCTGAAGAAGGGCGACAAAGTCGTGACGGCCTCCGGTATCCATGGAACGGTCTACGAGATCGAGGATGCCGTCGTGACCATCACCGTTGCCTCCAACTGCCACGTGCGCTTCGATAAGTCCGTGGTGACCACCATCGTGTCCAACTGATCGCATGCTTGACAGGATCGAAACAGCACTCGAATCGCTTCGAGCTGGCCGCTGCATCATCGTTGTCGACGACGAAGACCGCGAGAACGAGGGCGACCTGATCGCTTCGGCCGAACTCTGCTCGGAGGATGTGATCAACTTCATGGCGACCCAGGCACGCGGCCTGATATGCGTGTCGATCGACGGAGAGCGCGCCAGAGAGCTTGATCTGCCGTTGATGGTCAATGACAACACGGCGCTTCATGGTACGCGGTTCACTATCTCGGTCGACTACGTCCATGGCACAGCCTCGGGCATCAGCGTTGCCGACCGCACGGCTACGGTCCGTGCCATGGCCGACCCGGCAACAAAGCCAAGCGACTTGGGGCGCCCCGGGCACATCTTTCCGCTGATCGCCGTGGACGGTGGCGTGCTGCGCCGCGCCGGACATACCGAGGCAGTGGTCGACCTGATGAAACTTGCCGGTCTACGCCCTACGGGCGTCCTGTGTGAGATCCTCAATTCCGACGGGTCGATGGCGCGCATGCCCGATTTGCGAGTGTTTGCCGAACAGCATGCACTGCCAATGATTACGGTTCAGGACCTGATAGCGTATCGCCGCCAAACGGAGTTGCTGGTGCGCATGGTTGCAGAGGCAAAACTGCCGAGCGATCACGGAGACTTTACGTTGAAGGTATACGAAAACGTGGTTGACGGAAAGGAACATGTTGCCATCGTCAAAGGCAACATCTCGGGCGACGAGCCCGTGCTGGTGCGAGTCCACAGTGAGTGCTTGACAGGTGACATCTTTGGATCTCGTCGTTGTGACTGTGGGCCGCAGCTGCATGCAGCCCTTGAACGCATCGAGGCAGCAGGGCAGGGCGTTGTCTTGTACATGCGTCAGGAAGGCCGTGGAATCGGCCTTGTCAACAAGATCAAGGCCTACGCCTTGCAGGAACAGGGGCTTGATACGGTCGAGGCGAATACGACACTCGGTTTTCAGGCTGACCCTCGCGACTATGGCATCGGAGCACAGATCCTGTTTGATCTAGGCGTGCGAAAGATGCGGCTGATGACCAACAATCCGAAGAAGCGCGTCGGCCTCCAATCGTACGGTTTGGAAGTCGTAGAACTTGTACCACTTGAAATGGACGCGAACGAGGATAACCAACGGTATCTCGAAACAAAACGAGACAAAATGGGCCATCTGCTGCGCCACCTCTGAGGCCTGGGATTCCTTGCTTTTCGCCCCCTGCGGGTGTACATTTGTCCAAAGAAACACGTAGCAAAGCCGTTCGACTCCGCGACGGCTTTGCTTTTTTATCGACTGGTACGTAGCTGGCCGCCCTACAAGGTAACACTGGCGGCTTTTGCTTTTAGGAGTCCATCATGCCCGGAGATGTCGTTTACGTTACGCGCGAACACCTGCTGACGATGCAGTCTGAACTGCATGACCTGAAATCACGTGGACGCAAGGAAATCGCCCAAAAAATCGCCGATGCACGCTCGCATGGCGATCTGTCCGAAAACGCTGATTACGATGCCGCAAAGCACGAGCAGGAGCTGCTCGAGATACGCATCTCGCGCCTTGAAGGTGCATTGTCACGCGTACAGGTCATCGATCCCAAAGACTTTCCAGATGACAAGGTCTACATCCTATCCAAGGTTCGACTTCTGAACAAGAAGAGCACCAAGGAAGTTGAGTACCAGCTGGTAAGCCCAGAAGAAGCTGACTTTGAGCAAAACAAACTGTCGGTCACAAGCCCTCTCGGTAAGGCTATGCTAGGCAAGGTTGTAGGCGACGTCATTGAAACAAAAGTCCCAGCTGGCGTGATCCAGTACGAAGTGCTCTCGATCGGGAAGTGATCGTAACAGGATCATTCGCTTGGACGTGCTGAAAGGAGATTGTGCATGCGTGCTGCATTGATAGCATTGCTACTGGCTGGCGCGTCGGCATTTGCCGAGATTCCGCAGGCAGGTCTTGCCGTTTGGTGGCGGGCTGACAGAGGCGTCACGACGGTGGGCGATCTGGTGACATCGTGGGAAAGCGGTGATCGGATCGGAGGTCTGGCAACGGCTGTTGGTGAGTCGCAGCCGCGTCTGGTCGACGATGCCGTTAACGGACACGATGCGGTGCGATTTGACGCCGGAGCATCGACGTATCTTGATGGTCCCAGCCGATTTCCTGTGAATTCGGACTACACCATCTACGTGGTGCTCAGACTGAACAATACCGCCCCGGCAGGTAACATCATCGGAGGAACGTCACGGACGCTGTGGATGGGCAGCAGTGATAAGCCGCGCGTTCTGCATGCCGGCGACTTTGGGAATCAGGCAGTAAGCGACGTCGGAATCGGCGTTGGATCCTTTGCCGTAGTGCGGGTCGTGTACAAGCTAGCCGAGAATGTGGCGACGATCCACGTCAACAACGTCCTTGGGGCCGGCGAATCGTACGTTCCGGTCAACAATGACCCGAAGATTTTCCTCGGTGCATACCAGGCGTCGAACTTTCTGAGTGCCGACATTGCGGAGGTAGCCATCTACGGTCGCGCCTTAGCACCACTCGAGGTGCAGGAGGCTGATATCGAGTTGCACAATCGATATGGCATCGTAAGAGCTCCGGATCCCGAGCCACCAGTGATCGCGTTTGACGTGGTGCCGAAACCGCTTGCCCTGTACGCAGAAGGTCAGGACATGGTCTGCTCCGGTACCGTCGTCGACGGAGCCGTGCGAAAGCTATCTGTCGAACTGGACTCCGCAGGCAAGCGTGCAGGCTCGTGGCAGTTTGATGTGCGAACCACACCGCGATTTTCCTTTCAGCGCACGCTGCAGCCGGGTCTGCACGCGTATACGCTGCGATTCATCACCGAGGACAACGTTGGGCGGGATACGGTGCACAGCGTCGACGAGATTGTGTGTGGCGAGGTGATTGCCATTGAAGGACAGTCGAATTCGATCTTTCCGGACGCGACGCTGCCAGTATCGCCGTGGGCACGGACCTTTGGGTCGAACTTCGGGCAGGCAGCCTCGGACACCACCTTCAAGCGCAGTGTTGCAACTGATGGCGGCGGTGGTGCGAATGTGGGGGGCATCGGCATGTATCTGCAGAATGCCTTTGCGACAGAGTTCCAGCGTCCAACCTGCGTCATCAACGGCGGTGTAGGTGGCACCCGCATTGAACAGCATTTTCCGAATGGACAGAACAGACTAGATCGCACGACGATCTATGGCTCATGGGCGTACCGACTCAAACAAAGCGGTCTTGCCCCATATGTGCGGCTGCTGATCTGGTACCAGGGCGAGTCCAACGGCGGTGGCGACCGTTATGGAGAGCTGTTCGACAAGCTGTATCGCGAATGGCGGGAAGAGCTCCCGAACCTGGAACGCATCATTGTCATTCAGATCCGTCCGGGATGCGGTGGTACGCAACATGCCAAACTCAGACACGACCAGATGGAACTTGGTAACGGCCGCTACCCCGACGTCTACGTGCATGCCGCTGCGGGATTACCTGGACACGACGGATGTCACTACACCCCGGCAGGGTATCAGACGCTCGGACGTCAGCTCATGGACATCATCAAGGCCAATCGTGCGTCACTTGGCGACGGCTTCACGGGTACGGCACCGGTGATCCAGCAGGCAACAGCTGATGTGCGCTCCGATGGTACCGTCGTAACGCTGACATTCTCGCGCACATCTGCCCTTCGGTTCACGACCGATACGGCTGCGGGAGGAGAGATCCGTTACTCGAAGGATGCGTTCTTCCTCAATGGTGAGCAAACCGAGCATCCTTCATCTGCCATTGCCAAAGGCAATACGGTTGAACTCCGTGTGCCGTCAGGAGTATCCGTCTCGTCGGTTTCGTACGTTCCCGACACGCAGTATCCCGGAACGGATGCCGTGTTTCAAGGTCCGTGGCTCGTCACCGATGCTGGCATCGGAGCGCTTACGTTTTACAACGTAGCTGTTACCACAACATCCGTCGCTGCCGACGCTCGCGTGAATACCAGCCACCCGCGGGTGATGCGTGCGGGCGACGAGCTTGCGGTCGACCCAACGGCGTCGCCATCGGCCATTTGGGATGTTCAGGGAAGTCTCGTGGCCCTTGTTCCGGCTACAGATGGTTCTATCCTCGTTCCGTCGCTGCCCCCTGGTGTCTATGTTGTCAGGGGAGGGAAGGGGCGTTGGTTCACGGTCGTGCCGTAGCCGGCACTTCCGTACTTTAGCAGTCCCACCAACCACGAATGGATGTATGGCCTGGTTCTTACGAAAGACAAAAAACATTGCGGAGTCCCAGCAGCGCGAAATGCCTGACGGACTTTGGACGAAATGTCCGCAGTGCTCGGCCGTGCTGTATCGCAAGGAGCTTGAGGAGCATGCCTATACGTGCTCGTCGTGCAGCCAGCACTTCCGGATTGGAAGTACGAAGTATGCATCGCTGCTGTTCGATGCGGGGACGTGGCAGGAGACCGATCGACATATCCGCTCGGCTGATCCGTTGGACTTTGTGGATACACGCCCATACAAGGCGCGCTTGAAGGAAGCCTACGCTAAAAGCGATCTGCCGGATGCCGTCACAACGGGTACAGGCTCGATCGAAGGAATTCCAGTTTCGTTCGGCTGCATGAACTTCGGCTTCGTCGGCGGCTCGATGGGCAGTGTCGTCGGCGAAAAGTTTGTTCGTGCCGGTCGTCGTGCACTTGAGCAGCGTATGCCGTTCATCTTCATCTCGGCTTCGGGTGGAGCCCGTATGCAGGAGGCGGCCCTGTCGTTGATGCAGATGGCAAAGACGAGTGCGTTTCTGTCCGAGCTGGCAGAGGCCGGACTGCCCTATATCTCGATCCTGACCGACCCCACGACGGGCGGGGTGAGCGCCTCGTATGCCATGCTGGGCGATGTAATCATTGCCGAACCTAAGGCACTGATCGGCTTTGCCGGACCGCGCGTCATTGAACAGACGATCCGAAAGAAGTTGCCCGAGGGCTTTCAGCGGTCAGAGTTCCTGCTTGAGCATGGGTTTGTCGACATGGTCGTACACCGTAGCGACCTGAAGGCGACACTGGCCCGTGTACTTCGTCACCTGGGTGGCAGCGTTCATGCATAAGCCTAGTCGCATCCGCATGATCGGGTTTCCGATCGACCTTGGCGCCGACCGCCGAGGCGTCGATATGGGGCCTTCGGCTCTGCGTATCGCCGATATCGATAAGCGGTTGGAATCACTTGGCTATACCGTGATCGACGAAGGTGATATCCCCGTGCGGAACATCGAAGTGCAGGACATCTATGACCCGCGTCTGAAGTACCTTCCCGAGATTGCCGAGATGAGCACGGTGCTGGCGCACCGCGTCAAGGCCGTGCTTGATGACGGTGACTTTCCGTTGATCCTCGGCGGAGATCACTCGATGAGCATAGGCTCCCTTGCCGGCATCCGCGCGCATTGTCACGAGCGGGGAAAGACACTTGGCGTGATCTGGATCGATGCACACGCTGACATGAATACGGCCGATACCACACCTTCGGGCAATATCCATGGTATGCCGCTCGCTGTTGCCATGGGCCACGGCCATCCTTCGCTGACCTCGCTGATGGGAAACGTCGCCCCCTTGGACCCGGCAAATGCGGCCATCATTGGACTTCGGAGCATTGATCCCGGAGAGCGCCTCCTGATCAAGGAACTTGGCGTGGCAGCCTATACGATGTTCGACATCGACCGGATGGGCGTGTTTGACGTGGCGCAACGCATCCTTGAAGACATGGCACGCCGAGTCGACCATCTGCATATTTCGTTTGATTGTGATGGTGTGGATCCGTCGGTTGCGCCGGGTGTTGGAACGCCTGTGCCGGGTGGACTATCCTTTCGCGAGACGCATCTCGTCATGGAACTGGTCTCTGAACTCGAGGCGTTTGCCTCCTTCGAAGTTGCCGAAGTCAACCCCATTCTGGATAACCGCAATGCAACTGCGCAGTTCGCCGCCGACGTCGTGGCCTCGTCGATGGGGAAGCGTATTCTTTAGGCTGGCCGTCGCTCTGTCGTCGTTGACATTGCACGCATCTGCTCGGACAACTCAGCAAGACAGTATTCGCCCTGTTGGGCGTAAAGGGAAACCCGTTCGCGTGGCCGTCGATATCGGTTCCGTGATGGGAATGCATGCCCCGGAGTTCTTCCGTGATTACAAGCTGTACCTGCAGGGCCCGTCCTCGACCTTCAATGCACCCGAGATCGTTCGTGTTGGCATCGCTAGCTATCAATTCACCGGCGTGGCCGTAGGTCTCACGTCGGGGTACTACCGCGGTGTCGTCCGTGAGACCTATCTCTATCGGTCTGAGCGGATTGACACTTCGTTGCGGCTTCCGACGCAGACGTTGTACCAGGAGATCACTGCAACGGCAATTCCCTCCATGCTTACCGTAGACTACGTTCCTAACGGAAGGCAGTTCACCACCTACGCCGGTGCCGGCATAGGGATGACGGTGCTTCGGCTTTCGTGGAACGAAGAACTCACGGCATCGCAAGCGTCTGGAGCACGGCGATCCGGCGAACGATACAACAAAACGCACCTCGTTCCAACATTCATGGCTCGTACCGGCGTTTCCCTCGGACTCGACAAGCATCTGACACAGAACGCCTCGGCTGCTATCCACATCGAAGTGTCATACACCTACGGTGTCGCATCGGCACCACTGTTTTCGCGTATTGCCAAAGACATTCCCACGGCGACACCTCTGGCTGCGCCATATCGAGTCGACGTCGGCGGTATCGGTATCCACGCCGGAATCAGCATCTTTCTTCGGTAGTGTATTGCTACCCGTTGAATTACACGAGAAAATATCCGTTCTTGCTGTTGCGTCTACAACGGCCCACACATTCTGTTCCACGTTTGTACAGCAAGGAGTAACCATATGGACTATCACGTCACCCATCGCCACTGCGAGTTGTCATCCGAAGAACATGAGGCAGCCAAGAAAGCTGCCGAGCACTTCCAAAAATTCCATGGGAATATCTTGCGCGTAGATGCGATTTTTGACGGGCACCTGAATGCAACGAGCATGTTCTCCTGCGAGTACACCGTGCACATTCAGGGACATACCATCGTGGCGAAAGACACGGCTGATACGTTCCTGAAAGCTATTCATGAGGCCGCAGCAAAGATTGAGCGACAGCTCGTTAAACTCAAGGGACGTTCCGAGCCGGCTCGCACCACCATTCGCGGATAAACGCGACTATGCCCTCCATCCGGACGATCACTCCACATCAGAAAGACCACATAACGGTACGTGACGTGCTTGCCGGTCCGTTGCGATTGCGATCGCTGACGGATGACGTGGGCATGGACAACAAGATCACCGATAAGAGCATGCATAGGCCTCAGCTGGCCCTGGCAGGCTACACGGAGTTCTTCACGTTTTACCGTGTTCAGCTGTTCGGGAACACAGAGTTCTACTACCTGAACAGTCTGACGCATGCCGACCGGGTGAAGGCATTCCGCAACATCTGCATGTTCAATGTTCCGTGCATCATTCTTGCCAACGGCCATCTACTCGAAAACGAACTCATCGACCTCGCCCGAGAGCACAATGTTGCCGTTCTGGCAACGGACTACGACACGACCAAGGCGATCCAGCAGCTGAGCGATTTTCTTGACGATCAGTTTGCGCCTCAGTTGAACGTGCACGGGTCGTTTGTCGATGTCTACGGCGTGGGGATGCTGTTCAGTGGAGCCAGCGGCATTGGCAAAAGCGAGATCGCGCTCGATCTGGTTGAGCGAGGACACCGACTCGTTGCCGACGACATCGTTGTCTTTACGCAAAAACGCGAGTCCATCTTGATGGGCACTGGGACGAGTCTGGTCAAGCATTTCATGGAGATCCGCGGCCTTGGCGTCATTGACGTACGGCAGATGTTCGGCGTCCGTGCCATCCGCTTCCAGAAACGGCTGGAGATCATCGTCGAGCTTGAAGTGTTCGATCCCGACAGGGAATATAACCGCACGGGTCTGGACGAGTCGCTGACATCGTTGATGGGTGTCGAGATCCCAACGATCAAACTTCCGATCATCCCCGGCAAGAACATCACGGTTATTTCCGAAGTGATCGCCTTGGACTACCTGCTGAAGACCTACGGCTATCATGCTTCGAAGGTGATGGCCGAGCGTCTGCACGACGAGATCACCAAACGTCGCTCGTCGCGTGCGAGCACCGACCAGCGACATATCACGTATTTCATGGGTGACGATGAATAAGCCTACGCATATCCTGTTGGTCCTGACCTTGTTCCTTGGCTTTGGCACTGCATGCACGGTCGACAAGGGAGACGGCGTGTTGCTGCACGAGCTTTCGGACATCGAGGGGCTGAATCCGTGGATCACCAATGATGCCTCCGGTGCAGACATTCAATGGCTCGTGTTTGAGTCGCTGAACATGCAGGACTTCGAGACGTCGCAGCTGATCCCAATGCTCGCTGATTCATTGCCACGCATCAGCACCGATCATCTCACCTACGAGTATCGGTTGCGAGAAGGCATCAGGTTCTCTGATGGCAGTCCAATGACGTCAGCGGACATTGTCTTTGCATTCAAGACCGTGAAGAATCCCTTGATCATCGATGCTGCTGCATTGCGTAACTACTACGACGACGTCAAGAATGTTGAAGCGCTTGATGACCGGCGAATCTGCATCACGATGTCCAAGCCGTACTTCCTTGCCGAGTTCTTTCTTGGCTCGCTCAAGATCCTTTCGAAGCGCAGGCTGGACCCGCAGGGGCTGACAGACAAGTACACCTTTGCCGAGACCAATAACCCGGATAACGCCGCTGCCAATGCTGCGATGAAGGCATTTGCCGAGCGCATGAATACGCCCGAAGCAAAGCGCGATCCTGCCTTGAACATCGGCAGTGGGCCATACGTCTACGACGAGTGGCGGACGCAGGAACTGCTGCGTCTGCGGAAGAGCCGTCGGTACTGGGGGCAGGACGTGAATCCGTGGATGCGAGCCAGTCCGCCGGAACTGCTGTATCGAACGATTCCGGATCGATCTTCGGCCGTGACGGCACTGAAGAACAACGAGCTGGATTTCATGAGCTTCGTTCCTGCGACGATGTACGACGAAGAGGTCGATACGTCCCGTATGACGCACCTGGCCAAGCGTACGTACATCATGCCGACGTACATGTACATTGGCTGGAATACGCGTCGCACGGTGCTGAGCGACAAGCGCGTTCGCAAAGCGTTCTCGCATCTGGTCGACCGTGATCAGCTTATGAAGCAGATCGCACGGGGTTATGCCTCGCCAACAAACACGCCGGTCTATCCCATGCGGCCGGAATACGACACAACGATACCGGCCATCGAGTATGATCCTGCTAAGGCTGCGGCCATACTAGCCGAGGCCGGGTGGGTTGATACTGACGGCGATGGTACGCGCGACAAGGTTATCAACGGTCAGAAGCAGGACCTTAGTTTCAGTTTCTTGCTCAATGCCGGCAATGAGTCTCGCGAACGCATCGCTCTGTTTCTTGTCGATGAGTTCAAGCGTGTCGGTGTCGATGTCAAGGTGCAAAAGCTTGAGTGGTCAGTCTTCCTTGAGAACCTCAGGACGCACAAGTTTGACTGCTATATCGGTGCGTGGGTCAATGACGACATCCCAAGCGACCCCTATCAGCTGTGGCATTCATCGCAATCACGCGTGAAGGGTTCAAACTATGTTGGCTTTGTGAACAAGCGTGCCGACGAGATCATGGAGGCCAATCGGGTCGAGTTTGATCCCGTCCGTCGCGAAGCGCTGATGCATGAGTTTCAGCGCATCGTCGTCGACGAGCAGCCCTACACCTTCTTATGGCTTCAGCACTATCCTTCGGTCTACAACAAGCGCCTTGGCAACCTGCGCTTCTTCACGATCCGTCCAGGATATCATCCGCCCTCGTGGAGCATTGCCCCCTAACCACAACAACAGAATGAAGCGCCACGAACTCAGAGACCTGATCTCTGGCGGCGAATCAAGTACAGTCGAATTCAAACGCAAGTTCACGTCAGGCGATAAGATCGCCCGTGAGCTTATTGCGTTTGCGAATACATCCGGAGGATTCCTGCTGATTGGCGTTGACGACGACGGAAAGATCGTTGGCGTCGATAGCGAGAAGCACGAACTGGCGCTGGTCGCGGTAGCGGCAAGTCTGATTGAGCCTCCCATCGAGATGACGACGGAGATCGTCGAGATCGAATGGAAGGACGTCATCGTGATCCGTGTACCGAATAGTGCGCACAAACCACATCGTCTGCGAAGCGAGTCCGACGACGAACGGCTGCACGACAGGAAGGCCTTCATCAGGCAAGGAGAAAGCAGCGTGGCTGCCGGCCGTGAAATGGTACGTTTCCTTGCGGCGCAGCGGGCCGATGCTCCGCCCATGACGCTCAGCATTGGCGATCGCGAGCGTCGGCTGTTCCTGTATCTTGAACGGCACGGCAGAGTCAGCGTATCAGATTTCGCCAAACTGGTCAATATCAGCCGTCGGCGCGCCTCGCAGATCCTGGTCAAACTCGTCCGTGCGGGTATTCTGCATATCCATACGGACGGTGGGCATGACCACTTCACTCTTGTGTGACGAAGCGACCATGCCCACCGAAATGTTGGGCACCTATTCGGGGTCCGTTAGCGGACGATGGCAACCTGACGTGAGATAACACCGGCGGCGGTACGCATACTGAGCGTAACGACTCCTGACGGCATTACATCAACAGGGGCGATGGATGACATCGGAATCGCGTTTAGGCCGGCATCAAGCATCGTCTCGAAGCGTCCGAGTTCACGTCCCGTCACATCGGTAATGAACAACAATGCCTGCGCTGACTGAGCGGTGGTAACGTAGATCATTGCCGAGGCGTCTGCGGGGTTGGGGCGTACGTCGATCGCCGAGGCCGTGCCGAGCGTATTCTGATCTTCGTCGACACTCGTAATGGTCAGGGTAAATGGCGTGAGTGACGTCCACGAGTGCCATCCGCACGCATTCTTTGGACGAACTCGCCACTCGTACGAACCAGCCTCTGTAAAGCCGGGAACATTTACGACCGTATCTGTGATCGCAGAATCGGTGTAGAACCGTGATCCACTCTTGATGACATGCAGCTCGTAGGCGATGGGGTCATTGGTACCTGCCTTCCACGTAAAGCGGAGCGTCCCGTCTGTTGTTGCGGGACCGTTGGGTCCGATCACACCGGCAATGGCCGACGTCGTGCGAGCGGGTGTGAAGCTCCAAGCTGATGACCACGGGCCGCTGCCATTGTCGTTCGAAGCACGTACGCGCCAGTATGTGCGCGTTGCGCATGGTGCATACACGCGGCGCAGAACTGTGTCGGTCAGGGTCGTATCAAGGAGCATCCCGGTGGTAAAGCCTTGGCTCGTCGAGACCTGTACCTGATAGCCTGTGGCACCATTGACGCGCTTCCATCCAAGGTTTGCCGGCAACTGCGTGTTGTTTGCACTGTTGGCAGGATAGGCAAGTGTAGGAGCGCTCGGCACAGATCCGCCTGGCATGAAGTCAACCTTCACGTTGTCGCCTGTGAGCTGCACGGTCTGCTTCATCTCGCTCGGGAGTCCACCACCCGAGGCTGTAACGGTAATGGATGATGTCCCAGAGTAGGGGAAGGCATACCCGCCTGATGTCGATGTCACGGCATGATACATACCACTGGAGGGCTGGATTCGCACGCCGGGAATGCCTTCACCCGGGTCGTATTCCTGATTCTTGTTCTTGTCGTCATACACCACGCCCACCACGTAGCGTTGGCCACGCATTCCAAAGTTCTGCGTGATCACGTACGGGCCAACGTTTGGAATAGCGCCACCCGTATAGGTTATTGCAATGCCGATCTCGGTGTAGTTATAGCCTTCGAAGTTCATGATGTTTTTGCGGTGGCCAAGATCGATCTGGTTTTGCGGACCCCAGTCCACATTCAGTCCGCAGTGACCATACCACACACTATTGCTATAGGCCGCGACATTTTCGCCGTACATGCCCTGTGACTGGTATCCGCCACGGTTGTATCGATCCGACATTGACGATCCGTCGCTTCCGGTATGCCCCTGAAAGTTCTTGGCCACCATATCTGCCGTATGTCCACGAGAGATCTGGATCAAACTTGGATGGAAAGCCAGCGGGGGACGTTGTGGATACTTCGTGAAGGCTGCCTTCGTGGCCGTACGGTCGATCTGCCAGTACGTATACGCTTGTTGTACGGCCCCATCCTTCGTATCCATCAACCGAATTCCCTCGGCAGTTGGATTCGCGCGGGCACGGTTGACCATCTCGAGCATCTGCTGCTCTTCGGGGGTTGGATCGCCATGGCTGTACGCCGTGGTTTGTGCCTGTACCGATGACATAAGCAGCAGCAAGGCGAAGAATAGGGTAATGTACGACATGGGGGAGAGCTTGTGTTGTTTGTTGAATGTTCAGAGATCGCCGCGTTGCGGACGAAGAATGAGTTCTTCAATATGCGTACGCGGATGGAAAAAGTCTGCGACAAGATCCTTCACGACGGCGGCGACGTCATCCGGGCGCATCATTCGATGACCAAACTCATCGCGTGCCGTGTCAGGCCAGATGTCCGTTGCCGTTGCGCCAACCAAGAGATCGTGCACCTTGATGCCGGCATCGCGTACCTCGTTCCGGAGCGAACGGGTAAGTGCAAGCGCACCGCTTTTTGAAGCCCCGTAGGCGGTACTGCTGGTGTAGGCGGTAACGGCAGCAATGGAGTTCACGGTGACGATCTGGCCTCGCTGCCTCTCGAGCATTGATGGCAGGACGGCCTTGATGCACAGGAAGACGCCTCGGAGGTTGACTGCGATCTGTTCGTCGAATTCATCGACGGTAAGGTCGAACAGCGGACGAAAGGTGCCGATACCGGCATTATTGATAAGCACGTCGACAGGGCCATTGGAAGCCACGAAAACATCGTGTGCTTCGCGGACGGACGCTTCAGAGCGGACGTCACAGGCATGCGCGGTGATACTTGCTCCCGAGGGGGCATGCGCAACCACCTCGGCCAGCCTTGCCGTGTCTCTGCCGGAGATCGAGAGAACATGATCTGCGGCGAGTGCTTGGGCGACGGCATGACCAATACCGCGGCCTGCGCCAGTGATCCATACGTGGAGTCTATCAGGCATCGCCATCTACATAAATGGAGGTGAGCAGCTTCGTCATCGCCGGACCAAGTTCTTGCTGCCGGCGTTGCATTACCAGACGCGCCGTGGCAAGGTACTTCGCAAGCGCGGGGCGCGGGGTTGACGGATCCTTCCAGACGAAGGATCGAATGAGTTGCGGCGGAAACGAGGATACCACGATGTTGGCACCGACGCCGACCAATGTACCAGTCGTAAAGAGGGTGCCGATTGCCGTCTTCGAATGATCACCCATCATCAGGCCTACGAACATCCGTTCCGTACTTAGTCTGCCCCATGGAGTGTTGACGATGACGTTACCGTAGGTGTTGAGCAGGTTTGAGGCGATCGTTCCGGCACCGAGATTGGTCCATTCGCCCAGGTACGCGTTGCCCAGAAAACCATCATGCTGCTTGCTTGCGTATCCCTGCAACACCACGGTATCTATCTCGCCGGCAACCTTACACACGGGGCCAAGCGCAACCGTGCGAAGCGAACTGTGGGCCTTTACCAAACAGCCTCGACCGATAGAGGCCGGCCCGTAGATGACAGCCAGTGGTTCCACGACAGCCTCGGCGTCGATGAGTACTGGACCGTTACGCGTGTCGATCACGGCCATTTGATGGACTCGCGCTGTGGGATGAATGTGCTTGTCCAGATAGCCGGCATCGTCTCTGATCAACTTCGCCATAACATCATGGACTTGCCACATCGACGAGATAACTGTTCCTTCGACATCAACTGATGCCACCGATTCCACATCCAGACCGTCGATCGCCGCTTGCATTGCATCAAGTGTTTTGAATGCCGTTGGCAGGTAGACGCCGACTGTGACACCATTACACGTGATGCAACAGGCTGTCTGACCAAGAAAGCCGATGATGCGACGCATCTCGGTAGTCGTCAGCGCGACGTCGGCCGATATTGCCAAGGTAGGCCGTTCGGCAAACGCAGCGCAAGTACCGGGCTGACGTTCGTGAAAGCCAGCTTCGACAAGAGGTCTCGTAGACGTGACCACGACAGGATGTCCCTGAAGGACACGTTGCCAGCGCTCCAGAATCGTACCATGTCCGACGCGGAGTTCCCATGCACCGTGTGTGGCCGAGAACGGCCATAGTCCACGAACGTCATCGGGTTCGATAAGAACGAGCTGCATCATGCGTCGATCGATTCAAGATGATGAGCAAGCGAGGCCTTGACAAATGCAATGAACAATGGATGTCCCGTTACCGCCCGACTCTTGAGTTCCGGATGGAACTGAACTCCTACAAACCAGCGATGGTGCGGCAACTCGACAATCTCGACCAAGCGTCCGTCTGGTGATGTTCCGCTGATGACCAGACCCTTTGCTGTGAGCGTGTCGCGGAAATCATTGTTGAATTCGTAGCGGTGTCGGTGTCGCTCGCTGATATGCTCGTTGCGATAGGCCTTATAAGCCTGCGTCCGCTTGCTTGCGATATGGCATGGATATGCTCCGAGTCGCATCGTGCCGCCCTTGTCCGTGATGTGCTTCTGTTCGGGCAGAAGATCGATAACATTCTGGTCGTTCTTTTTGAACTCAGATGACGTCGCCTTGGTCAGACCAACAACGTTGCGCGCGAACTCGATGACGGCACATTGCATGCCAAGGCAGATACCGAAGAACGGAATGTTCTGCTCGCGGACATACTGAATGGCCAGGAGTTTGCCTTCGATGCCGCGTGAGCCAAAGCCAGGAGCAACGAGTAGACCATCGATTCCGTCGAGCTGCTCTGCTACGGTAGCCTGGGTTATCTCCTCGGAGTCGATCCAGCGTACGTTCACACGTGTGTTGTTCACGGCTCCGGCATGAATGAAGGCCTCAAGGATCGACTTATAACTGTCCTTGTACTGAATGTACTTTCCGGCAAGTCCAATGGTGATCGAGTGTTTAGGCGATCGAACCCGATGTGTGAACCGAGACCACGTGTCAAGTTCCGGTACGCGCTTTCGTACGTTCAGCTTTTCGCAGATGATGTCGTCAAGATTTCGCTTCGCAAACATCTGTGGTACATCGTAGATCGTTTCGGCATCAAGCGCTTCAATCACCGATCGTTCCTCGACATTGCAGAAGAGCGCAATCTTCTGCCGCATCTCTCGGCCAAGCTTCATCTCGGACCTGCACAGAAGAATATCCGGCATGATGCCGAATTCCATCAACGTCTTGACGCTGTGCTGCGTTGGTTTCGTCTTGAGTTCGCCCGCACTTCGGATGTAGGGAACGTAGGTGAGGTGAATGTTCAACGCGCGGCGACGTCCAAGCTCGAGCGTCAGCTGCCGTGATGCTTCCATGAACGGAAGCGATTCGATATCACCGACAGTGCCACCGATCTCGATGATGACGAAGTCGAACTTTCCATCGAATGCAAGCATGCGACGTTTGAGTTCGTCCGTGATGTGGGGAATGACCTGCACGGTCTTGCCAAGGTACTCTCCGCGACGCTCGCGTTGGATCACCTCGAAGTATACCTGTCCTGCCGTGGCATTGTTAGCCTTGGTCATGTTTACGTCAAGGAAACGCTCGTAGTGACCAAGATCAAGGTCTGACTCCGCCCCGTCATCCGTAACATAGACCTCGCCATGCTGGTACGGATTCATCGTACCAGGGTCAACATTGATGTAGGGGTCGAACTTGAGGACTGTGACGCTGTGACCGCGTTGTTTGAGGAGGAGGCCAATCGAGGCCGAGGCGATCCCCTTGCCAAGGGACGACAGAACACCGCCCGTGATAAATAGGTACTTCGACGTTTTCGGCACGGTGTCCCCGTTCTAGATAGAGTGGTAATGACATTTCCTGCATGCCCGCCAGAACAATTGATTTGGTCTGACGTCTAGGACGGGCTCAAAAATAGCCATGTTTGGTCGCACCGACAAAAGCGTCCTTCGTGCTAGCTTCGCAGAGCATATCGAGGAGATACAATGAGGTCGATGACCGGTCTACTGCTGTCCGGATTTTTCATAGCTGCGTTCCTGTTTGGCGGATGTTCCGGTAATGAAGCCAACGAGGTCCGCAACGTCCGAACCATACGCTTCTGGCAGTTTTGGAGCGACGCTCCGCAACGTGCTGCCCTGGATTCACTTCTTCGGGAGTTCGAGCAAGCAAATGACTGTACCGTCGAGGTCACCAACCTGCTCTGGAACGACGGCAAGGCAAAGCTTCAGGCAGCCTTCAACTCGGGAGCTCCGCCTGATGTTATTGAGCTTGGGTCGGACTGGATCGCGCAGTTTTCGAGTGCCGGCGTCTTGCAGGAGCTGCCATCTGATTCTGCCGGTATCGCGCGATTCGTTCCGTATGCCATGGCTCCGGCCACGTGGAATCGACGCGTGTTCGCATACCCGTGGACGCTCGACACACGAGTGATGTACGCAAACGCAGGCGTACTGGAACGGATAGGGCAGCGGACATCTGCATCCGGCGCAACAACGTCAGCACTGACGTTCGATGACGTGCTAGCCATGGCGCGTTCCGCACGCGCGCAGGGTGTTGCCGGAATAGGTATCAACGGTGCAGATCGTCATCGTTTGTACAAGAAGCTGCTGCCGATGTTCTGGACATATGGCGGTGACATCTTCGATCAGTCAGGAAAGCCCGTCCTGAATTCACCCGAAAACATCAGGGCCCTGACGATGTATGCGGACCTGAGCAGAGCCGGAACCGTCGAAACGCAGCGTCAACTTGATGCTGCCTTCATGCAGGGGCAACTTGCTTTCTGGAACAGCGGGTCGTGGCTGCTACCGAAGCTTGCCGGCGCCAAGTCCGTCAGGTATACCATCATGCCGTATCCCGGTGTTACGGCAGCTCAACCAGGGATTTCCTTCGCCGGTGGCGAGTATCTCGCCGTGAGTGCAAAGGCAGGCAATAAAGACCTTGCACGAAAGCTTGTGAACTTTCTTACCAACGGCGAGCAGTCCGTCCGTTTCTGTTCCAAGGTTGCCGAGGCAGGCTTTCCTGCCGATAAGTTGTTCACCGGGCATGCATCGATCGTTTCCAATCCGGATCGTGCTGCCTTTGCAACGCAGCTCCGCGCAGCAAGGATGACGCCCGTTCATCCACGGTGGCTCGACATCGAGGAGATCATTGAAGATGCGGCAGTACGAGTGCTGTATGGTGAACAAACTCCGCAGCAGGCACTTGCTGCGGCTCAACAAGAGGTCGAGCAGATCGTCAACACGCCGTGATGCGTATTCTCTTGTTGGTGCTTGCCGGTCTAATGTGCATGCATCCATTGTTGGCGCAGCATCGGATCACGATTCGTGGAACCGTGATCGATTCGACCACAAAGCTGCCAATCCGATTTGCGACCGTTAGGATTGACGGAACGACGACGGGCACGTTCTCGTCGCGTGACGGCGGCTACCTGTTGCGGGGCATTGCCGTACCTGACACGATCCGCATTGTGGCGTCAATGGTCGGCTATGATCCGCTGACCATCGTTTTGCCGGCACGTGATACAACAGTCGATCTGCTGCTCTCGGAACGTCAACTTCGGACTGCTCCTATCGTCGTCCGTGCCGAAGACCCCGCCGTTGGCATCATGCGTCAGGTGCTTGCTCGGAAGTCCCGCCAAACGGACTCGCTGAAGCGCTACACATACATGCTCTATTCGAAGTTTGTTGCGATCACCGATACCCTGACAGCCTCTCGAAGCACAAGTACGAGTGATTCGACGGTTTTCAGCATCCTTGAATCGTTTTCGAAAGGGTATGTGGCCGTTCCAGACAAGTACTTCAATGAGATCATCCAGCGCCGGCAGACCGCCAATATTCCTCCGCAGGCAAACTTTGTCGCATTCGGCACAAATCTCAATGCCTACGACGAAGTCGTTACCATCATCGGTCAAGAGATTCCGACGCCGTTCGCGCAAGATGCTCTCGATAACTATCGATTTCGATTGGATAGTGACGAACGCGACAGTCTTGTTCGCATTGAAATAGAGCCTTCTTCATCGCTTCGTCGAGGCTTCACTGGGCAGATCTTCATCGACACGAAAACGATGACTCCCCTCGAGGTCAGACTGCGTCCAAACCGTGCTGTCAACCTTCCATTTGATGCCAAGCTTTCGTATCGTCAAACATTCCGTCTTGTCGACGGCTGGGCCGTCATGCCCGAGACCATGCACATCGCCAGTTCGCTCACGGCCGACGTCCTGTTCGTGTTGTCGCCAAGACTTGACATTTCGATCGAGACCTATTGCTACGATTACGATCTGGGAGCTGCATTTGATGATGGCGTGTTCGATCAGCGCAGGGTCGAGATCACACGTCAGGCAGAACGTTTTGACGAATCATACTGGCAGCAGAATGCCAAGGTAGCACTCCGACCGGAGGAGGCAGCCGCATACGAAGAGATCCGTATAGCCCTTGAGAATCCCGATAGTCTGCTGACCAACACGCTGTTTGATCGATACTTTGGCGAAGTCAACAGAGTACTTCGACGGCTGAACCGACGCCCCTTTACCGGATTCGAGGACATTGTGCGATACAACCGCGTACATGGACTATACACGGGACTGGGAATGCGTTTCCGTCCGGACACGGCGCTCGAGCTTGCACCAACACTTGGATACGGATTTGCCGATCGTCGTGCATACGGCTCGCTTTCGGCAACCGTCTTCATGGGGGAGTTTCAGCAATGGACAATTGATGCAACGCTCAGGCATTCTCTAGCCCGACGTGACGATCCGTATTCGGTCCGTACAGCACTTATTACGGCAACCTCGTTCATGAGCGGCATCGATTACGGCGACTATTATTACGCAACCGGTTGGGAAGGGGGCATCGGATATTCGTGGGGTCAGCTGCGGTTCATCCGCAACGACGTGTATGAGCGTCCTTCGAGACTTCGCCTGTTCGTTCGAGATGAGAGACAGACGACGGCAAGACAACACGATGTGTTTTCCGTGTTTCGACCCGACCAGCCGCGTATCAATCCATCCATCATTGATGCATCAGTGCGTTCGATTGGTGGCGAACTGTTCCTTAGCTACAATCCCCAACGCCTGGTGGCCCGAACCGGGATCGGTGTACGCGCCGAAATGAGCGATCCCGCGATTCTACCAACAGACCTTTCGTTTCGTCGATTCGATGTACATGCGCGATTGAGAACGCCAACACTGCCACTCTGGACCCTTGATGTCGACCTCAGAGCAGGGCTTGCTGATGGCAACGTGCCTCCGCAGAAATTCTTCAGTCTGGAGTCATCAATCGCCGGATTAGCCACACCTGGTACGTTTCGAGGAATGCGTGTGAAGGAGTTCTATGGTGACCGGTTCGTGGCCCTGACGCTTGCGCATAATTTTGGAGAGGTCGTGCCCGGAGTTCTTCGTATTCCGAATATCGCGAGTTTGGGACTTGAGTTCATTTTGACGTCAAGCCTCGCATGGACCGCGTTCTCGGAAAAGACGAGATCGTACACAGCAACCATGCTACCTGCATTGGATGTAACAGCCGGGGGCTTTTATGCTGAGTATGGATTGGCAATCAACAGGATTCTGTTGTTTCTTCGCCTGGATGTTACGGCCAGGGTTACACAGCGGACGTCGCCACAGTTCTACGTGACGCTCTCCACGGCTACCTTCTAATAGTAGTGGTCATTCCGTGATTCATTGCGAGACATTGCATTTAGCAGGTGCTCGAAGAGCTCTTCGAATGGTATGACTTCTGCGATCAGCGAAGGTAGCGGATCTTGTGCCAGCATCGAAAGTTGTTGAAGGTGTGGTCCCGCAGCATCACGGATGCTGTTGACATCAAAACGCTTGTTGTAGATGAGGCGGATCAGCTGCCAAAACATCATGAAGCGGCGGTACTCGTACGCATGCGAAATGCGTACAAGCGCGATGTTTCCGGCTTCTATGCGACGAGATGCCAGGTCATAGTCATCCTTCGTGATTGCATGGGCAATCTCAAGGATCAGGTAGGGCAGACCTGCACGCAAGTCCTGCTGAAGTGGATTCGGAAGCGAGTTCACGAAGGACGACATCCGAAACGGTCGATCACGACGCTCAGATCCGGCCAGGCCCAATGTCTCGAGCAGTGCAATGTATCCACCGATCAATCTCCACGGAGTATCTGCAGAGGCTCGTGCCTCGAAGTGACGATTGTGGATCGCGTCGGCAGCATTCCAACGTCGAACGGCCTCATCGATCTGCCCAAGATGCACACACGCTATGATCCCAGATGCATGCCACGTGAACCACACGGAGGAATCAGGACGAAGGTCAGTACTATGTTGGCAATCGACCGACAGGACGTCTTGCATCATACGTAACTGTACAAGGCCCAATGCACGATCCGCAGCAACTGCTGCTTGGTCTTCACCCGACGCCTGTGAATGCTCTTCGAGAAGGGTATCCGTCTGTTTCGCGTATTGCCGGAACATTACCGTATTGCCTTTGGCAGCGCTCAAGCGTGTCATGATGCGCAAATACCCCAACTGCGCTTCGAACGGAATAAGTTCGTGATTGATTGTTGTGATGCGCTCGCGTACACGCTGCAGTGTGTCTTCACGTGTCAAAGGACATGCGCGATCGCCACGAATCATAATGTCGTCCCGTAGCACGGCTTCGGCTACGATGAGCTCGCTTTGCCAACGACGCAGGTAGGTGCCCATCAACTTCGAATACAGAGACTGTTCACTTCGCACATCGAGTGAGCGACTCAGTTCGGAGAGTAAACTTGTGTACAAATAAAGGATGTCCGAGAAATCCGACGTCAACGCAAGGTCCAGTCCTTTTTGGAGTACGCGCACAGCCAGTAACTTGCGTCCGGTCCAACCAAGAACAACCGCAGCTAAGTAGTAAAGTCGAAGCCTGTACCGCGTAAAGGCAGAACTCGAACGCACGGGATCATCGGCCTCGACGGTCAGGTAGCAGCTGAGAACATCTTCGGCGAACCTGGACTTGAATGTCCGGAAGACGTACCGCCGAGCCGATTCGCCATAAAGATGACGAATAGCGTCTGCATCTGAATCCATGGTTGCGTTGCGGATCCCATCTGCATAACGCGCATTAGTGCCACGTCTCGATGCGCTTAGAAACGCCTGTTGAAACGAGCGTATCGGGGACGACTCCTCTAACACGATACTGAGCTCACGTAACAACTGATATCTCCACATTGGCTACGATTCCTTCTGTTGCCATGATGACTGCGACCGAATCGAAGCAAGGAGATACGAGTACAATCGTTCGTAGGGGATTGGTTCGCTCTGCCAGTTCTCAAAGCTTCGTGACGTGGACGGTGCAATTCGTTGGACCGATGGACTTTCAGCTTCTTCTCCACAAGCTGTTGGCGTTGAGGTACGTACGAGCTCCACAAGAAGTAGCACGAAGTGCTGCGCACGTTGTACCAACGAATCGTTTCGAAGAGATTTCGAGGTTGATTCGAGTGATTCTATCATCCGCAGTGCTTCTTCATTCCGAGCAAGGATAATGTGCGTACAGGTGCGTGCAATGATCAGGTCAAGATCGCTGAACGTGATTCCATTGTCGCTGTTGTGATGCAGAAGCGCTTGAAGGTCTGCACGTGTTTCATCTGAAAGGGACACCATTCCCATGAGATGAAGTAACTGGAGGTATGCTGCCTGTGTTGCAAATAGTTCTACGACATTGGCACCATCGCGCTGAAAGCCCTCATGTTTGACTGCCATCAGTAGCAATGCTGGAACATCTTCATAGCATCCCGAACGAAAAAGAGCGACAACTTGGCCGAGAATGCACGTGAACCAGTCAGTACTCCCCTGGTGGAAACACTGCAGTACGCGAACATGTTCGTTTCGGACCTGCATTTCATTGCCAGTTGCGAGAAGCGCCTTCAAGCGAAACATCTCAAACTCACCGTGCAATGACGTGGGTATGAGTGATCGATTTGTATGCAGATACTGCAGTGCTTGTTCGCACGACCTGATGATGCCCGCCGGACGACTAAGTGCCACGCAGGAAAGAACCTCCAGCCGAAACTGATTGACCTTGACATGATGACTGCTTTGCACTTGAAGCAGGCGTGCATGCTCACGTAGGATCAGATCCAGTGTTTGCTCGTAGTCGGCCACTTCGGTCGGATGATTCAAGATGAGCATGCGTATGCTATCTAGAAAGTCATCACTTTGATATTGCGCTAACAGCTGCTCGATGCAGGTGTTGCATAGTCGTACGCACTTTTCGAACAAGGCCTCGTCTGCGCTCGTTGCATACACGTCGCGAAGCAACGTCGCCGTCGAAAGCGTGATCTCAACGAATTGATACTTCCTTGCGATGCCGAGTATCTTATTGGCAATGTGAACGGCGGCTGTCCGAGCACCTATGAGGAGCAGGAGTTGTGCGGCAAGCAGATTCCGAGTACAGCGATGATAGGCCAGCTGATACTCTGAGTAATCAGATCGTCGACTTTCCAGGAACAGGAACGCCTGTAGGAGTCTATCGAATGCCCTCGTTTTGATTTCACGATAACGATTGTCGTTAGAATTCGGCATGAAGAGCGTCTGCGCAGCTTGCTCATCCGACGTGTATCGCGTCTCGAGAAGCCCCTCAAGGTAGGTCGTGTAGGTTGAATCCCGACTTGCCGTCACGAAACTCTGGCGAAGCTTTTTGGGCGAAAGTCGTGACCGAACGATCCGAGCAATCTCCGTCAGTGTATCCATATACGTCCGCCTCCTGGAATTGCCTGTGTGAATCCGCTGCGGCAATGCATTTCATTTTCGGATGTTGTACGTACGGATAGTGTGCCCGTGGCGGATTTCAACTTCCGCTTTGACACATCACCACGAACCGAAGGTCCATACCATTGCCGTGCGCTGGAAAGCGTACCGAGAGTCGATGGAGCCGTATTCAACGATAATCCAGGAAGACGAGAAGGTAACAGCTGCCTTCCATCGACATGAAATCTATTCCAGGTGTTGGTTTGCGACTCAACAGCATGCACATGCTGCGCTGATCCATACGTGGTGTGGACGCCTGGAAGCGCTGTTGAGCGGGATGCATGATTCAGAAGTGACATATCAATGACCAGCCAGATAGACCGGGAACCCATTCAAACCGTACTGACGCGTTTCAGACTTGGCATCAAGTTTACGATGACCGCTGTGAAAAGGGCACCCATGCTGTGTGTGACCAGGCCTAATCTACAATGGTTGGTCAACTTTTGGAATGCACGAATCCAGTAAAATCAAACTTTATACAACAAATCTTGGACTAGACTTTGTAAAGGCGTGGTTGTGACTGCATGAAGCGAGGCCGCGCTCACAGCGTGCGGTACGTTAGAAAGCAGCCAACTGCAGCGAGCATGTCGATCTCTCCCGAAAGGTACGCCCAATACGTAGAACGCGAACGCGATTAGCAAACGTGTTCTGCTGCGTTATCCGTGTGTGAGACAACGCATACGACGAGCTTGTACTGCTGTAAAACCAGCTTAGGAGACGGAGGCAGCCGATAGAAGACGGTCCAATTCTTCGATCGTGGCGTTCTCGTAGAACGTCTCGTTGATAGCGATCATAGGAGCGCCGCCACAGGCTCCCATGCATTCCACCTCTTCGATGGAGAAGAGTCCGTCGGCTGTCGCCTCGTTGTTTCCAATCCCAAGGCGCTGCGTGACGTGATCAAGGAGCTTCTCACCGCCACGAAGCATGCACGAAACGTTTGTGCAAACTTGAACGTGATGACGGCCCATGGGCTTCTTGAAATACATCGTGTAAAAGGTCGCAACGCCTTTTACATGCGCGTAGGGTAGATTCATGACGTCGCCGACATGACGCATCACGTCTTCTGAAAGCCATCCCCATTTGTGTTGCGCCATCCAAAGCACAGGCATAATGGCCGCCTTGCTGTCAGGGTAGCGTGACTTGAGTTCGTCGATCTTGCGAAGTTCTTCGGCTGTAAACGAGATGGACATGGAAGCAACCTTTTGTTGTAGGGTCTGCAGTGCAAAGATAGCAACAGGCACGGTACATGCGGCGCTATCTCGTCGGCTTGATACGCTGTACAAAGAGTCGGTTCGAAAGCCACACCCGCAGTGCCGTGAGCAGCTTGTGTGATGTGCGTACCGAGATACGCCGATCGTAGATCCGATAGTCATGCAGTTCGATCTTTTCGAGAAGCCTGTAGTAGATGGCATCCATGATTTGGGCCGCAACCATGGTGCGCCGTTCGTCGCTACGAAGCATTGTGCGAGCCCTATGGTAGTGATCCCTGGCTCGCTGAACCTGGAAGGCCATCAGAGCGACAAAGTTCTCATTGTAGACCTCGCCAACAAGATCCTGCTCGCTGTACTTGAACCGCTCCAGATCTTCGAGAGGAATGTAGATGTACCCTCGGTCCTTATCCTGCTTGATGTCACGAAGGATGTTGGTCAACTGAAGGGCATAGCCCAGGTTTATCGCATACTGCTTTGTTTCTTCATGTCGATAGCCAAAGACCTCAATCGAGATGAGACCGACAATGGCCGCGACTCCGTAGCAGTATTCTTTGAGTTCGGCAAAGGTTTGATATCGTCGGCGTGTCAGGTCCCGCTCACAGCCGTCGATGACGGTCAGCAGATACTGCTTGGGAAGGTTGTAGCGCTCAACGACACGTGCGATGGGCTGCGCAATGGCGGGCACTGCTCTTCCGGCATACATCGACTCTATGTTTGAGCGCCAGACATTCAACGCCGCACGCTTATGTTCCACATCACGTTCCTGGTCTGTCGCTGGCAGATCGACGATATCATCGATCATCCGACAGAATGCATACACATCGTTGATGGCATTTCGCTCGGCGCGCGGAAGGAACGAAAACGAATAGTAGAAATTCGTTGTGCGCTCTTGGGGTCGGGCTGCTTCCAATTGTGCGTCGGTCGTCGTCATGCCAATTCAGATTTCCTATCATGTATGCATAGATCCGCTGCAACGCGCCATGCAATCGAAAAATAGTCAGCCTTGCGCAGAATCGGGCGTTTTGTCCATAGTTCGTCACCAAGATCACGGCAGAGACCAAGCATGCGCTCGCCTCCGTGGATGATGGCATGCAGTTCCGTACGCAGTCGTATTGAGGGGACTAACAACGCGACAATTCTACCACGATCAAAGAGCGTTTGCGTGCGTCGCAGTGCCTCGAGCAATGCACCATGCTGGCCAAAACTATCGACAAGTTCAAGTGGAAGGTACCAGCGCCCTCGTGGGATGTCGATCGAGAGATCCTGCCAAAAGTTCACCAGCTGTAGTGCGGTGCAGATATCATCGGATGCCTCGGTAGCGCGGATGTCACGCACGCCGGCAATTGCCAATACAATGCGTCCAACGGGATTTGCACTGCAACGGCAGTACTGCATGACATCCTCCCACGTCGCAGGCCGTTTGAAATCTACGTCCTGTCGAAAGGCCAGCAATAGGTCATGCAAAGGGGCAGTGGGAATAGCCTTGTTGGCGATAGACTGGGAAAGTGCTACGGCAATCGGATGTCCTTGTTCCAGAGGATGCACCGAGGCTGCCTCGACAAGCTGCTGCATCGTCTGTAGGGCGGCATGTCGTTCGGTCTGATCATGTGTCCAGTCTTCATCAGCGATATCATCGGCCAACCGCGCATATGCGTACACCGCCGTCACATGCGGACGCATGGACGCAGGAAGAAGCTTTGATGCAACGGGGAAGTTCTCGTAGTGGCTCACGGCCAACCGGCTGCACCATGCGTATGCATCGGTGACCGACGAAACGGCATACGTTCCACCGTCACTCTGGAGAAGCTCTGTCAAGACCGAACGCTGTGACGTTGAAGTTGCCATGTTACAGAACGAGCCTCCGCATGGAGGCTCGTCGTTCATTCATTGGTGAGACCGCAGTACGATCACTCCTGGTTGTATCGAAGGTCTTCGATCTCGGCGTGTTCACGGAGTTTCTGCAGCCATACATTGTAGGAGCTGCTGCGAGCAGCGCTCGACAACATTTGTGCCGTAACGAGTTTCTCGGATCCGAAACGACCCATGTCGGCCGGCTGACGCGTTATCGTTTGCAGGATGAACCAGCCGCGATTGCCACGGATAGGTTTCGAAACACTGCCAATAGGCATCGTGAAGACCGCATTTGTAGCGTCATATTCGTTACTGTAGCCTTGAAGCTGACCGTTGTTACGAACCTGCGGCATGGTGCGAACCTCAAGGGTGGGGTCGACCGTCGGGGCTGCATCCATGCCCTGCGTTTGCAGCGCGGAAGCAATCTCGGCAGCTCGTGCCTTGACGCGTTCAACTTTCTTGTCCATCAAAAGTTTGGCGCGAAGGCTTTCCTTGATATCCTCCAGCATCTGGACCCCAGCCTCGCGAATGTCCGCAATCTGAGCAACGACGATGTTCTGGCCGCGAAGGTCAAACGACTTTACGTCACCCTTTGATCCGGTGAAAGCAAAACGGGTTACCTGACGTGATCCAAACATCGGCGTCTCGTCCTGGAAGAACGGCGTCTGGCTTGACTGCCGCTTCAGCTTCTTGGCGATGGAGTCGAGTACCTGGCCGGCTTCGACCTGCTTTACAGCTGTCGAGGCGTCGGCAAGAGCACGCTGGCGGGTACCTGTCGAGATCAACGGCTTGATCACGATCTCGGAATACTTCAGTTCGGTCGACTGCTTGTCGGTGACCTTGATGATGTGATAGCCAAACTGTGACTCCACGGGGCCGACGATCTGTCCGACGCTAGCAGTAAACGCAGCGTCCTCGAACGGCTTTACCATACGCCCCTTACCAAAGAAACCAAGGTCGCCACCGTTGACTGCGGAGCCTGGATCTTTGGAGTTATCACGGGCCAGCGCTGCAAAATCTTCGCCTTTCTTTGCACGAGCAAACAGTTTGTCTGCCTCGGCCTTGGCCGCTTCCTTGTCAGAACCGAAATCGATCAGGATGTGGCTGGCCTTGACCTGAACATTCTCGCCTTCACGGCGTCCATCCAGACGAACATACTTGATTCCCTCTGGCGTGGTGAGAGGTCCAAACACTTCCCGTTCCGTCATGGACGAAAGAATCGTTGCCATGCTCGGGTCGACCTCGCCGATCTGACGGAAATCAACGGTAGAGCCGCTCTTGGCTGCCATTTCAATCGTGAAAATCGAATCCTTGGCCGCAGGGGTCGGAGCCTGCGCCAGAGCCATCTGAAGGTTCATTGATCGTTCGGCGGCCTGCTGGGTGTCCTTGGCCGAGGGAACAAGCGGAATCATCATATAGTTGAGCTTCCGTGACTTCTTCTGCTCGAAGTACTGCTTGTTCGCTTCGTAGTAGGTGTTGATCTCCGCATCGGAAACAGACACTTCCTTGTCGGGGATACGAGTGGCATCGACAGCCACAAATTTGACATCGGCTATCGAGTTATTCGTGATGTATTCGCGTTCGGCAAACAGCGTGGGGATCACGCCTGCCGAAGCACCAACAGTGGCTCGCAGCGCCTCGTCGAGCTTTTGGGTCCGCAGAAAGTCTTCGATCTTGAGAAGGTCGTTCTTGAACTGGGCCACCATCCGCGCCTTGTCTTCTTCGCCACCTTGGATGAACTCGCCGAGCTTATCGGGATTGCTTACAACTTCGCGGTACAGCTGCATGTTCACGCGTCCGGTGCTGTCTTTGAAGCCGGCCGTAAGGTAGTCCGGCGGACTGACGAAGAATGCATCAAGCAGTTCTTGCTTCGTAACGACGAGTCCGAGCTTTGTGGCCTGCTGCTTGCGAAGGACCTGATTGACCATCTCGTCCCACACCTGCTGGCGCACAGACTCGTCGTCAAACTCGGCCTTAGGGTTTTGCTGCTTCTGTTGATCCATGTACTCCTTGACGCGTGCTTCGAAGTCAGCAAGGTAGATCTCTTCACCGTTGACAGTTCCTACAACAACCGTGGCTGGGTTGCGCGGACCTTGATTCAACGAGGTAAAGGTCTGGTCTTGGATGACCATAAAGGCGATGAAGAGCAC